>JAYRFH010000030.1:0-2543 GCA_041908405.1 Candidatus Zixiibacteriota bacterium
GGCGTCGCGTCATTTCCATCGTGACGAATCCACTACGCGGTGAGCGAGGAACAACATTAAGACGGTGCCACTGACGTAATAGACGAGATCTTTCGTGTCGACCAGCCCACGGACCAAATGATCGAAGTGTTCCATGAACGAGAGGTAGGAAACCACGTGACCGGCCGGCGTGTCACCTAAGAGCGAGCCGAGACCGGCCAGCAGCCAACACATCAAGAGCAGGCCGAAGCTGGTAAAGGCGGCCACGATCTGATTTTCTGTGATGGATGAGGCGAAGAGGCCGACGGCCAGAAAGAACCCGCCGAGCAGCGCCATCCCCAGGTAGCCGGTCAAAACGGGGTACCAATCAAAATCGCTGAAGAGGGCCAGTGTGAGCGGGACCAGGGTGGTGAGGAGCAGCATCCCGATAAAAACAAGGTACACGCTGATGAATTTGCCGACGATAATCTCGCTGACCCGTATCGGGGCGGTCATCAAAAATTCAAAGGTCCGCAGTTTTCGCTCCTCTGCCAGGAGTCGCATGGTGAGGATCGGAAGGATCAACAGCAGCACGAAGCGCATGCTGGCAAAGAGATTGCGGAAGACCAGGTCGTTCAGGTTTATCTGCGCGGAGCTTCCCTGCATCTGCATCAACTGAATGGCTTGGGCGCCGGTAAAAACAATATAGAGGTAGGCGAGGAAACCGAAGGTCAGCAGGAAAACTCCGCCCACGACATAGACGATCGGGGAGACGAAATACGAGCGCAGTTCTTTGGCGATAATGGCTTGAACCGGTGGCATCGGGTTAGTGTCGCTCGCTTTCGCTTGTATCGTTCGTCTTCGGGAGGCCGTCTTCTCGCTGAGTCAATTTGAGGAAGACGTCTTCCAAAGTCATGGAGACCGGTTTCATTTCAATCAACCCCCAGTCCTGTCCCACTGCGAACCGTGCCACTTCTTCCCGGATATCTCTGCCGAGGGCGCACTCGATAAGAATGGTGTGGGCCTCGGAGGTTGTCAGCACATGCTCGACCCCGGGGACCTCGCGAAAACGCTCGAGGACATCCGACGGAGGGGTTTTGAGGGTCACGCTGATCTTCTCCGATCGCCGGAGCCGGGCGGACAGTTGGTCGGGCGTGTCTTCGGCGACGATACGGCCGCCGTTGATGATTACGACACGCTGACAGACGGCCGTGGCTTCAGGAAGAATATGGGTACTCAAAATCACTGAGTGAGAGCCGGCCAGGCTCTTGATCAATTCTCTAATCTCGATAATTTGTTTTGGGTCGAGGCCCACCGTGGGTTCGTCCAGGATCAGAACCGGTGGATCGTGAATCAGCGCTTGGGCTAGCCCGACTCGCTGCCGATACCCGCGTGACAGATTGGCGATGAGTCGCTGTCGGACAGATCCTAGAGAAAGCCGTTCCATGACACGGTCCATGCCGGCCGTCAACTCTGTGCCACTGAGTCCGCGGAGTTTTCCAACGAAGGCAAGGTATTCGGAGACAGTGAGTTCTTGATACACCGGTGGCGTCTCGGGTAGATAGCCGATGCGCTTTTTTACCTCATCCGGTTGCTCTGCACAGTCGAACCCTGCGACCTGCGCGGTTCCTTCCGTTGCCGGAATGAAGGAGGTCAAGATGCGCATGGTGGTCGTTTTTCCAGCACCATTCGGGCCGAGGAAGGCCAAGACCTCACCTTTGTCGACACGAAAGGTGACGCGGTCGATCGCCGTCAGATTGCCATACCGTTTTGTGATGTTACGAACTTCGATCATGCAGTCGAGAGAGACGGCTGGATGGGTGTGCTTCCTACTGTTTGTTGATACGGCACGTGGTGTGGCAAATCGAAATGAATATTACCGACCGCTCTTGGTGCAGTCAAGAGACGCATAGGGGGTTCGGTGTTCGGAATGGCAGGAAAGACCCGGTCCGTCTTTACAGCGTGATGCGTAACTGCTAAAGTTCCGCGACTTTATCCATCCAGTTGCTTCGCACAATGAACGGAAAGAGGTTTGTCTGGGATGAGGAGTGAGTTCAATCAGCCGAGACCCAGCTTGCTCGGCGTGTTAGTGATCGGCGCCGCACTCTGCGTGGCTCTTGCCGGACTCGGAAGTTTTTTGACCTCGGTCTATGCCGCCAGTAACACGGTACACGAGATCAAAGGTACGGTTGAAGCCGTCAATCCAACGGATGACCCACCTGTCATTGTGGTCAGAGGGCAGCATGGAGCAAATGAAGAAACGGTGGTCGGTGCGGTGCTCAAGCAGGGTGCCACCATCGTGCGCGGGAAAAAGCGGATCGGACTCGATCAAATTCATGCGGGAGACAAAGTGACGCTGAAGTATGTCAAAACTCGTGACGGCCTCGCCGTTCGATCAATCGTGCTCCATCGCAATTAGGCAGTGATTAGTCACCAGTTATGGATTTGTTACTCACAAGGAGGTAGAGAGATTTTATGATTCGACAGCATGTGGTGCGGGGGACATCTGCGCCGGTGGCCGTCGGGTTGCTGCTCCTGTTGGGCTGCTCCGGAAAAGGCGACATTATTCCGATGAACCTGACCCC
>JAYRFH010000031.1:0-37877 GCA_041908405.1 Candidatus Zixiibacteriota bacterium
CAATATGTCCAGACTTCTGACCCTCGTTCTATTGGCCGCCCTGGTTTTGTCCATGGCCGTCTCCAATGCCGGCGCAATCTCGCGTGTCGGCCGTAGCCTTAATTTTATCGAGGTTTTTGGTGCTCGCTCCGCCCCTATCGGGGAGCTCGAGTTCTTCAATTTGCCGGACTATAATGGCGAATTTGACGCGGACGATGTCTACGATCCGACTTTTTCTCTCGGCGTCGGGATCGGGCAGGTGAAGTATGGCGCGGTCGCCTGGTCGCTGGACTTCCGGTATACCCATCACGATGTCGAAAGAAGGTTTGAGAATAATGAGGTCATCGTTACGGTCGAGGATGGCCTGAGCCTGAACTCGTACGATCTCGACCTCAATATGAATTACTACTTCACGGATATTGCCAATTCGGATTTTGCGCCGTATGTAGGTCTCGGCGTGACAGCCGGCCTAATGACGGCTGGATTCGATGATTCCAATATCGATGGCGAGACCGAGGCGAAAGCGCTGGCCGGACTGAATTTCGGTTTTGATCTGCGTCTGGCACGCAACGCCGATGGCTCACAGATCAGTCTGGTGTCCATGAATCGCTACGATATGATCGCGACCTCTGAGCGCCCGCGTTACCTGAATATCGGGCTGGCGCTTCGCTTCTATGTGAGACCCTAACAAGGAACCTGCTGGTGATAGAGAAGTATATGCGGAAATTCAGTGTCGTCGCAATCGCGTTGACAGCGATGATTGTGCTGATGGGCGGTTGTTCTTCGGACAAACCTAACCAGCCGCCGGCGGTCACGCCGCCGGATATTACGACGTTCACTGGCACGCCTACAGACATTACCCCCGGCGACTCCGTTTTACTCAGTTACGTCGTGGTGCGGACTGATTCGCTTAAACTATTCCCGTCTGGTCAGACGCTCTCCAATACTGGGTCGGGCAGTCTCTATGTGAAGCCAACAAGTGTTACTACATACGTATTGCGGGCTTACAACCGGGGGGGCCAGGATTCCGCGTTCGTCTCAGTTACCATGAATGCGGCGGTGCCGTCTATTACGGCTATGACTGTCAGCGAAGACACCGTGGTGGTTGGAGATTCGACCCAGGTGACGTGGACAGCGATTCGAACTGATTCGATAAAACTGAATAGCGGCGCCAAGCTGACTCCGGCGACGGGCTCGACAGTTTGGGCCATTCCACCGGTCAATGGACAGCTCAGTCTTATCGCCTACAATGCATATGGTACGGATACGGCGCGAGTGCTTATGCGGGTTGAAGTCCCGTATGCGATCCAGCATATCACCAATCGCCAGTACTTCAAGGGGTCATTTGGATCGAGCAATATTGATCCATTGATAAGATTGAAGGTAGTTGATAACGCCGCTACCACACTGTATAAGGTCTGGATGAGGTTCAGCTTAGTGGAGGGGGATGGTCAATTGTCGGCTGAGTCCTTGCAGACGGCGGCCGCGGGGAGTGCGCTTCTCACGTACAATTTCTCCGGAACAGATGGGCATGCGTTGATTCGCGCGATGGTCCCCGGAGTTGATACCCTTGACTTGACGGTGCGTGCAAGCACGATCGCGCCCGGAGTCGATTTCCAGGGACAATACGTCAAAAATGGGGATGATTTCGCGGTGGTGAGACTGTTTAATGGTAATGAACTCGCTAACACCCCCGATCCTACCTACTGGCTCAACTATGTTGATTATGAGTCACAGCTTGGTTTTGTGGGCATAGTTGCTGACACCAATCAGGACAGCACCGCGCAGGAATTTGAGCCGCTGTATGGCGTTATTCTCAACACCGTCTTTGCAGACACATCCGCGAGCGGATGGGGGATCGGTTCGTTGGTTCAGGATCTTTTGACAGAATATGGCGCCGTCGTGCCGACTCTTGATCCGACTCCACCCGCCGCCTATCGCTATGAATGGCCGACTTACGGTCTTACCGCATATACCACCACCGCGACCCTGGAAGCGGATCGAACGGTCTTTGAAGTACATCTGGTTGAAGCGCAACCGCTGGTTGCGGCGAAGCTTCCGCGATTGCAACGTCAGCGATGATGTCATCGCTTGACCATGGTGAACAGATTCCTGTATATTGACCGACAGACATGAAAAAAACAATAGAGGAGACAATTTCGTGTTCAAGACAGTTTTACTCGTAGCCGCAGCCGCTGTGCTGATTGAAACAGGAAGTGCCCAAGTGGACAAAACCGAAGCCCCCATCCGGAAAGAAACCAATCAATTCGTCACCCTGGAGACCACTCTTGGGAAAATGACCCTCGAACTTTATCGCGATGTTGCTCCGGCGCACGCTGATTCATTCGCGTCATTGACCAAGAAAGGTTTCTACGATAACGTGATCTTCCATCGAATTATCGACGGATTCATGATCCAAGGTGGCGACCCGACCGGCACCGGAACCGGTGACGCGGGCTACAGGCTCAAGGCCGAATTCAACGAGCTTCCCCATGTGGAGGGAACGCTTTCCATGGCGCGGGCCGCGGATCCCAATTCAGCCTCTTGTCAGTTCTTTATCTGCCTCGGTAGAGCCAAGACACTGGATAACCAGTACACCGTGTTCGGCCATCTGGTCAACGGGTATAAGACCCTGCGCGATCTTGGCAAGGTCCCGGTCGGTCCTCAGCCCTACGGTGGCGAAAAGTCCCGTCCGACCACGGAAGTGAAGATCGTGAAGGCGTACATGTCGGATGCCCAGGGGAATCCGCTCGGTGAGAAGAAAGCGGAAAAGAAGGACGAGAAGAAGTAATTGTCCTCATATTAGTGAGCTGGATCAGGCAGGGGTTCATCCCTCTGCCTGTTCTATTTCCGGGCGAATCTCGAACGGAACCCTAACAGCATACGTCCGTTACAGAAGCAGACATGAAACCACGCAAGCTCTCGCTCCTTGGCTCAACCGGCTCGATCGGCAAATCCTGTCTGGATGTTATCTCCGCTCATCCCGGCGCGTTCAAGATCAAGGCGCTCGCGGCATTCAGCAATGTCGAGCTGCTCGTCCAGCAGTTCCATCAATTCCGTCCCGAGTACCTCTGCATTGTCGATGAATCGAAGTCCAAGCAACTTGCCGCCGCGGTAGCGGGCGAGTCTGTTCGTATCGTGGTTGGTGCCGATGCCATCATCAGTCTGGCTGGACTTCCTGATGTTGACCTGGTGGTCAACGCCGTAGTCGGCGCCGCCGGACTTAATGCATCGCTTGAAGCAGTCCACCATAATATCACGCTCGCTTTGGCTAACAAGGAGTCACTGGTTACGGGCGGTCCGATCTTTCGACCGTTGATCGAGTCAGGAAAGGCGAAGATCCTCCCGATCGATTCGGAGCATTCGGCCATCTGGCAATCGTTGTTGGCAGGGAAGAGGGACGAGGTCCGCAACCTGGTGCTGACAGCCTCGGGCGGTCCCTTTCGCGAGCTTCCGTTGGAAAAGTTTCGAGAGGTCACCGTCGAACAAGCGCTCAATCATCCGACCTGGAACATGGGGGCGAAGATCACTATCGACTCCGCGACAATGGTCAACAAGGGACTGGAGATCATAGAAGCGACCACTCTTTTTGGCGTGCCCGCCGATAAAATTAAAGTTGTCATCCACCCCCAGTCGATTGTTCATTCGATGGTCGAGTATGTTGACTCGTCGGTGATCGCCCAATTGTCCAGGCCGGATATGCGATTGCCGATAACCTATGCCTTGTTTTGGCCTGACCGGGTTAATTCGGACTTTGGACGTCTTGATTGGACGCAAGCCGCCAATTTGACCTTTGAACGACCAGATTTTGATCGTTTTCCATTATTGCGGCTTGCTTATGAAGTTGCGGGAACCGGATCCACCCTTCCCGCCGTATACAATGCAGCCAATGAGATCGCCGTTGAGGCGTTCCTGAATAGAGCTATCGGGTTTACCGATATTTATGAGGTAGTCTCGGAGACTGTGGCCGCGTTGGCCCCTGTTACCGACCCAACGATCGCCGATATCCACGCCGCCGACATTGAGGCGCGGAAGATCGCGCGTAAATCTCTGGAGAGCGTTCGATGCTGACAATTCTGTCATTCATCTTTGTCTTGGGTATCCTGATCTTTATCCATGAATTGGGCCATTTCCTGGTTGCCAAGCGGGTAGGGATCAAGGTTGAGAAGTTCTCACTAGGTTTTCCGCCGAACATCTTTGCCAAGAAGTGGGGTGAAACGACCTATTGCATTGGCATCATCCCGCTTGGTGGCTACGTCAAGATGATCGGCGAGAATCCGGATGATGAGACCACTGGTTCATCTGAAGAGTTCATGTCCAAGACTATCGGCCAGCGCGCGGCGGTTATTTTCGCCGGGCCGTTTATGAACTACCTCCTGGCGATAGTCATCATGATCGGCATCTACTTGATTGGCGGTAAGCCGATCTTTGACACGACCAAAGTGCTGGTCGGGACAGTTTCCGATGATGGCCCTGCCTACGCGGCCGGTATGCGCGAAGGAGATCAAATCGTCGCTTTGGATGGCGTTCCGGTTAGTAGTTTTGATTCACTTCGTGCCGGAATTAATCGCCATGTAGCCGAACCACTCTCCCTGACTTGGGTACGTGGAAATGACACGACCACCGCGCAGATTGTCACCAGGGCCGAACCGATCATGGATGAGGCGGGGAATGTCGACTCTATCGGCGTGATCGGGTTCGCGCAAAAGGTCATCCGACGAGAGAGTTACGGCGTGATCGAGTCGGTCAAGTCCGGCTTTGTTATGTCGCACGTGATAGTCTGGGAGACAGTGAAATTCGTCAAACGATTCATAACCGGTCAGGTTTCGCCTAAGATGATTGGCGGCCCGCTGTTTATCGCCAAACAATCCGGCAAAGAAGCCGAGAAGGGGCCTTCGAGCCTGTTCTTTTTCATGGCGTTGCTGTCGGTGAATCTGGCGGTGCTCAATGTTCTCCCGATTCCAATACTGGATGGCGGGCACTTGGTTTTCCTGGCGATTGAGAAGTTGCGGGGAGAGCCACTATCGGTTCGGGCGCGCGCTATCGCGCAGCAGGTCGGCATGGTCTTCCTGTTTGGCCTGATTATCCTCGTGACATACAACGACATAATGCGTATGTTCAAGGGCTTTTGATCGGAATCAATTCTCCCGATCTGGCGTATAAAGCTAAGGATGCACACTCGCCCTTTACAGGAGTCTGAATGGCTGAAATTCAGAAAATGACTCGCCCTTCCCATGAGACCGCTCGCCGGCATGGCCGAGGGGACGCGATTTGGGACAATCTCAAACAGTTCCTTATCGCTATCGTTCTTGCGCTGTTCATCAAGACGTCGGTCGTTGAAGCCTACAAGATCCCGACTTCCTCAATGGAAGATACTCTCCTCATAGGGGACTTTCTGCTCGCCAACAAATTCGTGTATGGCGCGCGACTCCCGCTGGTGAACTGGCGAATGCCTGCCATCAGCGACCCGAAGCGCGGCGAGGTTGTTATTTTTGTCTGGCCGGGTGACCAGGTCACCAAGTATATCAAGCGATGTGTTGGGATTCCAGGTGACACGATCCTGGTCAAAGACAAGGTTCTCAGTGTCAACGGTCAGCCATTCGTGAATCCCGAATTCTCCAAATTTATCGCCAGCGAAATCGAGCCGCGGGGACCGGGCGGACGCGACTCTCGCGACAACTTTGGTCCATATGTTGTCCCCAAGGACCATTATTTCATGATGGGGGATAACCGCGACAATTCATATGACTCGCGTTTCTGGGGGCCTGTGCACAAGGATCTCATCCTTGGTGAGGCAATGATGATCCATTGGTCGTGGGATGACTCTGAGTATCCATCTCCGCCGGTAACTCTGGATGACCCGCTGTCGGTGCCGCGAGTCTTTCTCTACAATGTCGGGCACTTCTTCGGCAAAGTCCGCTGGGACCGGCTGTTTACCGTTATCAATTAAGGGTGGATGATGAAGTTCGTACGCAGATCGCTTTTCTGCCTTTTCGCATCACTGATCGGTGGCTCGGCATTTGCCGAGTTTCCGATAATCATGTCTCCGGGGACGCACAATTTCGGCAAGATCCCGCAACATGCGGTTGCCAACAAGCGATTCTGGGTCAAATCGACTGCCGACAAGCCGATCAAGATTTCCCATATCATCCCTGACTGCGGTTGCACCGAAATATTCGCCGTCGATTCGACTATAGCTCCGGGGGACAGCGTCGCCCTTGATCTCGTTTTCCATTCCCGCGCTTTTGTCGGCTATATCGTGAAGAAACCGGCGATCAAGTTCGAAGGGTATGATGGGAATGCTATCCTGCAATTCTACGCCGAGGTCTTGACCAAACCGGAGGCGGCTCGTCCGCTGGTGATGGAGCCCGTGAAGGTCGATGTCTCTCAGTTTGGAGAAAAGGTCCGCCGCAAAGGGTCTTTCAAGCTGACTAACTTCACCGCGCATGACCTGACCATAACGGTCATCGATTCCAGCTTCAAATCGTTCGACATCAAGATCCCGAGTCAGATCAAGGCCGGCCAATCTATTGAGGGCCAGGTGACCGTCCGCAAGGACAAGATTGAGACCGAGTTTGAAGAGGCGTTCACCATTGAACTAAATGATGACGGTCGGACGCGCTACGCAATTCCGGTTTTTCGCCTCTACAAGCCTAAAGCCATGCTCGGTCAGTTGGGCGATTAGTTGATAGTTTATGCAGATGTGAGCCCCGCAAAGCGGGGCTTTTTTTTGGTTGGCAAATCGGCTGTTGATAGGTTAATTGCCGCCCATGTATCGGCTTACCGCCACCAATCTGTATAAGCGCTTTGGTGATCGCAAGGTCATCAACGACATCAATTTCGACCTAGCTACTGGCGACTCAATGGCGATTGTCGGTGCCAACGGTTCGGGCAAGTCGACTCTGCTGATGCTCCTCCTGGCCGCGCTGCATCCTTCGAAGGGGAAGATCGCGTACTTTGAGAATGAGCGACAACTTTCTGACGCGGAGATTCGCGCCAGTACCTCGCTGGTTTCCCCCTATCTCAATTTGTACGACGGTCTGACGGCGGAAGAGAATCTCATCTTCTTTTCCACCGTGTCCGGCGGCAATATCACCGGTAAAGAGATCAATGCATTATTGACTAGAGTAGGGCTGGAGGGGAGAGGGCCTGACGCGGTCGGCTCATATTCCTCCGGCATGAAACAGCGTCTTAAATACGCGGTCGCGCTCTTGAACAGCCCGGCGTTTCTCTTTCTTGATGAACCGACCTCAAATCTCGATGAAGCTGGAAAGAGGATTGTGTTTGAAATAGTCGAGGAGTACCGCAAGAATACCATCATCCTGATAGCCACGAACGAGAAGGAGGAGCAGTCGCTTGCCCAAAAGCTCTGTCGGGTTAGTCAGTAAGGCGTTTGCCGTTTTTGCCAAAGATCTCCGGCTGGAGCTTCGCTCCCGCTATGCCTTAAACGCGATCCTGATGTTCGGGGTCACCACTCTGGTGGTCGTTTCGTTTTCACTCGGACAGGCAGGGCTTCCACCCAAACTGCTTTCCGCTCTTTTCTGGATCGTCATGTTCTTTTCCGCCATGTCCGGATTGGCGCATGTCTTCATTCGCGAGGAAGAATCCGGTACCGCGCTCGTGCTGAAACTTCGCGCCGAACCCGACGCCATTTATTGGGGCAAACTCATCTTCAACTTCACGCTCCTGTCGATCATGACCGTGATCATCACTCCAATGTTCTTTATCTTCACCGATGCACCGACGGGTAATATTGGAGCGTTCATCATCGTGCTGTTGTTGGGAGTGATAGGATTATGCGGAGCGACGACTGTAATCGCGGCGATCATCGCCAAAGTCGCTGTCAAAGGAGCGCTTTTCGCGGTTCTTTCATTCCCCGTGCTGGTCGTGCTTCTGCTATTGCTGGTGGGGGCGAGTACCAAGGTACTCGATGGCCGTCCGCTGGGGGACATCTTCACCGAGATACAGGGCCTGGTCGCTTATTGCGTCGTAATGATCACTGCCTCGGTACTGCTCTTCAAGTTCGTCTGGCTTGAGTAGACTGACCGACGAATTATCTACTCGTATCTCAACGCATCGATTGGATTGATGATCGCCGCTTTGCGTGCGGGATAGAAGCCGAAAAACATCCCGACAGCCGCAGAGAACGCAAAAGCCAGGATCACGGAATCGGCTGTTACCGCGACCGGCCACCCGGCGAATCTTGAGATGAGGGAGGAGATGAGAATTCCCAGACCGATCCCGATTATTCCGCCCAACAGCGACAAAAGCACCGCTTCGACCAGGAATTGCTGCAAAATATCCCGCTTACGCGCTCCAAGTGAACGTCGCACACCGATCTCACGGGTCCGCTCGGTCACTGATACCAGCATGATATTCATGATCCCGATACCGCCTACCAATAGCGATACCGAGGCGATGGCTCCAAGCAGAACGGACATTATCTTGGTCGTCTGACCCGCTGTCTGCGCAATCTCCGATTGCGTACGAATCGTGAAGTCATCTGACTGGCCCGCGGTTATCTTATGCCGAATCCTGAACAAGTCGGATACCTGCGCCTGTGCCTCAGCGATTTTGTCCGGTGTCACGGCGGACAGAATGATCATCGAGACGCGGTCTGTTCCTTGCACTTTCTTCTGCACGGTCGCGAATGGCGCGACGATTATATCATCCTGATCCTGCCCCATCGCGTTCTGCCCTTTTGGGGACAAAAGGCCGATCACTTTGAAAGGGAGTTTGCCAATGCGTATGGTCTGGCCGACCGGATCCTGGTCGGGATAGAGATTTTCCGCGATGGTCTGGCCGATCACGCAAACTTTCGTGGCGGCCCGTTCGTCTTGCTCTGTGTGGATCATGCCGGACTGAAGCGGCCAGTCTCGTATATCAAAGAAATCTGGAGTTCCGCCCTGTATCTGGGTAGCCCAGTTAAGGTTTCCGGCAACCACCTGGCGGTTTGTACGGTTGGATGGTGAGACAAACCCAACGGCAGGACATTGTTCCTTAATGGCCGTTACGTCTTCGAGAGTCAGATTCTGCGCCTGTCCAGCCCCCATGCTGACCGGTCCCTGAAACCCGGCGCCAGGGAAGACCATCAAGACGTTGGTCCCGAGACTGGCGATTTGAGTCTCCACGGCGATCTGCGCACCATTCCCGACTGCCACCATCGCCACCACAGCCGCCACTCCGATCACAATTCCCAGCATGGTGAGCAGAGCACGGGTTTTGTGCCGTACCAGCGAGTCGACTGCCGCTCGAATGATCTCCACAAAATGCATACTTTTGCCTCAACGCCCTCTTCCGCCGCCGCCCGGCATGCGCGGCATAAACGGATTGGTCTGCGTTTGAGAAGCGGCGCTGTTGTTATTCGAAGTCGTACCGATCAGGAGGGTATCACCTTCATTTAATGGCGCATCAATCAACTCCGCGTACCGTTGGTTCTGAATCCCACGGAAAACCGGGACAGGCTTCGGCGTACCGTTCTCCATGATCCAGACAATTCCTCGCGAGCCTTTCGGTCGTTCGCGACGCATCTCCTGGCCGGCTGATGCGGAGTCTCCCGCTTCCTGCGATTCACGTCTGAACTTGCGCCGCTCACCGCCTTCGGCCCAATTCCTGTTCTGACCGGACTTTTGCAGGCTGTCAGCCGCCTGCAATCCACCTTGAGGGCGTGCCTCACTGCTATCGCGCATTCCTCCGCCACCTCGTCGTCCTTGTCCGGCTATTGGTGCAGTCATTCCGGGCGGCGTGAAACGGAGAGCTTGGAGTGGAACACGCAACGTGTTGTCCCGACGGGCTACCTCGACTGAGACAGTCGCCGTCATGCCGGGCATCAATTTCAGATCCGGATTGGTCACATCAATGATAACGGTGTAGGTAACAACATTTTGCGACTCCACCGGCGCCAGGCGAATCTGGCTGACCGAGCCCTCAAACTGCTCCTCGGGATATGAGTCGACGGTAAAGGTTACGCGTTGTCCTTGCTTCACCGAACCGATATCCGCTTCGTCAATGCTCGCTTCCACTTTCATACGCGAAAGATCTTCAGCGATGGTAAACAAGGTGGGAGCCTGCAGACTCGCCGCCACCGTCTGACCTACATCGACATTTCGTGATATCACCACGCCATTGATTGGCGCACGGATAGTGGCATACCGGAGGTTGACCTGCGCACGGTCAAGCGATGCTTCGGCCTGCTGCAATGATGCTTTGCTGGCCTCAAGCGAAGTTGTCGCGGCGTCCAGTTCAGCTTGTGAAACCAGCCCCCGACCGAATAGCTCGGTTGTGCGATCGAAGTTTCTCTTTGCTTCATTGTATTGCGCCTTGGCGCGATCTGTATTGGCTTTCTGTTCGTTCACGCTCGCCTGCAAAAAAGTCGGGTCAAGCTGAGCCAGCAACTGCCCTTCGGTGACGGGGCTGTTAAAATCGGCATATAGCTTGGCTATTGTCCCGGACACCTGCGATCCGACCGTTACTGTTGTGAGGGCGTTGAGCGTGCCGGTCGCGCTAATCGCCACGACCAGGTCGCCGCGGTCGACCACATCCTTGCGGAACGTGACCTTCGCTTCGGATTTTCTCCCCAGCCACCAATAGGCTCCTCCACCTATAACTGCCAGTATGATAATAATGGTGCTAAGTCTCTTCATCTCGCCGGTCTTTCTTCCGCGTTCCTTGGTTGCTATCCCTTTAGACCCATTAGGGTACGCAATAGATTAATCGCCCGCAAGGTGCTTGACAGTCCACTTTCCGGTATGCTTATTGGAGTAACATCGTTTCGGTGCCGTCCATCCGGACGGGTAATAGGGAAGACGGTGCGAATCCGTCGCAGCCCCGCTACTGTAACGGCTACTTATCGGGTAGAAAGCCACGCGACCGTGGGGTCGTGGAAGGCGCTCGATGGGGTCTGAAGCCCAAGCCAGGAAACCTGCCGAAGCTCTATCCAACATCAGGTGCCGCAGCGCAGGGCTGTCGGAAGACTTCATGCGCCTTCGGTACCAAGGAGTACTGCCATGAGGCGCATCCTTTTGACCGCGGTAATGGCATGGCTGAGCGCGCTGGGATCTCAGGCCATAGCCGATACCACTTCCACCCCGACCGAACTTCCCGACACGATCGTCGTCACGGCCAACCGTTTCGGGCAATCCCCCAAACAAGCAGTCTGGCCAGCTACGTCTATTACACGGCAGTCGCTTGCCAACGACATCTCATTGCAGCAATCACTCGATGGCCGCTTTGGATTGGATCTCCGTCAAACCAGCGGCGTTGGATCGATAACTACACTCTCAAACTGGGGGACCTTCAACCGACATATGCTGCTTTTGTACAACGGTCGAGTGGTCCGGGATTACTCGCTTGGAGGTTTCAATTTGTCGGACTTCAGTGCGGACGAGTTCGAGCGAGTAGAACTGCTTAAAGGTCCGCAGTCCGCGTTTTATGGTGCCGATGCCATCGGCGGGGTGGTGAATCTCATCAGCCGAAATGCATTGGTGGACCGGCTGGACATCGTCACGCGATACGGCGAAAGTGATCTGCGGCAGTACCGTGTGGACGCCTCCAAGTTGCTTGGACGCGTAGGCATCGGAGGGTTCGCTGAGTTTGGCGAGTCAGGGAATGAGCGTCCAAACGCGGGTACCAAACGAATGCTGTTCGGACTACGCAGTGACTATCTGAGCGGCGATGGCCGCCACCGTCTGTCACTCTCCGGAAGATATTTCGATGATTCCTTGGGCGCGCCCGGTCCGGTGCCGGATCCGACAGCAATACCTGTCTACGGCAATCGTGAGGCGACCAGCCTGAATGACCACCAGATGGATGAAAACTACTCGGCAGACGTGACCTACCGGTATGCTCCTTCGCAATCGAGCGAACTGCAGTTCGATATTTTCTGGGAGAAGAAGAACCTCGACTATCACTCGCTCTATAACTATCAATTCTCCTACCATACGCCTGACGGCGCCGACTCAGCTTTCAATGTCGATTCAGTCGATGTCCGTTCGCGATCGATCTACAACAAGCGTTCAGCGGGACTGAGCGGACGACTCCAGCATCAATTCGATCATCTAACCACGTCAATGGGCGTGGACTACCTGTCAGGGTCGTTGCGCGCTACCTCCGATGACCAAAGCGCCGGCTTTAATACGATCGGTCCATTCGCGCCTTACAGCTATGCTTATGACTCATACAACTTCTGGTCGCGTGGACAGGACCAGTTTGATGTGTGGGGCGCGACCACGGTTGCGGTGTCACGTCAGCTTCAGGTCGACCTCAGCGGTCGGGCGCAGTTCGTGCACAATCGTGAAGCGCAGCCTTCGCACAACATTGGGCTAACCTTCGCGGTAACACCGGAGATCAGGCTTAAGTCAGGCTATGGATATGCGTTCAGGCTGCCATCTATCGCCGATCAGTTTGCCGATGAGATATATGTGCAGGGGAGAGCCGACTTGGAACCGGAGACCTCGCATTCTGGAGTCGTGACCGCGGAGTACGATGATCCCAAGGGGAGGCTCTCGGTACGACTCAGCGGATTCACTCAGCAGGTCAGGTCGCTCATCCAGTATCAATACGATCCCAACATCTTCCGCTCGGTCCCGCACAATATCGACCGATTCAGGAGCGATGGCGTTGACCTTTCCATAAACTATCGATTCCTCAATGATTACTTTCTGAGCTGGGGGATGGTTTATCAAAATGCTAAGCAGACCAAGTCCAGCGATGTTTACATTCCAGCGTTCTATGTTCCGGATCTGAAATGGCGGGCCGATTGGGGAGGAGAATTACTGCCGAAGTTTACGGTAGGATTCAATCTGGCGTATACCGCGGAACGATCGATCGTTATCTATTCAGGCGAGAGCAAGACTATCCAAGACGTGTACGAAATTGGAGCGTCACTAACGTACAACGTGAGTAAGGTGGCGACTGTCAGCCTGACCGCGTATGACCTAACTGATCAGCGGAGGCCCGACCAGTTCGGTTTTGTCGCCACCGATGGTGACTATCCGACACCCGGTCGGCGGCTGGTCGCGCAGGTGCACCTTAGTCTCCTGTAGGAACTAAGCGGGACAAAAAATACTGGACAACTAAGGTACCGTGAACGTAAATTGTCAGTACCTACACTGATCGGGCGACCTGTGTAGTCGCTCGATCTGTCGTGCGAAATGGATACTTCGCGACATATATCCGGGGAAGTGTTCCATGTGCAAGACCATCATAAATTGAGAAGGATCGCGACCGTGGCTGGCTGGAGCCTCGAATACTCATTTGACCTCGATCAGAAGAACGCGGTGATCTATGTCAAAATACATGGGATCTGGCGGCCCGCTACGGCTCAGAGCTATCACGAGGATTTTAGAGAAGAAATAGCTCCGGTTCTCGATCGTCCCTGGGCGAAATTGATAGATCTTTCCAACTGGAAAACCTCATATCCGGGAGTGATAGAGGTGATCGGCAAGCATATGGATTGGTGCCGCAAGCACAACCTGGCGATGGCGCTCTATGTGCTGAATAACCCCAGTACGTTTCGTCAGTTGCACGAGATGTTTACCGCCGGGGGACAGAAAGAACTTTCGCAGACCTTTCGCACGATAGAAGAAGCCAATCTGTTCCTCAAAAGTCACTGGCTGCTCAAGCGCAATCACGTGGCGGAATCCAAGTAGCTCCCCACATGTTTTTTCAGATCACGGCAGGTGAAGGACCACGCCATGGTCACCGACTGCCCACACTTTGCCATCGGCGTCCCCCCAGACCCCGTTCAGGTTGACGGTCACGCCGCTTGCCATCGAACTCCAGGCATTGCCATCGAAATGCAGGATAGTGCCGAAGTCCCCGACTGCGTAGATATCGGTGGCACTTCGCCCGAACACTGCGTTTAGATCGTTGGAAGTGCCACTGATCGGCAAAGTCCAATTCCCGGCGCTAAATCTCGCAATTACCCCATCGTCTCCGACAATGAAAATCGGTCCCCCGGCGAATCCCCATATTGACCTGAATTGTTCGAATGGCGCGCCCGGTATCCCAGACCACTGAAGGCCGTCATAGTGCAGTGCCACATTATCTCCAGCCGCATACAGATCTGATGTAGAGGTCCCCCAGATTGAATGCAGCGGCACCGCTGTTCCACTCGCCATCGGCTCCCAGACGCCGCTTGAATACCTGCGAATCACACCTCCACTTCCGACCACATACAGCTCTCCACTCGGAAGACCCCAGATATCGGTGAACGTAACTGAGTCAAATGTTCCAGTCAGTATCGGTGACCATCCAGCGCCCGCATTCTCCCAGACCGACCGATATTCTCCGGCAAGGTAGAGGTTCGAGGGTGAACCTCCCCATACTCCGTAGAAAAATGCCGAATCGTCCAAGCCGTCGTGTGTCTCTTCCCAGATGGCGCCATCAAAGTGGCGAATGGCCTGATAATCTCCGACGGCGGTGATATCTGTTGGTGAGAATCCCCAGATTGCTCGAAGATTCTGCCATGCCCCCGGCACGGTCATTGGAACCCAGCCTGTTCCAACCTGCTCTATGATCAAGTGATGCATCCCCGCCAGATAGAGCTTACCCGTGCCAAACCCAAACACCTCATGAAAATATGTAGTATAGCCAGTCGATGAAGTTTCCCATTCAGTTCCATTGAAGTGACTTATCCAGCCATCACCGCCAGCCGCCCAAACGTTATCGGAACCAGACCCCCAAATCGAGGTCAATAGGGAAGAAGTGTGCGAGGTTGTGGTGTCCCACACCGTGCCATTGAAGTGAACAATAGTCCCCAGCGACCCGACCGCCCAGATATTGCCGGCGGAACTTCCCCAAATTGCACGAAGGGAGTTTGCAGTCGGCGAAGACTGTGGTAGCCAATCCGCGCCGTTCCAGCGATATATGGTACCATTCATTCCCACCGCATAGATATTATTGGTGGAGCTTCCCCAAATGCCGTAGAGCATCACGCCTAATCCGGAGGCGACAGTCGACCAGTCCTGACCGTCGTATCTAAGAATCACACCGTCACCGACCGCATAGACGTTGGTTGATGAGGTCCCCCAGACGGCGCGAAGTGACTGGAAGGTGTGGCTGGTCATCAAGGTCCAGGACGATCCATCGTATTGGGCTATGCTGCCTCCCTCACCCACCACAAACACATTGTTTCCGCTGGTACCCCAGATCGCGTTGGCAGTGTACTCCAGTCGAAGGCCCGTGTCGTGCCAACCGGAGCCGTCGTAACGCTGAACTGTGCCGGTAATGTCGAGAGCAAAGAGTGTGTCCGGTGAACTCCCCCAGAGACCGCTGAAAGTTGTCCCCGAGGTCTGCACCACCCACTGGCGTGTTGCTGGATTGTTCGGTTGGACCGGAGAGTCAGAGTCACAAGACAGACTGATGGCACTGAGCGCCACCAGCCAGAACAGGATGCTTCCACGCTGTCGCATACGCCTCCCATACCCCCCGAGCTATGTCACATGCCGCCTACCTGCGTGTTAGCGCAGGTAGCGGTTAAACCATTTCAGGATCCACTCGAGCCTGGCCTTGCGACGATCCGGACGGCCATGCCGCGACAACCCGTGCGGCTCGTCCGGGAAGCGGACGAACTCCACGGTCTTCCCGAGCACTTTCAGCTTAACGAACATCTGTTCGGCCTGCTCAATATGGCACCGCAGGTCGCGTTCGTTATGCAGTATTAATACGGGCGTCTTGGCCTTTTCGAGGAAGTACATCGGCGAACAATTGCGATAATTCTCAAAATTGGTCCACGGATAGCCATTAAACTCCCTGTTGAGTGCGTAGCCAATGTCTGACGATCCCGTCATCGCGATCAGGTCGGTCACCGAGCGCTGGGTCACCGCGGCTTTGAACCGATGTGTATGCCCGATGATCCAGTTGGTCATCCAGCCGCCATACGAGCCACCGGTCACGCCGATCCGCTTTTTGTCGACAAACCTCAACTTTTCCATGTAGTCCGCGGCGGCCATACAGTCCTTGTAATCAAGGTCACCCCAACCACCGGCAATAGCGTCCGCCCAGGTCTCACCCCGACCGGAACCGCCGCGCGGATTAGTGTAGAACACCACATAGCCGCTGGCCGCCAGGAGCTGCATCTCATGGAAAAACGTATATGCGTACTGCGCGCGCGGTCCGCCATGGATCTCCAGGATCGCGGGATACTTGCGGGTCGATTTGAATCCGGGGGGCGTCACTAGGAAGCCCTGGACCTCGGTTCCGTCAAACGACTTAAACATCACGTCACGCGTGTGCCCAAGTCGGATGGTTGTTTTGAGCTGCGGATTGAGATCGGTGTGCCGTTTGGCTTTGGCTTCGCCGCCATACTGAGTCGCGCACGTCATCAGTTCACCCGGATTCTCCAGATCAGCGCAGGTGAATGCGGCGATTTTCCCTGAACCATTCATAGAGAGCGACTTCACATGGCATTTCCCTTTGAAAATGCGGGTCGGTTTGCCGCCAGACAGTGGCACGTAGTAGATATTGGTCGCGCCGGTATCAGACGAGAGGAAGAAGAGTCGTTTCCCGTCTCCCGACCAGTAGAGTTGTGCCCCGCCATGTACATCTTCCATGTCGGCTATCGACTGGTCATAGGCCATCCGATCAAACTTGGGCATCAGATCGCGGGCTTTCGGCGTGCCGTTGACGCCAATCACCCAAACGTGGTGATTCGTCACGCCCCAGGCATCGTTCGGGTTGGCGTGTCCGATATATCCGATAAATTTACCGTTCGGTGAGAAAGTCAGGCCGGCTTTCGGGCCGGCAGGTGTGGCCAGCATCTTCTCTTTGCCGCCTTTGAACGGAATGAGAAAGATGTCATCGCGCAGGCTTTCAATATCCGGGTCTTTCGAACGGTTGGAGACAAAGGCGACGGTTTGGCCGTCAGGGGAGAGAGCTGGGGAGTGATTATCCCGCTTGCCTGAGGTCAGTTTGCGCAGCAATCCTGTCTCGATATTCAGCGCGTATATCTGCCACGGGTCCTGTGGCAGGAATCCGAGACCATCCAGCCGGTAAAATAGCCGCGTGATATGGCGATAAACCGGCGGTTCGTTTTTCTTCTTCTCATCGGTGATGAAATGCGAATCCTTGTAGCGCAAGCTGAGGAGAATGTGTTTCCCGTCCGGGTGCCAGATCAGATCGCCGATCATCGCTTCGGCTTCAAACACCTTTTTCTCCGCGCCACCCGAGGCTGGCATGACGAAAATGCCGGACTTCTTGTCTCGGGAAGAGGTAAAGGCTATGCGTGTGGAGTCCTTTGACCAGACCGGCCGTCCATCGCCGTTCTGTCCATGCGTGAACTGGTCGGACTTGCCGGTCGCCAGGTCGAGCATATGGATATTGGTGAAATACTTGTTTGCGTCAAAGTCCACCTGTTCAACCGTATAGGCGACCTTCTTTTCGTCGGGCGCGATGGCGAGTCCGGTGAGCACTTTGAGTTTGAAGAGGTCGTCGGCGGTGATGGAGCGACGTACTGTAGCGGGGCGACGTTTCATGGACGTCCGTTCCTTTCGGCTAACTAATTGTCTTCTAAGCGGGAATCTACGGCCTGGCCGGACCGGGGGAAAGGAAAAAAGCGGCCCCCGCCATGTGACAGAAGGCACATTGTAAAAAAAACGCTAACTCCCTAAAAAAAGAGGAACTTAGCGGCCAAAAATGAGTTTGCCTTTTGAAACGGATGTACTATATCTTGGCGGAAGTTTGCGGGTCAGGTTCCTCCGAACGTTTACATCAGAGGTCTACCAATCCCATTTGCGCCCGATGCGAAAGTAAGACAGACCTTTAAGGAGGTTTTCAGTTGGAAGTTCTTGCGCTGATAGACAAGATCAAAAATTACGACGGTAAGGTGCCCTCCAAGAAGCACCGCGACAATGAACCGTTGGAAGCGTATTCCGGGAAGACCCCGGCCGAGCTGAAGCATATGCTTCGCTCCATGCTAACCGCCCGGCGAGTCGAGCGCGAAGAGAAGCTGCTCTTGCGCAAAGGGTACAACCGCTTCTTCATCGGGTGCGGCGGCAAGGAGTTGATGGATGTCGCCTTTGCCTCCAATCTCCGCCTCAATGACCCGTTCCTCGGCTACTATCGCAACAAAGCGTTTGATATTCATCGTGGCTCGACTTTGTGGGACAAGATGCTCGAGGCGATCGGCGATTCTCGCGCTCGTAACAAAGGGCAACAGATCCCCGCGCACCCCGGCTATCCTGATATGGCTATCCTCCCGCAGGCATCGCCGACCGGCTCGCATGCGATCGAGGCCGCTGGTCTCGCCGATGCCATCAAGAACCCGACTCCGATCACCCAGTGCGCGCCGATCCCCGGTGGTGCCTATCCCAAAGATGCCGTCACTCTCTGTTGCATTGGTGAAGGCTCAACCTCTGAAGCTGAGTTTGGTCGCGCGGTCTTCTATTCGGTCTTCTACAAGTCGAACATCATTTACGGCATATATAACTGCGGTTGGGCGATCTCGGTCTCCGTTGAAGAGCAGTTCCCCGAGGGTGACCCGACCACGCCGTATGAAGGGTTCCAGCGATTTGGTTTGAAGATCATGCATGTCGATGGTACTGACATTAAGTCTGCCCTCGCCGGCGCCGCCGAAGCCGCAGAATACGCCCGCACCAAGGGCCCGGTATTGATGAATATCCGCGTCACCCGCGAAGGTTCGCACTCCGGCTCCGATGACCAGTCTTTCTACATGGATCCAGTCGAACAGGATTGGCACACTTACAACGACTGCATTCTCAAGACCTGCAACACGCTGATCGAGGATGGCATCATCTCCCCGAAAGAGATCGGCGAGATCTGGGATGAACTGGATCGCGAGATATCTGAGGCTTCGGCCAAAGCGGTCGCGACCTTTGTGCCCAAGACCCAGGAGTTTATCTCCGGCCTGGTGCACAACTATGATTTTGATGCCGCCAAAGCGACCTGGAAAAAGTATCGCGAGGGCGCCAAGTATGATCGCGCCGCCAAGTTCAAAGAGTATCACGAGAAGGGATACTTCACCACTCCGGAGCTCCCGGAGAATGTCGGCCCGATGACCATGCGGTTCGCCATCAACTACACGCTGTTCGATATCTTCACGCTGACCACTGACGTTCTGATGTTCGGTGAGGATGTCGCCGATTTCTCCGGTCACATGATCGAAGAGAAAGAGAAGCAGGCGAAGTTGAAGGGCAAGGGAGGCGTGTTCCTCGTATCCAAGAATCTGCAGCGTGAGTTCGGCAACGATCGTTGCTTCAACTCGCCGCTCGACGAGGTCGGTATTCTCGGTCGTGCCGCCGGCCACTGCTATCAGGGCCGTCGTCCAATGCCCGAGATCCAGTTCCTCGACTACATGTCTCCGGCGTACCAGATGCTGAAAGATAAGATCGCCACGACCTATCAGCGTTCGGGTGGACTGTACAGCATGCCGATGGTCATTCGTACGACCTATGGCGGTTACAAGCAGGGCGCAGGCGCTCACTGGCACTCCGAGGGTAATCTCGGTACCTGGATGAACATTCCTGGTCTGCTTATCGCGGTGCCGTCGAATGCGTACGATGCCGCCGGTCTCCTCAAGACGGCTTGGGCGACCGATGCTCCGGTTCTCTTCTGCGAGTCTGTGGCGCTTTACAACCGTCGCGATTGGGAAGGCGTCCCAATGGAGAGCAATCTCCCGGGTATTGACGAGCTGATCCCGTTTGGCGTGGCCAAGACCTACTACGAAGATGCCACGGATATCGGTATCATAACGTATGGAGCCACGTTCCAGATGTGCCGGAAAGCCGCTGAGATCCTTCGCGAGAAGGGTGTCCATGTCCGCCTGGTTGACCTGCGCACGGTGAAACCGATGGACGAGGAAGCGATCATCAAGACCGCCAAGGAGTGCGGTAAGGTGCTCGTGGTGACCGAGGACCGCTTCCATGGCGGCGCCGCGGCTACTATCTCGGCCGTAATCACTCAAGGCGAAGGGCTCTTCTCACTCGAGGCTCCGGTCAAGCTGCTGACGGCCATCGATGCCCGCGTAGCGTACGGTGTCGATGGTGACAACGCCTGCTTGCCGAATGTCGAGAAGATCGTGGCGGCTATCGAAGAGCTGCACGACAACTACTAGAGAATGTGCGCGTTAGACGTCCCCGTCTGCCCGAATGCATAGACAGAACAAAACCGCCGGTGCTGAACCGGCGGTTTCTTTTTAAAGTCTGTGGACTTGGAATATTTTAGGCGGGGAGGGGTAATCCTAGTTGCATCGCGATTGACAGCGAATCCCGCACTGCCCAACGCCTCTTGATCTTTCCATTCTCGAATTCAAACCACTCCATCGCGATGATCTCATACGTCCTGCCGGTAACCGGAAGTCCGCGAAAAGACCCAATGGACTTGCCTCGTTCAATGAACTTCACCGCAACAGTATCTCCTTCCGCGACCATCGAATCGATGGTCAGCTGCATATCATTCGCCGCGATAAGCTCCTGCCATATTGCTCGCGTGATTTCAAGCGGGCCGTTGCCGAGTACGCCAAACACCTGCGCATCGGCACTGAAAGTAGCGCAAGCCGCATCGAGGTCTCTGCGATTGAATGCGTCTACGTACTCTCTTACTATCTGTTTATTTCGTTCAGACATTTACTTTCTCCTTCAGAATGCCAAATTTACCGGCCAATCCGAGTCCTGATTGCGCCATAGAGTCGGCCCCGCTCTGTCGGTTCCACCACCAGGAACAATCCGACCACCATCGCAATCAGTCCGGTTACGAATATGTCCACAATAAATGCTCCCCACGACGTCGGAGGAATCAGCGCCCGCGTCGTCAGGGCCACTGCGCCAGTGGTGAGTAGAGCAAGACCGGCGGGGCGCGTTGCCGTCCCCAGTATCTCCATAACCGACCGTCCAAGGACTTTCGACATGAAATGAGGGTAGAGGGTCAGGTAAAGGATAAACTGGGGAGCTGCCGCCGCAACCGCCATTCCCTTGGCGCCAAAGGCCGGAATGAGCACGAGGGAGAGGCTGATCTTCAATACCGCTTCGCACACTAATACATAGAAGAGATACCGATGTTTTTCTATCCCGAAAAGAATGGAATTCCCGATGATCTGTGGCAGAAATATCGCCGAGCCGACCGCCAGGATCACCATTACTTCGCCGGTTTCCGCAAATTCGGTAGGCAACCAAAGCGAAACGAATGGTCTGGCGAAGATTATCACACCCACAGAAAGAAAGAAAGAGATGTACGACACGTACTTCAGTCCCGTCAGATAGGTCCTCACCACGCCCTCATCACGCCCCTTGGCTTCCAGATGAGAGATTGCCGGCGTAAGGGGGATGCCGATGGCGTTCACTACATGCCGCATGTAGAGCATCAACTGGGCGGCGGGCGCGTATATACCTGCAGCACTGGCAGAGGCGATCATACCGAGCAGGATCGAATCGGAATTGAAGATCACCAGCCAGGCCAGGGTGATTCCGAACGACATCTTGGAATAACGATACAGCTCTTTGAAGCGCTCGCGGTCAAATCTCCGCGGGTCCCACGTCACCGAGGGCTCAACTTTGCGCAGCCAGAACCATCCGGCGGCTAACCGAAGCAGATTTACCAGAAGTATGGCCACCGCCAACTCGATCATCCCGTACCCGAGACTGAGCAGCAGCGCCATGGAACCGAAGCGGAGAATCTCTTCGCCGATATCGATCGCGTTGAGAATATCGAATCTTTGGAGTCCCGCCAGTGCATGATTGATCGCCCCCAGCGCAAATCGGGTCGCCAACAGAACGCCAATGACTATCAGCGCGACAGTTGCTTCGGATATAATGGATGGGTCGCTGATCTTGAGCCAGTCAAAGAGGAATAACGAGACTGCGACAACGGTCAACAATACCACTGGGGCGAGTACGAGAAAGAGCCCCTGAGAAGTGGACAGCGTACGCCTGACCGCCTCTTCATCCCCTTGCGCCCAATATCTGGCGACGAAGCGGATCACCGCTCGTTCAAAGCCGAAATCGAACAAGGTAATATAACTGATCGCCTGAAAGATGATCACCCAGACGCCATACCGCTCGGTGCCAAAGGTGGTCGCGATATAGGGGACGAAGACAAACCCCAGCGCCAGACGGATGACATAGGCCGCCCACGAGGTCAGGATATTCTTAAAGAACTGTCTGGCAATTGACACGCTGAAAAACCTTTGATTTCGTCTGCCGCGAGTATAATCTTAAAGGCGAACAACGGCAACGTTTAACCGTGAAGGGTTTACTCGATCCCGTGACCTGCCCAATGCGGTCCATCCGATCTCTTCTGACTATCGCGCTTCTTTTTGGCGCGGCCACTGTCTCCGCGCAGTCCGATCTGGGCATTGCGCTATCCTATCCACTCTCAATTCCAGTACCGTTGTCCACCGATTCGCTTTTTGCGGGGGTCACTGCGCCCAAGTATGAACTTACGATTGAGGTGGATTCGCAGGGAAAAGTCACAACCTTGCGAGCCGACAAGTTGCTTGCCGTGGCATGGCAAAAGCGACTCAATAATTACCTTGAAAGATTTACCTTCAAGCCTGGCAAGATCAATGGTCAGAACTCCACCCCTCCGCTGCTCGTTAGATTGTCTGTCGATCTGACGGACAGTCTGATCTGTCTCGAATTTCCTATCGACACGCTTGGTCGTGTTCGTGATCCGTTGCTTTATGAGCGGAATCTGACGATGGCCGGAGTCACACTTCCTGCGATATCCAAGTTCCCGTGGTATCATGCCGTCTTCAAGAATCCCGACTCGGTACATGTGTTGCCGTATGTGCTGACATCGCTCAAATTCGACCAGCGAGGGAGATGCACGTCCGCCAAGGTGGTTGGCTCAAATTATCCAGGCTTCAAACAACAGTTGGCGTCCGCGTCGCTGTATGGCGACTACCGGGCAGGGAAGACCCCTGGCGGCAAGGCAATCCGAAAGTCATTCCTGCTGACCACGTTTATTCCGACCTCCCACTATCCGACCAAACCATGGACAGCCAAGGGTGCGGACAGTCTTGATCTGCATGATCGCCTGGCTCTGAAGCTAGTCCCGGATACCGTGGGCATCATGATCCCACCGATGCCAATTTCGCGGACACCGCTCATAATCAATTTCAGGCCCCCAAATCTCGAACGGATGAAGGAGCTGGCTTTGTCTGTGAGGATTGGTGACGATGGTCGAGTCAGGACCGCTGTCTCTCCGGCTACGGAGTCTGGTCTCTATCCGTTGGCGATGGCGATTGAGAATCAGATCAAGTTTTATCCTGCTCTCGGGTTTGATGGCCGCACGCGCAATTTCGACTCGGTGGTATATATTCGGCCGGAAGGCGAGTCAAGCGTACGAATTTCGTTAGCGTGGCTTGCGCCGCTTGGTTCGAAGTAAGGCGAGTCGCCTGCTGTCTACCAACAACTTAACTGACCCCAGTCAATCCCCTCCGAATTCGCTCGCAGATATTGCGTTGCAGGTTCGGTCTCATGTCGCATGACCCCACCAAATTTCCGCTTTAATCCAATACAACGTAGTCACTTACCTATCCTGATACATCCAAGTGTCCATTTTCGGCACCACAGTTGACATACAGAGTCAATGGTTGCGTGTGCTCATCTCTCACAGGCTGAAAGAATTGGACGCCTCGACGGTATAAGTGGAAGGAAACAGAAGATGACTCGATTGGTCTGGTGGCTCGATACACTGTCGGCTGCGATGAACATCTTCACTGCCGGCTACTTGTACGTAACGTTCAGTGACCTGATCTCGCGTCTGATCCTGATTCCGGTGGGCCTGGTGGTGATCATCCTCCTCCTGGTCCAGATTGAAATGCTCTTAAATCGATTGAAGAGTCGCAATGCTAACACGTTAGAGTCGAGAGCCGGGGAATTTAGCTCTTGACAAGGTATGGCAGAACCATATTTTGGCCTATTCTTGAAAGAGATGTGCACATGAAGAAAATTCTTTCCCATTCGCTCCTTCGGACAACTCTGTTTGTCGTGCTTCTGGCTGCCGTTTTGGTGGGCTCGACCACTCAGGCTCAGGAGATCAAACAGTCCATCCGCGAGGCTCTCGATCGTGGCGACACGACCAACGCCATCGCCCAGTTGTCGAAAGAGATCGAAGTCGACAAGACATACCACCTCAATTATAGTCTTCTTGGTCAGATCTATTTCCGTTTAGGGCAGACCGAACGCGCCAAGACCTTCCTGGAGCAGGCGTACGAAAAGAAGAAGAAAGACGTGGAGACGGTCTACTATCTGGGCCGCACTCTCGTTGATCTGGGTGACCTGGACCGCGCTGAAAAGCTGTTGGACGAGGGCCGCAAGAAAGCCAAGGACAAAGAAAAGGGGCTGCTTGAGGACGGCTATGGTATGGTCATGATGGCCAAAAAGAACTACCAGGAAGCCGACCGTGCGTTCCGTCAGGCGCTCATCGTTGACCCCGACAACCCGCTCTATCATATCCATCTCGGCAACGCTAATTTCCGCCAGGGGATCCCGTCTCTGGCCGTCTCTGAATATGAGAAGGCTTTGGAGAAAGACACCGCTGGTACAGAGGTCTATTACAATTGGGCCGAGGCCTGCCTGGAAATGAAGGACTACCCCTGCGCGATCGAGAAGCTGAAAGTGGTACTGCAGAAAGACTCGTTGCACGCTTCTGCCTGGAACCGCGCCGGTGGCATCTATTTCAAGGCCGCTATGAGTCCCGGTGGCTCACGTGAAGATAAAGCGAGTCGCTTCAAAGACGCGATCGGTTCCTACAAGCGCTATCTCGAACTCTCCGGTGCCAAGGCTGATTCGAGCACTGTCCGCCCCTTCTTTGAATTGGCAATGTCCTACCTCAATTTGAGCGGATTCGAAGAAGCTGTCAAATATTTCGAGGAAGTGCTCGCTATTCCGTACGTCCCGAAAGATGTCTACTTCAATTATGGCAAAGCGCTCTGGGGCGCCAAGCAATTCGATAAGGGCGCCGAGATGCTGAAGAAGCATCAGGAGTGGGTACTCCAACAGGGTCCGGATTACAAGTCCCCGATCAGCCCGACCGAGATGTACTCCTTCATGGGAGATACATATTACTACCAGAAGCCTCCGGACTACGCGCATGCGATCGACAATTATAAAGAGGTCCTCAAGATCGACTCAACCCAGAAGCGCGTGGTGCAGAATATCGCTTTTGCCTACCATATGCTGAAGAGCTTGCAGCCGGCGATGTTCTACTATCAGAAGCGTATCGCCATGGGCGTCGATTCCGCCGCTTCGAGTCTGTACAAGAATGCCGGACTCTGTGCCATGGCTATGGCGGGGAACGCCAATAACGAGGAAGTTGCGTCTGCCGACACGACTGCGTCGCCGCAGTATGCCTCGACCGAAGTGATCACTTTTGATCCCAGCATTAACTGGAATCAGCTCGCGGCTGAGTATTTCGAAAATTACTTGAAATACAATTCGACCGACGCCAAGGTTGTGCAGATGCTTGGCACCACCTATCTCTTCTCGTTGAAGAACTGCACCGACGGCATCAAGCAATTCGAACACCTCCTCCAGCTTGATCCGACCGACTGTGTCGCAAAACGCTCATTGGGGTACGCGTACTTTGCCGGAAGCGAAGTGGGCTGCCCAAAGAATATCACTAAGAGTCTTGACTTCCTGTTGGATGCGTATAATTGTGTCTCCAAGTCTCAAGGGGGATGCAAGGATGTCAGTCTTGTGCTCTGGATCGCCCAAGCTTATCACACCCGTGCGGCCGAGCGAGCCAAAGAGGATAAGGCGGCTTCCAAGGCTGATTTCGGGCAGGCATACGACTGGTATGGCAAGGTACTCCAGTGTCAACCTGGCAACGCCGACGCGAAAAAGGGCCAGGATGCTACGGTTTACGAACGCTAATGTCCCTCTGTAGGGAAGAAGACCGGTAAGGGGTTTTAATGGCTGACCAAGATAAACAGCCCACCGCTCAACGCCGCATCTCGGTGGATGATCGCTTCCGTTATATCGGATTCGACGTCTTTCCGGGAAAACCGGGAGATCTGTTCACCTCCGAAGCTGAGAAGACGAAATTGGTCGACGCGGTTGTCGCCAAACGCTCTCGTGGCGAGCGGTTGCGTGAGCATTGTACGCTCATGATCGAGCGTATCTCGGGGTATGAGCGATGGATCATGGTGGTGGCTTCTGTGGTGATTCTCGCGGCGCTCTTTATGCCGTGGTTCTCCGTCTACCAGGAAAAAGTGGTGGAGACCACTCAGCAGACGACGGTGGCCAAGGCAGAAGACGAACGCGGCGAAGTGCTCCATGCGGCTCAACCACGCAAGAAGGTTGAACGGATAACGGAAACCACCACTGGAATTGGCTCATTCGGCCAACTCGGCAGCGCCTTTGGTGGCGGATTCGGGTTGATGCTGTCTGGCTTCTTCGGGCTGCTTTTTGTCCTTTCCGCTATCGTCCTTCCCATTTACATGCTGATGAATTTGTTCAAGGCCAAGAAACTGGATGACCAGTACGCGCTGCAGCTTAAAAAGCTGCTCCGTCTGAACTGGATTCCCGTCATTCTGTTTGTCCTTGCGTTGTTCGCTTCTTTCCTGGGCGGCGGCTATGGCTCAAGCGCGGCCAGCTCGTACGCCAATCTCGGGACCAGCTATGGCCCGGGCGTGTTTCTCTCGGTGATGAGCTATGGCTTGGTCATTACGGTCGGGGCATTTGTGTTGATGGCTATAAAAGGTATAGAAATCTGATTGGTTTATCATAACTGGAGGATGTGTTCTCGTGGTTAAACAGACAATGTTCGTGACGCTGAACTCGCTGGTAGCGTTGGCTATCGGCTTGGGGTTGTTTTATGGCGTGTTCAAACCGGCGCCGGAAGGCACTATCATGCACTCCGTCTACAAAGGCGGACCGCTGGTCGTTATCCTTATCATGGTGCTTTGCATGTTGATCGTGTTCGTTATCGAACGCTATATGTCCCTGTACGGAAACGCCAAGGGCAAGAGCTCTGTCCAGGTCTTTTTCAAGAAGCTGATCACCCTGCTTCAGGCCGATGATTTTGACGGCGCTCTCGCGGCGTGCGACAAGCAGCGCGGCACCACCGCCAACGTCCTTCGCGCCGGCATCGAGCGCTATCGCGAAGTCCGTGCGGACAAATCCCTCAACAGCGAAAAGCGTATTCAGCTCACCCAGTCGGCTATCGAAGAGGCCAATGCCCTCGAGGGACCACTGCTTGAGCGCAACCTGATCGCCCTCTCGACCATCGCCTCGATCGCCACCATGATCGGGCTGCTCGGGACGACCATCGGTATGATCCGTGCGTTTGCCGCGACCGGTAACGTCGAAGGCGGCGTCATCGACGCCAACGCGCTGGCGACCGGTATCTCCGAGGCGCTGGTGAATACCGCCGGCGGTCTCATTTCCGGTATTCTTGGAATCTTCTACTATAACTTCTTTGTTAATAAGGTAGACGCGTTCAACTACACCACTGACGAAGCGACCTTCGAAGTGATGCAGATCATCCGCGCGAAGGAAGGTATCTAACGATGTCTAAGCGCAGAGTTGGCATACGTATCGACATGACGCCCATGGTCGATATCGCCTTCCTGTTGTTGATCTTCTATATGGCGACGACCCAGTTCAAACCACCGGAAGCCCGGGCGGTCGAGCTCCCGTCGTCGCATTCGCAGATCGAGTTGCCGGACAAGGACATTATCAATGTCACGGTCACCAAGTATGACTCGGTCTATGTCGATTATATCGAAAAGGGTACGATCAACATTGATGGCCAGGATATTGTCTCAAACGTCCGCCGCGTTATCACCGTCCTGTCTGGTGAGGTTGGAAATGAGCTTGTCAGAGCTCGCGCCAAAAACCTCAAAGCGCTGGTAGTGGTCAAAGCGGATAAACGAGCCAGTTTCGGCCTGATGCAGGATGTGATGGACGCAATGCAGGAAAAGGATATGACCCGATTCCTGATCATTACTGAACAAGAAACGACCTGATCGCAGGCGACCTTTACCAGTCCGGCTTTAAGTATGCCTGACTGCTGAGAGGAGAGATGGCCGCATGGCCGGTGAAGTTGTACAACGAGAAAAGTCAGGCAAAGGGAAAGGCCTCCGTCGCCCCAAGCGCCGTATCGCTATTCGTATCGATATGACGCCCATGGTCGATATCGCCTTCCTGCTGCTGATCTTTTATATGGTCTCGACGGTCTTTGCCATGCCTCAGGCGATGGAGATCAACCTCCCGCCGAAGGATGACGAGCAGCCTGACACAATGCAGGTCAAGGAGTCAAACCTCCTGACCATTCGCGTTGATGCCGAGGGCCGCTACTGGTGGAACACTAAGATCGAATCTCCGACCAATCTGCCTCTGCTTGTGCCGAGCACGGACAAAAAGCCGGATTCGGTGGCCTATGTCGTGAATTCAGATTCACTGCGCAATCTGCTGAAGAATCTCAACCAGGAGAATCCGAAGCTGAACACGCTGATCCTGATCAACCGAGAGGCGGATTACGAAGATCTGGTCAATATCCTTGACGAGATCGACCTTCTGGAACGATCCTGGAACGCTTTTACGGCTCGGGAATTGAAAGTTGACGTGAAAGACCTGCCGAGAGACAGGAAGTTCTCATATCGATATGCCACGGGTAAGTGGGAAGAGCGCGATGACAGGATCATGATGGACGCTCAACTTGCTGCCCAAGCACGAGGTCAGTTATAATGGCTTCATACTCAAACAACGCCCTCTGGTCGCCCTATGGCGCCTATGAACTGAAAGCCAAGTACCAGCGTAATTTTATGATCGGTACCGGCTCGGTCCTGGCGCTCATAGTCTTGATCCTGCTCGGCTGGCAGATCATTAAAGTGCTGACCGCTGAGGAAGATCTTACGGCCATCCCTGAGGTCCGTATCAAAACGATCGCCGAACTGGGTCCGCCCCCGACCGTGGTGAAACGCCCGCCGGAAGTGAAGATCCAGAATCCGAACGTCGCCGCCCCCAAAGTCGGTATCCCGAAACCGGTCGCCGATGAAGAAGTGCAGGACGAGGATGTCCAGCTGGCGACTCGTGAAGAGCTCGCTGAGATCGTTGCTCCCGATGTAACCGCCGGCGCTGGTGACCAGAATATCGTCGTCGATATCTCTGAGGACGAGTACCTTCCGCCGCCGGATGAATTCGTCGCGGTGGAGATCCAGCCGGAGATGATCTTCCAGCAACAGCCGGAATATCCTCGTCTGGCCAAGACCGCCGGTCTTACCGGTACGGTCTGGGTCAAGGCGCTGGTTGATAAGGATGGAAATGTCCGCCAGGCAATGGTCGGCAAATCTTCCGGGACTCAGTCGCTCGACGAGGAAGCGGTCAAGGCGGCTTACAAAAACAAGTTCAAACCAGGGATTCAGAACGGCCGACCCGTGGCCGTCTGGGTCACCTATCGTGTGGACTTCAAACTGACCGATAGTTGATCGACTTCGAATCGCAATTCCAACGGCGATAGCGGCTCACCCGTTATCGCCGTTTCTTTTTTCTTCACTTCACAAGTGGATAGCCCGACCCGTCCTCTTATTAAGAGGACCTGTCAAGACCACGTTGCACCGATCAGGGAAGAATCCTCCTCGAATCTTCGTACTAGAAGGTGTGAGGCTAAACCACGGGAGGTGTACAATGTTCACGCTGATCAATGCCCGACGTACCCCGTATGGCGCGTACGAACTCAAAGCCAGTTACCAGCGCAATGTGCTGTTCGGACAACTAGTGCTGATGACCCTGCTGACTCTGGGGTTGACCGGCCCCACTGTCTATAAGGCGCTCTTCGGCGAAACGATGGTGGTGATCCCTGTTGATTCGAAACCGAAGCCGATCGAGCAGTCGTTCACGCTCCCGAAGCCGCCTTCGGTTGAACGCGACCAGAACCCGGTGCAACCCTCGGCCCCACCACCTCAGCAGACTGTCTCTAACCAGGTTGTGGCCGTGGCTGATTCAACATGGAATGATGAGAAACCGGAAGAGATGCTTCCATCGCGCACCGACTTGGGCGATTACAATGCCGCCGGTGACACTGGTAGTGTCGGCAACGGGATTGACACCTCGGCCCTGCTCGGGGATGACCTCATTCCGGATATGAATGAGTTTGTGGCTTTCGAAGTTGAACCAAAAATGATCGAATACAAAACTCCTGAGTATCCCTCGATCGCCCGCGCTACTGGCACCACCGGACGAGTCGTGGTGAAAGCTTTGATCGACAAGGATGGTAAGGTGATCGACGCCCGGGTGTATGTGAGTTCAGGATCGTCGATCCTTGATGACGCGGCCATTCGCGCGGCTTACAATAATGTCTTTAGCCCGGGGATCCAGAACGGTACTCCAGTTCGATGCTGGGTGACTTACACTGTTGACTTCAAGTTGGATCACTAATATCTCTCCTAACAGAAGAGCCGCCCTGAAGGGCGGCTCTTTCGCTCTGATCGACAAGCATTAGATCATGGACAGAGCGGCAAATTCGGCTGCGGCGAGGAGGTCAGGTATGCAATCAGCAAACTCAGGTCTGAAAGGTCTATAGTTCCGCTGGGCGAACCGTTGACATTCGCTTCATCGGGGCAGGGGAAGACTATTCCGGAGCCCGGCACGGAAAGGAACCCGATCAACATGCTCAGGTCAGAGATATCCACGATATCGCCGACCGAACCATTCACGTTTCCGCACTGATTGACACAGCAGCCCGATGGCGCCAGAGTCACCTTGCCGTCCAACTGGGGCACCTGCAAAGAGAAGCACTCGGTGAGCAACTCCGGATAGATGGTCGTGGGACCGGCATACGGCGCCAGTCGCACCTGATTGCTGTCACCCGCCGCACCAAATGGCACCGTGAAGTAAAGTCGAAGGACCGGGCCGGAGCCGGGCGGAAGGTCTGGCGAGGTCCCCGCCTGTGACGCAAGTATCTCCACGGCTATGCGCGAATTCGCGACATCGTATCCTTGATAATTGAAATACTCAAAATAGCTCGTCCGTAGACCGAAGGTGGAGGCTGAGTCAAATACAAGGTCATACGGGCCGGTCCAGTCGACCGGCAGGATGAAGCCGTGCGCCGAAACATCGTTATCTACGTTGATGTCCACCACGATCTTCTCACCTGGATTGGTGGCGACAGACGAGACTTTGAGCGTGTCCTGTAGCTGCTCGGTCCGTGAGAGGAATACGAACAGCCGTCCATCGAGATTGGATGCGTATACCTTGCCGGTTCGCGTGTGCGGAAAGACCCCCCAGGAGCCGTTGAATTGAGGTGATTCGCCGGAGGCGTAGGTATCTATTCTCGCGACCTCCGTGCCCTGCGACGGGTCGGTCATATCGACTACCGCCAGACCGGATTCATAGTGTGACATGAATGCCAGCCCGCTCTGCATATGCACGTTGTGACAGAGGTCGCTCGGGGCAAGATATTCGCCGACCAATGAAACGTTGAGTGGATCCTCAATATCCCAGAATTTCACCGACTTGGTCGCGGTCTCTTCAGTTGTTCCAGCATACTTGCCATCGAGGGTGGGCCAGATATTATGCACATAGCCAGGATTTGGCACATGGACACGGGTGATGAGTTGCGGCGACGTCTTAACCGCCAGATCGTACATCGACCAGCTACCCATGGTTCCTTCCGCTACCCAGACTGTATCATTTCGCGCGAAGATATCATGGCAGTCTCCCGTCAGCACTGTCCCGATCTCGACGGGTGAGGTTGGGTTGGTCAGTCTGACTATGCGGAAACCGGAGTAGTTCTGTTTCACCAGGTAGGCGTACCCTTTGGCCGTATCGATCGAAAGGTTGTGTGAGCGAATGTCGTTGACGGTCGAGAAACTTCCTATGTATCTGACAGAATCCGGGAGGAAGCTCATATCCATGATCATCATTCCCTGATTGGTGCCGCCGCATTCGGAGACGGCATAGCAGTATTTGCCGTAGTTTTTGATATCCCGCCACCGGATCGATCCACACCCCGTTTGCGGGCCGGGAACCAGGTCTTTTACCTGCATGGTCTGAGCATCCACAAACACGATCCCGTTGGCCACACCCATGATGGCGTACTCTTTGCCGTCGGTATCCTCCCATCCCCAGCAGTCGGTACCGCCAAATGTCTGGTCGGGCGTGATCACTGATTTGAGGCAGAGGGAGAACGTGCTGTCTCCGGCCATCGCCCCCATGATCGCGGTGGACGCGTTTGGTATCACCGGACGGATATCCGGTTGTATCTGGCTGAGCGCCGCTGAATCCTGGAGGATGCTTATGGGAACTCCCTGGGCGGCTGGGATAGCGACCAGCAGCAGGGCACAATAGACTAACAGAGTCGTACGCGACAGCGACTTCATAGCACGATCCTCATTCCTTGATCTGGTTACCCGGACTGGCCGGCAACGTTGGGAGACAAATGCAGTGTCTCCTCAAAATATGCTGAATGTTCGATTAGTCAATCCAAAATAGAGTTCAGAAGCCCACGTTAGGGTCGCGGGGCATTCTCCGTCGGCCTGGTCATGATCTGTTTTTTGGTGAGGGGAGGGAAAATCGTGGATTCGCCCGGCTTATCGTTGTGCGCAAATAAGTATGTGTTTGACATAACGTTACATGGGTTCCGATAGTTTTGGTCAGCTCCATGCGTTGCTTTTTTTGAGATTTTTTGCCCGCCCCTCTTGACAACTGCACAAATGTGCAGTATTCTTGGTTCACAGCAATCAACCCACACAATCGAGGGAGACAACCATGAACGGTTCTGAATTTATCAGTCACTCCAGCCCGGCGCTCAGCAGCCTCGATATCAGCGCGCCGCTTTTCGAAGCTTCCGCCTGGTCCGATTTCGTTGGCCATATCTGGCAGACCGACCAGAGCCACGCTGGCGATAGTTGTCGCTATTCCAATGCCGGTACGTGCCCGGATTGCGGCGTCGGCATGGTCCGCCTCGGGACCTGCATGAGTTGCCCATCCTGCGGCTACGGGAGTTGCGGGGAATAACCAACGGATGATCGGTTTCGGGCAACCCGTCAACAGGGGAGAATCAGGAAATGCAATTGAACGATCTGGAAAGACATCGCATCCCGCGTCGGATTCTCGACCTTTGGCGGCAACGTCAGGGGGAGCGCCTGCTGCCGGTGCAGCGTCAGGCGATCCAGCATGGACTGCTGGGGGAGAGGACTGCCGACCAGCGAGTTCCCAATCTGATCATCACCGCGCCGACCTCATCCGGCAAATCATTCTGCGCCGAACTGGCCGCGGCGCGGGCATTGATCTCCCGCCAGAAGGTGGTGATGCTTTTCCCGCTCAAGGCGCTGGCCGAAGAGAAGTATCGCCAGATTGGCGGCTGTTACCGCACGCTTGGTCTGGAATGTATCATTGTCACCGGCGACCATCCGGAGAATGACCGGAAATTCCTCGATGGCCAGTTTCATCTGGCGATCGCCATCTACGAAAAATTCGATCTACTGCTCGCTACTCAACTCGATACGCTTCGCGCTATCGGTCTGGTGGTGATAGATGAACTGCAGATGCTTGCCGAACCGTTCCGTGGCGCGATCCTGGAACGGTTGCTGACCAAACTCCGCGCGTCTTCGTATCGTCCAACCCTGCTGGCGCTTTCGGCCGTTATTGGTCGGGAGGCGTCAGCAGAATTGGCTCGCTGGCTCGACGCGGATCTGGTCTGTGAGACCGCCCGGCCGGTGGAGTTGATGCGTGGAGTCGCAGCCGATGGTGCGTTACGGCTGCGCTCCTACAATAGCGGGGAAGACCACCACCTCCCCTTCATCCGTCTGGAACAGGGTCCCGAGGCCCGTACGGCTTTCCTGAAGTCACTCAGAGAGGACACCGGTTCCACTCTCGTCTTCATGAAATCCCGTCGCGACACGGTCGAGATGGCGCTTCGTCTGGCCGCCATCTCGCAGTGGCCATCGGCTACCCATGTTCTCGACGCGTTGGCCACGGAAGAATCATCGTACCTGATCCGCTCGCTCAAACAGGCGTTGACCCGCGGCGTGGCGTTCCACAACTCCGATCTCTCCGCCGAACAGCGTCTGGTCATCGAACGCGCCTTCAGCCGCCGTGAGATCGCCGTCCTTTTTACCACCACTACTCTCGCTTTGGGGGTCAATCTCCCGGCTGATACGGTCTATCTGGAAACGGTCAAGTATACGTCGGGAAGTTATGGCGGACGTCCCCGTCTTGTCCCGATCTCCCGCGCCGAGTTTGATAATATCACCGGTCGCGCCGGACGTCTCGGCTGCGCCAGCAGTCATCCCGCGCGCGCTATTGTGCTTGCCGAGTCCGGCTTTGATGGTGACATCCTCTGGGATGCCTACATCAACAATGACAGCAGTGAACCATTCGAATCCGCTTTTCAGACCTTACCGCTCGAGGATTGGCTGCTTCACTTGATCGTCGCAGGACTGGGGGAGAGCGTCGACGCGGTGACCCATTCACTCCGGCAGAGTTTTTATTTCACGCGTCATCCCGATGCCAAGCTCGAGATAGAGCCATCGCTCGGCCGACTGCATGACCGTGGCTTTATCGACTGCGGCGATTCCGGCGCTCGCCTCTGGGCGACCCCGCTTGGTCAGGCGGTTGTCCAGACCGGTCTGACTGTCGCTGAGGCGGATCATTTCCTGCGGCAACTCGAGCGGAATATTCCGCAGTCGCTTTTCGGATGGACCGCGCTGGCGCTCAGTGCCCCGGATTGGGATCTCCCGCCCGGCATCCTGACCCGCCTTGAGTATCGCGAGAACCTGCCGCTCAAAATGCTCTACCAGCGATTTGATTTCGCGTTCGATGAGGTCGGCTTCCTGCTGCCCGAAGATCACCGTCGTGAGCCGCTTGACTATCGCACCGCCGCCTCGCTCAAAGCCGCGCTTTTGCTGGATGACTGGTGCCGCGTGATGTCGGTGCAGCAGATAGAAGAACGTTATCAGATGCATCTCGGACAGGTCATCTCGCTCGCCGAATCCGCCGCGCATCTGGTGAGTGGTCTCGCCGCGTTGCTCGCGGCGCGCGATGCCGTCCATCCATCGCTTGAACTGCTGCAGGGACATGCCTTCAGTCTGCGCCACGGACTCCCTGTTGAAATGAAGGATCTCCATGACCAGTTCGGGCAGATGTTGAAACGCCAGGATTTTCTCACTCTGCACCATGCCGGTTTCACCCATCTGGGTGACCTGCTCGACGCAGACAGCAAAGATATCGATAAACTTTCACTCCCTGGAGACAGGGGAACTCTTTTTCAGGAGGAATTAGCCATGTTGAGACAGCAGACAGAGATCAAAGGAGCCGTGCCGGGGCTCGGCTCAGTCGGGACCGTCCCGCACCAGATCGAGATCGATGGTTCCTACGAGGGAGACCGCTACCTCGTTCGCATCAACGGATTCCCGGTTCGGTTGACCGGCAAATCATTCAAGTACCTGACCAAGCTGGCCTGGTCGCGAGTTGGTCGTGACAGCGGCTGGATCTTCAAGGAGGATCTCGAGGCCGGCTTCAATCAGGCGCGCTATCTTTATCGCCTCAAGTCCGAGATCGCGGCCGGCTTTCCGTCCGATTGGCAGGTGATTGAGAACAATCGCCTCGGCTACTACCGGCTGGATATCGACCCGCGGTCGATCAGCATCAACTACCAGAACCTTCGGCACTATCCCGACTGGGAGGTTCAGCAGTTGTGCGCCAATCCGGTAGCGGCGATGCCCGGCAACTCCCTTCCCTCTTAAGGGAAGGGAGCCCTTGGCCCTCAACAGGTTACAAATAGCCTTTGACAGTCAGGGTAAAATGCCGGTCTATTCATTGAGAAACATCGGATTGAACCGATAATCTTCGTACAACCGGCATGACTATGATAATTCGAGCCAGACACCGACTGCCAGTCCAGACGACTGACGCCTCCAACGAGTACCCGATCCTACCCCTCATGACCGGGGTACTGTTTCCGGGGATGATGTTGACTGTGCAGATCGGGCGCCCCGAAAATCGCTCGCTGATCGAAGAGTGCGTCGCGAAGAAGAAAGAATTCGTCGCTTCGTACGCCCATGCCGAGGTCGATACCGCCACCGACGCACCGATCCATCAGGTAGGCGTCCTCGCGCGAGTGGTCGACCACAAGGAAGGTCCCGGCGGCTCGATGCTGGTGACCCTTGAGGGACTCAAGCGCGCCTCAATCTCCGCGATCACCAAGACCGAGCCATTCATGGTCGGCACTGCCATCGGCATAGAGCAACCGTCGGTCGCGCTCAAGAATATCAAATCGCGGATGGATGCCGCGATTACGATCGTCAGCGAGATCACCCATCTCGACCCGATCTATTCACCCGAATTGTCCAATGTTCTCAAGATGAATATCGAGGATCCGTCCGCGCTGGCGGATCGGGTGGCGTCTTCGTTCCACTTCTCACTGCAATCCAAACAGGATCTGCTGGAGAGTATTGGCCTCGAGATCCGCTACGACCGCCTGCTCAACCTGCTGCACGGCGAGATGCATCGCGTCACGACAGTCCTCAATATCAACGAGAACGCGAAGAAACGCATCGAGGAAGAACAGCACCGCTATTTTCTCAAGCAGCAGTTGTATGAGATCAAGCGGCAATTGGGTGAAGATCTGACGGAGGAGAAAGAGGCCGCGCGCCTGCGCAAGGCGATCAAAAGCGCGACCCATCTTCCGCCCGAGGTCATCGCGCGTGCCCGGATAGAAATAGATCGCCTCAGCGAACTCTCTCCGGCCACGGCCGAGTATGGCACGACCAAGAACTATCTCGACTGGCTTCTCTCATTACCGTGGGGGAAAACCTCGCCTGAAGATTACGCCATGACCGAAGTGGAACATGTTCTCTCCACCGACTACTATGGTCCGACCGCGCTCAAAGAGCAGATCATGCAGCGTCTGTCTGTACGCAAACTCCTGGGCGGTGCTGATGAAGGCCCGACCCTTTGTTTGGTTGGTGCCCCTGGCACAGGGAAAGCATCTCTCGCCAAAGCGATCGCCCGCGCGCTGGGCAAACAATTCGTCCGAATTTCGGTCGGCGGAATATCGGAAGTCACTGATCTTAAAGGGACCGCACGTACCTGGCCGGGAGCGACTCCCGGACGAATCATCCGTACTTTGCGTGATGTCGGCTCCTGCGATCCGGTGGTCCTGATCGAGGATCTGGATTATTTTAATGTCGAAAACGACAGCTCGGTCAATATGGCGCTATTGGACGCGATCGACAACCGACGGAGCAGTCGTTTCCTCGACAGCTATGTTGGTGTGCCGTTCGACCTGAGCAAAGTGTTCTTTATCTGCTCAGTCCGCTCCTTCGAAGAACTCCCCGAGCAGTTTGTGCCGCGCCTCGAAATAGTCGAGTTCCCTGGCTATATCGAGCGGGAGAAGATCGTTATCGCGCGGCGGTATATCATTCCGAAGTTGCTCAAGAAGCACGGTCTGCTGAAATCGCAGGTCCGCATGAATGAGAAGACTCTAGGTCGCTTGATCTCAAGTTACACGCAGGAGGCCGGCCTCCTCGTGTTCTCCCAACAAATCGAAAAGATCTGCCGCAAGATCGCGCTGGAAAAGGCAGAGAAGAGCAAACAGACCTGGGTTATCAACGAGAAGAATCTTGAGACCTATCTCGGTACGCCCATTTTCATCCCTGAGAAGGCGGAAAAGGAACCCGAGATCGGCACCGCAGCCGGACTTGCCTGGACCGGAGCGGGCGGCGACGGCGGCGGCCGGATCGCGATCGTGGCGAACGAGCTGGTCGTCGACGGCGCGCTGCGCGCGGACGGCGGCGTCTCGGCTGGCTCGGCCTCGGGCGAGGGCGCCGGGGGCTCGATCGATCTGCGCGTCGATCGCCTCCTCGGGACGGGCCTGATTTCCGCGAGCGGCGGCACGACGAACGGCGCGAACCATACGGGCGGCGGCGGTGGCCGCATCGCGATCCGCCACGGCGGCGTCTTCGGGCTCCCGCTCGCCAACGTGCGCGCGATCGG
>JAYRFH010000032.1:0-25848 GCA_041908405.1 Candidatus Zixiibacteriota bacterium
AATTTTCCGTTCTCGTCCTGTCCTAATTCTACTCTTTCGTAGCAATTCAATAGCGACCTGATTTGAACAGTTCGTACAGAAACTGAACAGCTCGTCCGGCGCTTGTACCGTGGAAATGGCGTCGGGATGCCAAAATCCTCCTTGTCAATCAGCGACTTGCAAATCATCGCTCATCCGGCAGCCGGTTTGTATAGAGAGTCGTGGCTGGATTTGTTAACAGGTAGTGTACAAGGAGAATTCCGCATGACTACACCATGGATCGTCCCTACACGTTTGCGCTCGCTCGTGGTAGTGACAGTTCTGGTGATGCTGGTCGCGGTTTCGGCGGCTGATGTTCAGGGAGCGTTGCGTGCCGCCGCGACTTCACCGACCTCGATCACGCTTAACTGGACTGCGCCTGGAGATGATGGGAACACAGGCACAGCCGCCGTCTACGATATTCGCTATTCATCGTCTACCATCACCGAAGCTAACTGGGCGTCCGCGAATCAGGCGTCGGGTGAACCGACTCCGCTTACCGCCGGGTCCGCTCAGACCTTTGAAGTTCCTGGATTGACTCCCAGCACTTCGTACTATTTCGCGATCAAGACCGCCGATGAAGCGGGGAACTGGTCCGCGTTGTCCAACGTCGTATTGAAGTCGACCGATGCTGAAGCGACCGCGCCTTCCGCTATCGCCAACCTGGCGGCGCCATCATCCACGCTGAACTCGGTCACTATTACCTGGACTGCGCCTGGCGATGACGGCACCACGGGTACCGCCACCACGTATGATATTCGCTATTCGACCGCGACTATCACTGAAGCCAACTGGGCTTCCGCTACGCAGGCGACCGGCGAACCGTCGCCAAAGGCAGCCGGCCAGAGTGAATCTTTCACCGTGTCCGGCTTGTCTGCTACTACGACATACTATTTCGCCGTCAAGACCGCCGACGAAGTCCCGAACTGGTCGGCAATCTCCAACGTGGCAAGTCGCGCCACCAGCGCCGAATCCACCGCGCCTGCTACAGTCGCCAATCTCGCGACCACCAGCTCGAACGAAAGTTCTGTGACCCTCACCTGGACCGCTCCGGGTGACGATGGTACGACTGGTACAGCGACCACATATGATATTCGCTACTCGACCGCGACCATTACCGCTGCGAACTTCAACGCGGCCACGCAAGTGAACGGAGAGCCGACCCCGTTGGTCGCCGGATCGAGCCAAACGATGACCGTGACGGGCCTGAATTCCAACACGACATATTACTTCGCATTGAAGACCGCCGACGAAGTCCCGAACTGGTCGGCCATTTCTAACGTCCCGTCTCGCGCGACAACCGCCGAAGCGACCGCGCCTGCCGCTGTCGCGAACTTGGCGACATCGTCATCCACCGCAAATTCCGTGACCCTCACCTGGACCGCTCCTGGTGATGATGGTTCTACCGGTACGGCCACGACCTATGATATTCGCTATTCGACTTCTTCCATCACCAATGGAAACTTCAATTCCGCCACCCAGGCAACAGGTGAACCGACTCCTCTCGCGGCGGGGCAGAGCCAGACGTTTACCGTCACAGGCTTGAATCCGAGCACCACATACTATTTCGCGCTGAAAACCGCTGACGAAGTTCCGAACTGGTCGGCGCTGTCCAACGTGCCGTCCCGCGCCACCGGCAGTGAAACCACCGCTCCCGCGGCTGTTGCCAACCTCACGACCACTGCTTCTACTTCAAGCAGCGTGACGTTGACCTGGACCTCGCCTGGTGACGATGGTTCTACCGGTACAGCCACAACCTATGACCTGCGGTATTCGACTTCAGCGATCACCGATGCCAACTTCGCTTCTGCCACGCAAGCGACCGGAGAACCGACCCCGCTCGCGTCCGGCAATAGCCAGAACATGACAGTCACCGGGCTGAACTCAAGTACCACATATTACTTCGCGCTGAAGACCGCTGACGAAGTTCCGAACTGGTCAGCGCTCTCCAACGTACCGTCTCGCGCTACATCAGCTGAGGCCACTGCGCCGTCTGCCATCGCCAACCTTGGCGCTGGAAGTGAGACTGGTTCGACTGTCACACTTTCATGGACAGCTCCCGGCGATGACGGCAACCTCGGTACCGCGACAACCTATGATATCCGGTACTCGACCACGGTGATCACTAACGCCAACTTTGCATCCGCGACACAGGTGAGCGGTGAACCTTCACCGAAAGCCGCTGGACAGGCTGAGTCTTTTGTCGTCTCCGGATTGAACGGAAGTACCATGTACTACTTTGCGATCAAAACCGCCGACGAGGTTCCGAACTGGTCCGCGCTCTCAACCGTGGTCAATCGCGCGACGACAACTGAAACAACGCCTCCACGCGCCGTCACTGACCTGTTAGTGGCTTCCTCCACCAATACGTCGGTCACCCTGACCTGGACCGCGCCTGGTGACGACGGTTCTGTAGGTACGGCGTCTGTCTACGATGTTCGCTTCTCAACTTCACCGATCACTACCGCAAGTTTCGCGACCGATCAGCAGGCGACGGGCGAGCCGACGCCGCGCGCGGTCGGAACGGTCGAAACATTTACCGTCACGGGGTTGACGCCAGGCACGACCTACTATTTCGCCGTGAAGTCGGCTGACGAAGTTCCGAACTGGTCGAACATATCCAACATCGTTGGCCGTACCACCTCTGGTGACGGAACCGCTCCGTCGGCGATCAATGACCTCTCTGCTCTCCCGGGAGACAATGAAGGTGAACTGATCCTCGGCTGGACCGCGCCTGGTGATGACGACCTTGTTGGTACCGCGACCGCGTACACGATCTGGCTGGCCGAGTCAGAATTGACTGATTCGACCTGGACCTCCGGATCACCGTATGCCGGTTCTCCTATCCCGCTTCCGAGCGGTTCAACTCACGCCTACACGCTGACCGGGCTTGTCCCCGGTCAGCGGTATTGGGTAGGTGTTGTGACGTACGATGAGGTCGGCAACTCTGACGGTATTTCCAACATAGTCAACGCTGAGGCGAAAATTGAGATCGGTACCGGTGGCGAAGGTACTATCGCTGGGGTTGCTTATCCGCAGCCAAATACCGTGCTCGCCACTTCAAAGCCGGAACTGGCCGTGCTTAACATCACCGCCGCCACCGCCTCGTCGTATCTTTTCGAAGTAGCAACCGACTCGCAATTCTTCTCATTAGTGACCGTAGGTTCGGTCCCTGAGGATCTGGACGGCTGCACGGAATGGAAAGTAGACGAGCCTCTCAATGGCGGCACTGTCTACTACTGGCGCGCCAAAGCGGATGACTATCCGTATACCGCTCCGGCGGCGTTTATGGTCAATCCGGCCGCCCATGCCTATCCGAATCCCGCGGCGCTGGCCCAGTATCCGACGATTACGTTTACTGATCTTCCGGAAGGCGCGGATCTCATCCTGCTTTCGCCTTCAGGTGAACAGATACGCTACTGGACCGATATCACCGGCGGCGACCTCCAGTGGGACGGCACCAACGCCTCCGGAAATCGCGTTTCGTCCGGCACTTATCTCTGGTACGTGGCTGATTCTGAGATGAAGGGGAAATTGGTAGTCATTCGTTAACCCCCCCGCTTAGGTATACATCCTGCTGATCGCGGCTAGCTCTCCGTCCTGATAGTGGCGGCAGTACTGCTCGTATCTCCCTGATTCGGCCCATTTCCTCGCCTGAGAGAGGATACGCGCCAATAATACTTTTCTCTAAAGAGCCGATAATCTCCTAAACCGATGATAAGATTCGGGAAACGCGGCCCATCGACCCTGTTTCCCCATCCTGATACTGATTGATCGGACCGTGCGAGATCCGATCGCCTGAAGGAGATTTGGATGTATACCCAGCCGATGTCCGGGGGATCATTTCCCGGCAGCCCCAGTGATTCAGATATGGCTTCTACGACCCGGATTCAGGTCGGTGCCACTACTCGCCCGATCTATCCGCGCATAGATCTTACCTGCATGCCGATCCTGGAATCGGTAATGGGTACACTCCCGCCGGAGTTACTGACCAAGCATCGTATCATTCCGTTCAGTCTCGATCGTGAAGGCGCGCGCATGCGTGTCGCTTGCGCTGATCCATCGGATGCCGCTATGACCGTCGCAGTGACAAGTCACCTTCCCAATATCTCCTGCGAATACTACCAGGCGGATGGCAATGTTGTGGATTCGATCCTTCAGCGATTCGCGATCCATGGTCCGAACGCGACCGCTATTTCCAACGCGCATGCAATCGTCCGCTCGACTCCCCAGACAGTCGAAGAGAGACCAACACCGCCCGAGTCCGACTTAGAGGAATCGAATCACCAGGTTCCGCCGCAACGTGTCGCGCTATTCGTCAATCCTGACGGACGCATTTCGCCTCAACTTCTCGCGGCCTTTCACGCCATAAAATACGATGCCCGGGTCGTCAGGACTATCGACGCTGTCGCTCGTCTATTGCATCAGGCTCCGGTAGAAGTGCTCTATATTCACGAAAGCCTGCGCGTCAAATCCGAATCACTGGTTCACCAGTTCGACCAGCATGCGCGCGCGATCGCTGTCCATTTCTATCGTTCAGAGATCGATATCCTGCTCAACGAGACCGACAATCATTTCGAGGAGAATCTTCACCGGAAGAACCTCCATCTGCTGCGCCATCTGCTGGATACCCAGCATGGCCCGCGCGCGGCCCATGCCGCGACGGTTGCCCGGATGTCCGAGATGGTCGGTATTCGAATTGGCCTGCCGCCACGTTTGCGTGCGTCACTTATCTCCGCGGCCTTCATGCACAACCTCGCCGAAGAGAACCTGACTACCACTGAAGGATACAGTCAGTCGGATCTGATCGGGCTTTCCGCCAGCCGTCTGTCCTCATGGGATTATCCCGCAGGCGTGGTTGAGTTGCTTCGCGATATGGCCACGATCCGCTCGCTCAAGACTTCAGCCGACCCCAATGGCGTCAGTATTGCCGGCGAGATCGTCGCCGCTGTTGATTACTTCTGCCACGAATGGCCCGACCACGCCCAAATGCAGCCGGAGCAGATCAAGGAGATCGAAGCAAAATTCGAGAGTCGCTCGCGACTCGCCATCTCACCCACAGTTCTTCGCGCTCTCATTGAGACGGTCAAAGACCAGTTTACCTCCATGAGCCGACGACTCTTTGATTTCGTCGTCCATATCTGCGTGCCGCAGATGACCCTCTCCAGTGAGATAGAGTCGCCGCTCATTCGCGCCGGTTATCGGGTCGAACTCACGCGCTCGGTCGAAGACTGCGCGCAGGCCTGCAGCCGCACTCTCCCGCAGGCGCTGCTCGTTTATCACTCAGGTCGGGCCGATGAAGTGAAAGACCTGCTTTTATCTCTGGCACTCAAAGGCGTTCGCATCGATACCATTCCGACCCTGTTAATGCTGAACGAACGAGTGGTCAGTGAGGCGATGCCTATGCTGAACCATGGGATCGATGATATCCTGCCTTCTTCTGTGACCGCCGAAGTATTGATCACCAAACTCAATCGTATCAAAGATCGGATCGAAGACCGCAACCGCTTGCGGGTCGCGGTGCTGCAGGATCTGGGGACTCATGGCTCGCTCGAAGATATGTCGCTGGTCGACCTGCTTGAAGCGATGCGCGCCAACCGCCGGCCGGTGCAGATTTCGCTGACCGCGCAAGGAAACCACCTGACTATCGTGATCGACCAGGGAAGAGTGGTCATGGCCGAGTGCGAAGGATTCCGCGGAATTGACGCAGTTATGCAGGGAATCGGATGGAAACGGGGGATCTGGAGTATCGATCCGATCATCCCGGACCAGCTCCCCAAGAACAGTCTCAATGAGCCTGTTGATTCGATTCTTCTGGAAGCTTGCGTTCAAATGGACACAGTCGCGGCCGGTCGCTGATCCGCAAATCTCACCAAAGAAAAACCACTGGTCGCACTGACCAGTGGTTTTATTTTTCAATTCACCGATTCGGTGAGTGAGGGATTACGCTTTTCTGCGACGCACGATACCCAGTCCGGCCAATCCGATCCCGAAGAGCGCCATGGTCGCCGGCTCAGGAGTAGCCAGGCTCTTGTCGGCGGTCTCGATCTGGAGACTCACGCCATCGTTGTAGTAGTGGCAGTCCGGATCGAACCCGAACCCGAAACGGCCATCAGCCGCAAAGGTGTTCAAGTAGTTGAGCATTTCGGCATCGAGATTGACCACCAGGTCAAAATTACGCGCGACATAGCCGACCGGGTCGGTCCAAGTCGTGATATGCGGACCTTGGCCCGCCCAATTGTCACCACCCTGCTGATTGTCCCAGTAGGTGCCAACACCAAGGCTTGGATTATCGAGCAGATGGATAAACAGGCGATCATCGGGTTCGCGGATCCAATCCCAGATATTCCGGATAGTCAGAGTAGCGCTGACGATACGCTCGCCGGCATACTGTGACCAGTCAATACCCCACGATTTGTAGTTGTGGTGGTCAAGATCCTGAAGGTCCGGCTGGGACGGCGTGAAATAATAGACAGCCGCCTGCGAGGAACTCGCTGCCAGCGCCATCATCAGTAGAAAAGCCAAAATCACTATCTTCTTCACGTCGTTCTCCTAGAAAGACCGTTTATACTAACTCACCACACAGATATATTTATTCCATATCAATGCATAGCAAATGCACTGCCATTGCGGCAGTTTTTCAGGAAATTCGGTTATTCTTTCTATCTTATTGTTATTTAGTACGATACGCCACCGTAATAGGCTTCTTTGACCATTATGCCCTGTCTGTATCGTATCCTCGCTGAAGGCACGTTCAACAAAGTTGCATGGAGAATGCAGACTCCTGCAACTGACGTCCTGAATTATATATAGCCTATTTCGTCCTGTTTAGGACTACTCAAAATAGGAAACCACCGGCGGCTGGCCGGTGGTCGCTCTATCAGCAATGTCTTTTGACTGACCCGTTACTTGGACTTCATCCGTCGGACTACACCGAGCCCGGCTAAGCCGAGACCAAACAGGGCCATGGTCGTCGGTTCAGGTGTCGGAGCGGCTTTGTCTTCGGTAGTTATCTGGAGGCTGACACCATCGTTGTAGTAATGGCAATCAGGGTCAAAGCCAAAACCAAATCGACCATCCATCGCAAACTGGTTGAGATAGTCAAGCGTCGAGGCGTTGAGCGTCACGACCAGATCGAAGTTGCGTGGACGGCCGCCATAGGGATCGGTCCAGGTGGTGATGTGCGGTCCACGACCGGACCAGTTGTCGCCACCCCGCTGATCGTCAAAATAGGTTCTGACGCCCAGACGTGGATTGTCGAGCAAATGGATGTAGAGGCGGTCGTTCCATTCCTGGGTCCAGTCCCAGATATTCCGGAACGTCAGCGTGGCGCCAGTGATACGCTCACCGACATGCTGTGTCCAGTCGATACCCCAGGACTTGTAATCGTAGTGATCCAGATCCTGAAGGTCGGGTTGAGGGGGCGTGAAATAGTAGACGGCTGCCTGCGTAGAAGTCCCCGCAAAAGCCATCCACATGAACACGGCCGCGACAATGAGTTTCTTCACGTGTTCTCCTTGGTGGATATATGGTAAACGTACTGAAGCCAGACGTTTTTTCTTGTGCACTAATAAAGCAACTTGTTTGCCATAAGAGGTGAGCGTGGTCAGGTTTGCCACGTCAATTTTGTCTGTTATCGGACAACAAGATACGATTCGAGCGGCCAAGGGTTCGACGGTGGACATAGTGGATTCAGTAACTCGATAACGTAGGTATCAAGTCAAATGCACAATCTGCGATTTCGGTTGCAGATTCCCGTGATTGTCAAAGGGGTGTCTAACTAGCTCAGAATGGCGAGTTCTCCTATGACTTTCCGACAGCTATGCTGATTTCAGAGTGTCCCGCCAGGCGGGTCAAAAGGGAGAAGTTGATATACCTGCTTCGCCATTGCTTGTTCGAACTGGTCAAGCTGCGCAAGTCCGGCGTCATCGGCAGGAGCCACAAAGCGTACAAACGCGACATCGGTCGGCTTGAAACGCAAAGCACTTATCATCGTGTAGAATTTCAGCATGTAGTCATTGGATGTCTCACCGTGAGCGGTGATATACCAAAAGTCGACCACCCGGAGCAGTTCGCCATACTTCACGTATAAACGCGACGCCGGTATTTCACCGTTGTCGATAGGAATTGTGCGAGGTTCGGATCGAAGGATCACCCAGCCGGAGCCCGGCATACAATTGCGCGGTGAATGCACCCCACCCTGTACATTGTCTCCGGCGAAATACGAAAGAAACAGGTCTATCTGCTCGCCGTGCGGATTCCGGTAGATCGCATTAAAGATCGCGTCAGGTCTCAGGATATCAACCACGCCTTCCGCGATCGGTAGCTTTTCCGCCGTCCACTCTCCCTGACTTAGCGGGAAGGTTGTGATGTCCACGCCATGCGCCGGCTCCGGGCGGTAGTACTTGATCACCGCGCAAAACGCGAACGTGATCACCACCAGACTCATCAGGATCAGGAAGCTTTGCTTCGCCACTTCAGGATACCTCCGAGTATCAGGGTGAGGATCAGCGCGGTCACGAAAACCAGGATCCCGGACATCTCATGCATGAAATCTTCCGCGAACGCGGTGCTGATCGCGTACGCCGCGACCGCCGTGAAGAATATGCGGAAGATATTGGTGGCGATCGCTATCGGAATAGAGGCGAGAAACAGCACTACCGGTCGAACTTTCCCCGGCAGCGACAGATAGCCGTACAGGGCAGCCAGGGCCATCAGTGTTACCAGGCTTCGAAGACCGCTGCATGCCTCCAGAACCTCGAGCGCGTAATCAGGAAGCTGGATGATATTCCCCCTGCCCACGCACGGGACCCCGATCATCTGCAACATGGAAATAGTGACATCAGACGCGAATAACTGCATCGGGAATGTTGCCGCGTTGTAGATGACGGCCGGAATAGGGACCATAAAGAGAAGGAAGAAGAAGGCGAACCAGATCTTCCTGAAGTTCGCCGCTCCAACATAATACAGCGCCAGACCGGTGAGCAGCAGTATCAGTGCTACACGGGTCGAGAAGAACTCATTCGCCGCAACTCCAACTACAAGACCGATCGCTCCCAGCGCGAAGAGGATCCAGCCCCAACTCGATGGTTTGGCCGGAAACACCAGTTCCTTGCGCTGTCGGTAGATCAGCCATATCGATATCGGGATAATGAAAAAGCCGTGCGAATAATTGTCGTCGCGGATCCAGTCTTTTACCAGATCGATCAGTATCGGAATAGAGAACAGGACGATCGCGCCAAGTATCAGGTAGGGATACAAGTGCGCTTTGATATGCCTGCTGACAGATGATTGGGAACCGACTGCTTGAGTCATGTCAATAGTATCGTCAAATGTTGACGCAAACGCAATGTTGCTTCGCCAGGGCCCGAACCACCCGCCTCAGTCGAATTTCGGTGCCCGACCGATCAGTGTCCGGCCCATTTCAACCAAAAACCCCCACCCCAGTGCCCAGTGTATGGTCCAAAAGATCGGTGGGAGAATGGCAACATACTCCCAGCCATGTTTGGCTGCCACCATCGCGGACACCAATATTGTCACTCCCAGATACAAACCGGCGAGGGCCGCTAAGAGCAGCCCGATCTTAACATTCAGAAAGCTTAGCAGACCCAAGAGTATAGTCCCCGCCACAAAACAGGGGGGGATCAGTGTGCCCAGAGATAACGTCCCCGGATGTTTGCGGGCGAGACGAAAGCGGCCAACCCCGTATCGCTTGAGCTGTTTGAACAGGCCACGCAAGGATTCCCGGGGGTAGTAATAGACCGCCAGCGCTTTGGAGGTAAAGGAGCGATAACCCGCCTGCGCTACTCGATAATTGAATTCAACATCTTCACAGGCATCAAAACGGTCATCGAAATTCCCGACCTTCTCCAATATCTCGCGGCGATAGGAAGCACCGGAACTGGAGGGGTCGACATACGCGTCATCCGCCAGGTAAATGGTCGAATCCAATCCATGGCCGAGCGGGTTCTTACGCGCCAGCGAGATGGCCCGCTGCATGAAGTTATTCTCCGGCGTATCCAGAAACTGCGGTCGGCTGAGCACCGAGACCTGTTTTTCCGCCATCAGGCGAGCGGTGCTTCTCAGCAACTGGTCGTTATCGATATACGTGTGGCCATCGACAAAGGTAATGATCTCTCCGGTAGCGTTTGAGGCACCGAGCGCGCGTGCCGCGCTCGAGAGTCGTTTGGGGTTGTTCAGTACCCGGATCCGCGAATCGGTGGCCGCCATGCGTTTGACCAGGCCGACGGTGTTGTCACTGGATTCGCCGTCGACGACAATTATCTCCAGCTTGTCGATGGGATAGTCCTGCGACAGGAGATACCGCAGGGTCTGCTCGATGAAGCGTTCTTCATTGCGGATCGGAAGTATGACGCTGATCGTCGGCAGGGAGCTCGGACGGTCGCTGTTCATCGTTGGTTTCTACGTGGTCGAGTCGACTAACGACGGCTCGGAAGTGAGGTGAAATATTCCACTGTCCGCTGCAATCCTTCGACAAACCCGACGGAGGGATTGTAGCCGCACTCTTTCGCCAGCTCGATAGCGGCAAACGAATGTCGGATATCACCCGCTCTGGCCGGGGCGTATTGCGCCTCGATCTTCACGCCCATGATCTGACGGAGGTTGTCCAATAACTGGTTCAACGTGAACTGTCCGCCGCACCCGACATTAAACGCCCGCCCGACCATCTTTTCACTGCTCCCGGCTAATAGATTCGCCTGGACACAATTGTCAATGAACGTGAAGTCACGCGACTGCTCTCCATCGCCGAATACGACCGGCTGATTTCCGGCCATAAAGGCGGTGATAAAGCGTGGGATCACCGCGGCGTACTCGCTTTTGGGGTCCTGACGCGGGCCAAAGATATTGAAATACCGCAGCGCGACCGTCGGAAATTTGTACAGATTCCAGTAAACTCGCCCGTAATATTCATTGGTCAGTTTAGATATGGCATACGGTGAGAGCGGGCTGGGGACCATCGCCTCACGCTTGGGCAGTTCTTCCGTTTCACCGTAGACCGAAGACGAAGACGCGAAGACAAAGCGCTTCACCCCGGCCTGACGCGAAGCCTCAAGCATATTGAGCATGCCATCGATATTCACCACGCTGGAGGTCAGCGGGTTATCTACGGAGCGGGGGACGCTCGGGAGCGCCGCCTGATGTAGGACGATATCTATCGAACGCACCGCCCGAACACAGGTCCAGAAATCGCGGATATCCCCGTCGAGGACCTCTATCTCAGACGCGATCTCTTCAAGATTCTCACGCTTGCCGGAGGAGAAGTTGTCCAGCACTCGGACAGAATGGCCGTCGCGAAGGAGTCGTCGGACGATGTTGGAACCGATAAAACCGGCGCCACCGGTGACTAAGTATTTCATGGTCGTATTGCCCAGTCTGTGTAAATGGTCTATTTACCATATCGGAGCAGAACCGACTCCGCTTAAGCCGGGACGGCCAGATGGTGGATTCAGCTAACTCACGATAATGTCGCAGGTTCCGAAGCCGGGGGGCGACGGTGCCCAACCTTTCGTCCGGTCAGGCCGCTGCTAAAGTACAACGCCGCCTGTTTATTGTCCACGAACAAATTGAAAATGGGAAGGAGAATGCAGAACGCTGGCTCCGGAGCCGGCGTGAGAATAAGAGGGAAATATCTGCCTACTGGCAGCCGCGGGGAGGCTGCCCGCCAAAGAAATAGCCAAGGAAATAGGCGAGATCGGACAGGTCGACAACGCCGTCGGCAGAGCCATTCACGTTGCCTTCGTCGTAACAAAACTGGACACCGGTGCCATTCCCCTGGAGGAAAGATATCAAAGTCGCGAGATCTGACAGATCTACCAACTGATCGGCGGAGCCATTAATATTGCCGGTCATGCCAACACAATCGTCACAGGTCTTCTTTACCGCGTTATTGGACACGGCCGACCAGTTATTTTTCTCATCAACGGTCTTGATGGCAAAGTAGTAGGTTACTCCGGGGGTGAAACCGGTCAAAATCAGCTTTTCCTTGCCGCCGGCCATCTTGGGGGGAGGAAGATTGGGGACCACTGTTGCGTTTGCCCAGTTAGTATGAGTGATCACGGAAGTTGAGTACCTTAACTCATACCTGGTAGCTGTACCGTAATAGCCGTCATCCCCCGGGGCGGTCCACTGCAGAAACAGGGTACCAGCCTGGACGGAAAAAGCAGACAGTATGACACACACGAATAGACTAATCGTTCTCATGAACTCCGCAAGAACTGTTGAACGTCTTAGGTGGTTAGGTCGCCCAGCTACGTAGTAAAAAAGGCGAGGCTTTTGGTATCGATCAAACTTCCGCTAATATACGTTAGCGGACATCATTTTACAAGAACCTTCTAGCGTTTCCGACTCGCGATAGTCGCGTCTCCGGAACTGTATTCGCCGCCGCAAAATCTGCCGCGGGACCCTATCGCCATTCTGACTTTCACACAGCTTAGTCTTTGTAGCACAATCAAATACATGCACACAACAACGGTTAGTTGTCACACGCGACATCGCTACACACGACACTCTCGGATACAAACCTTTTGTACCAAAAGGGCTGAGTTTACCGCTAGAGATTCGTTAATAATAGCCCGCTCTGTTTCAGCTTTCCTCGCCGGCGCACGGCCAGCGACCTTCACGGAAATGCCAACCCAGGACTTTCCGGGCAACTGAAGATTAAACCCGGAACTGTTCAATTAGTTTCCATTGTGGAGCCATGAATGGGCAAATTTTTCCCCTAAAAAAGGCCACGTGGAACCGAAGTATCTCTAACCTGTTATTATTAAAACAGGTAACGGAGTGATGACGGCCCCCAGGGTGCGCTCGATTCTCTCCTTTTTGCCTGCAACGGAATTACCGATACATAATATAATAGCTGTACCGGCATTTGAATGGGGGGCAAGACGCTGAAGGTCTCATCGATCTGAAAGCTTGTCGGTGCTACCGTAGATTAATGAGTCGGGTCATTACCCTGTTTGAAAGGAGAATCCAGATGGGCAAGCCTTTGCTTGTTCTCTCAATTATCGCCGCGATCATCGGATGCGGAGCCTCGCTATACCTGTTCAAGGAGCTTCGCTCGCTCAAATACAAGGCGGGTGAGATGGAGAAAGCCCTTGAAGAAAGCTCTGCCTCCATCAATACCCTGACCGACATGATCGACCGCAAAGTTGCCCACCGGGCGGTCTTCCTGCACCACTCTGTGGGCCGTGGTATCATGAACCAGGGTGGTTTGCGCGATTCAATGCTGGATATGGGCATACTGGTGCGTGGCGCGACCTATGGCGACGAGATCGGCGAAGAGACCGACATTTGCGATTGGGCGCCAAAATTCGAGAAGGATATCGACCGGATCTTCAGCTTCAAGGCTCACCCGAACCAGTACTATGGCGACAATACGCAGAATGATATCGTGATCTTCAAGTCCTGTTATCCGAACAGCAATATCGGTTTGGCCGATGCCTCCTCGCAGGTTCCTGCCCAGCGGCAGAAAACCATGGAGAACTACACTGCCTGGTTCAAAGATATCGCCAAGGTTTTCCAGAAGCATCCGAATAAGCTTTTCGTTTACCTGACCGCGCCGCCGTTGGCGCCCGAGCGGACCACGCCGGAGAATGCCGCGCGTGCCCGTCAGTTCAATCAGTGGCTGCAGAATGAGTTCATTCCTGCCTATCAGCAGGAGACCGGGCTGCGCAATTTTGTTGTATATGACCTCTTTGATAAGCTGGCAAACCCGGAAAACCTCTTGGCTGAACAGTATCGGACCGAGCGACCGGGTGATTCGCACCCCAATGTCGCGGGATATCAGGCCGCGGCGAGTGGTTTTATGAGGTTTTTCCAGCCGGTCTGGGCGCAGTTCAACACCACCGCGCTGGCCCAACAGCCACAGGCGGTCAAATAAAACAAGCCTGATATTAGGTGATTCTGGAGACGGAAGGTGAGCAGCCTTCCGTTTTCTATTTTTACGGAAGCCTGCGGCAGTGGCAAACTTATTCCAATGCGCACAAACGCACGAAGACTGATTCGACAGCGATCACGGATTTAAGGGGAGAATAAGAGGGAAATGAGAATTGACGATACTTAGCGAATGACAACCAATTTGCCGCGCTCAGATGTCCCCGTGATATACCAGAGATAGGTCCCTGAGGCGATCTGTTCGCCGGACTCGTTATGCGCGTCCCACGCGATATCCTGCTTGGCCTCAACAACCCAACGCTTAACCAACTCCCCTGAAACGGTCAGGATGACCAACTCTGACCCAGCGGGAATATCGGTAAACGTGATACTCTGGGCTTCGGCCAGACGTAGCGGATTGGGGTAGGTCTTAACGGTGTCGACATCTTCTTCGCCAGTCGAGATATTCGGGTCAAAAATGAACTGCGGACCAGCTACCCAGACCGAAAGATCAGAGCTATCACTGGCCACTGACCGGACACGCCAGTAGTACCGCTCGCCAAGAACGAGATCGGCAAAACTTAGGCTGACGTTGGAGTTTGACCCGCTCCCGCCATCAACAAGAATCCGCGGAGTGGTGAAGTCTGCGGTAGTATCGACCTGGTATTCATGACGAATTTGATAATATGAGGGGAGACGATGCGCATACAGCCTGACCGCCTCGAGCGGGATGCTGTTGCGCACAGAATCCGCCAAGGGGGGGGCGATCCCCTTGGCGAAACTGATAGCTTCATTCGACAACTCTCCGACAAAGCCGGCATTGTCATATGCTTTCACCGCCACATAATACTGGCGCCCCGGGAGCAATCCGTTGATCTGCGCTTCATCACGCTGGCCGGCGACTGAAGGCGTTGGCGGATTCTCCAAAGTCGACGCGTTCTCGAAAGCTATGTCATTGGTTATCGCGTTCATTGAGTATTTGACCACGTACCAGTCGGCGGTCCCAAAATTGCCGTCATTCCCCGGCGCGTCCCAGGCCAACGTAACAGAACCCGGGTCCGGTCCGGCCACCGCGCCAAGCGTGGTGATTGTGCCGGGAGGGGTCACGTCGGTTCCAGTACCGCCGCCATCGGTCCGCGTCAGCGTTACCTGCGGAGACTTGGTATTCCAGCTAACCGCGTATGAGACGGTGGTACTATCAGTACCCAATTTCGCCTTTATCGAGAACGGATTATAGTTGGTTGAATCCGGATTGGAGAACGCAGCGTTGAACAGGTTGCGGTAGGTCACCATCGCGGAATAAATACCATTGGCATTGGTTGTGCCCTGTCCGACCACAAATCCGTAGTTGTTGCGAACCGTAACCTGGGCATTAGCTACCGGAAGCGCGTTTGCGCCACGGACCTGAACTGCCAGGGTTACTTTCCAACCGAGCTGCAGCGAATCCGGTTCGCCATCCGACACCACTACATGGTTGTCAGCGACACCATTGGTGAAGATCGGGTCGATCAGCCAGTTGTTGTAGGCATGCTGACTCGACGGCGCGCCATATCCAAGATACGCTGTCCAGGTGTTATCGTTATTCGGGGAGGTCCCGCCGTAATACTGGAAGGTATTCCCCAGGAAGCGCGGGTTGCCGCCATGACCGTTAAAGAAACCCCATCGAATGAACACGTTATTCGTGATAAACGTGTTACTGTCGATAAGGAGATTCGGCGAGTTCATGTAGTTTTCGTCCAGCACGACACAATACGCGGCGACACCACCGGATCCCACCCGATCATCAAAATTGAAATTATCCACGAAATAGGTGCTGATGGTATTTCGCTTCATATACAGATTGTAGCCCGTATTCGCGGTCAACTGCACACCGGATGAAGGTCCTGCTCCATAGCCATTGTTCGGCGGGTTCTGGTACATAGGGATCACAATGTTATTGCCGTGCACGCGGACATTCCCCCAATCCTCGCGCATGATGATCCCTTTTATTGTCGCGGCGTAGCCGTCAAACCCCTGGTGAACGTTGAAATCGTTATTGTAGATCGCTATACAGCTATCATCGTAGTTGTAGTTTATCCCCTCCACTCCGGAGATGAAGATACCGCGACCGCCACTATGGGCAGTACCTGCCCTGAACCGGTTGTTGCGGATCTTAATACGGCAGCCATCCGCGATTGCGTTGTCCCCCTGACGCAACGCGATACAGTAGTTCTCCGTGGCGGTGGTCATGGAGTTCGCCTCGGGCGTCCCGTAGAGAGAGTTCCAGCCGTCGGTGAACCAGTAGTTATTGTCAAAGTCGGCGACCGTGCTGTCACCCTCAAGGTGGACGTTACTCCAGAACGCGACGGCGGTGGAACAGCCGGCGAAGCGCCAGTGATATAGGAAATCTGCGCCGAGCGAGCGAGCGCGGTTGAAATCCTGCAAATTCAACATTGCCTGCTCGTTCCAGTAGTCACGACGCAGATAGGCGTGGCAACTGTCTATGAAAACGCAGTTGATGACGTCGTTGTTGTAACTCCCGCCACCCGAATACATGATCTTGGAGTTACGACCGACCACTTTGAAAGTACATCCTTCAAATCGGATATACCGGTTGGCCGGCCCCCAGCGGACTGCCAGCGCCCAGCAGTGGACGGTGGAGTCGCGCATCGACTGCGGCGGTGCGTGCAGCACCTTGAGATTTCTGATCACCACGTTGGTGACCGTTCCATTGTTCAGTTTGATACCGATATCGCCGACCACCGGAGATGACCCCGTTGGAGCGGAACCGGCCAAACCGAACTGGATCGTATCACCCTGACCATCCACCAATACGTTGGAGACACCCGCGGCAAAGTTCAGACCGATCGTCTGAGAACTCAGCTTTGTCCCGGAAATATAAAACGTATCATTGGACGTGCTGATGGTGTACGGCAAGGATGTGATCGTCACTCGTCCGGCAAAGGCGGAACCCGCTGCCAGAACCAATGTGACCACCCACAGGAGTTTTTTCATAACTGATCCAAACCTTTCACTCCACACATTCTACCTGGATCCATTGCCAGAGTGACGATCCTCGTCTGGGGCTGACCGCCGATCATTTACCTTCCGATCGACTGATCACCCATTCTCCAGAGTGAATCGGCACAAGGCGCTTACTTCATGAGCAAGTGTAGGTCCAGGACTCTCCTCTCGCGGTGTCTGCCTGCGACACGTTGGACACAGTGTAGTGTCAGGTTTGCTTACCGCCGTTTGGGATTTATACCCGTCGACGGCAAGACGGCCCACGCAGACCAAACCGGGAATACAGATAACAACTTCACTGCCATCTTCCGACAATACGACAACCGCTTGCGACATTGCGGCTTATCGAGTTCGCCAGATGGTCAGGAACCTTCCGGAACGGGCTGCATCTGCCAAAAAAGAAACAACCTGTTCAACCGATGAACAACCAAAACATTCTCTGATGTGGCGGTTATCCGTGCGTACGAAGTAAATTCGATACGAGAAACATCCGACGCGGATGAGGATCACAGTACCTTCCTCGACCCCAGCCGCATTGGTTGCTATTTTACAACATCGACCTGTATATTGTCAAGAGAGTGCCGAAATTGCTTCAATAGAGAGGCGTGCCGACCAGACTGATAGCCATGACATCAACCACCCCCAATGACCGCAACCGCATCCTGAGGATCGCCCTGATCCTCTCGCTGCTCGGAAACCTTTCTATCGTCTATGTCTCCTACAAGGCACTGGACTACCGGGACCACGTCAACTACTTCCTGGATAAGTATTTGCAGGCGATAGACAAGCTCTCGGGGCGATACGATTTTCTCGATGAAAACCGGGTCCTGGCATCAGACACTACTGTCCCGAATCGGGTCGTCTTTTTTGGCACCCAGATGACTCGTTGGTGGAAACTTTCAGCCAATTTCCCCGAATATGAAGCGCTCAATCGCGGTATCTCCGGACAGCGTGTGGCGGGGTACCTGTTACGATTCCGTTCGGATGTGGTCGAATTGAGACCCGCGGCCACAGTGATTGAATTGAGTTCCTACAATTTCCGACCGGAGAATTCGGTGGAGGAGATTGAAGAGTACACGGCTTCGATGATCGATATCGCGCGCGCGAACAAGATTACGCCGATCCTGCTGAGTGTTCTGCCGATAGGACGTGATTTCGATGCCGAGATCGAAGTGCCGTACAATGTCATGGACAGTCTTCGCCAGTTCAACACCTGGCTCCGCGCCTATTGTGATTCCAACAGCGTCGTTATGGTCGATGCCTATGCCGCGCTGGTTGACAAGGATGGTTACCTCGACCCGGATCTGGCTCATGGTCAGATCAATGTCAAAAAGGAAGGGTACGCTCGTTTGACCGAATTGACCAAGACCGCCCTATTGAAGGCAGGCGTGATCCCAAAGGGAACGCCGCCAACGCGATAATTCCCCTATGAAAAAATTGCTCATCGTCACCTATGTATTTCCCCCCATGGCCGCTGTCGGCGGACAGCGCCTCGTGAATTTTTGCAAGTTCCTCCCTGAATACGGATGGGACCCGGTGGTCCTGACCGTGGATGGCGGCACAAATGCCGCCTGGGATGCATCGCCATTGGCCGATATCCCGAATGTGAAAATCTACCGCGCCAAGACCTTTGAGCCGCTCCAAAAATGGGAGGCACGACAGCACGGAAGCAAGCCGGTGGCGCAAGGTACAGCTAGTGAAACGACCGCTACTTCGAGTATGGCTAAATCGCCGAATCCTTCATTTCTGTCCTCCATGAAGCGTTATGCTCGTTTGGCCCTGTCTGTACCTGATTATGCCATCTTCTGGGTACCTTTGGCGTATTTCCCGGGGCGCAAAGTCATTCGCGATGAAAAGATCGACGCGGTCTTCTCATCTTCGCCGCCGGTCTCTTCGCATTTGCTGGCATCAGCCCTGGCCAAATCAGCCGGGCTGCCGCATATCGTCGATTTTCGCGATCTCTGGACCCTCAATCACGCGTACCCGTTGCGACGCTACCCTGAAGCGTTCGCGCGCTATGATCGATACTGGGAGAGCCGAGTCCTCGCCCGAGCCGCCCATGTTACCACGGCATCGCCGGGTTTCAGCCGACAGATGGAAGGGCATCTTGATGGTTTACTTTCTTCTCGTGTGACCACGATCACCAACGGATTCGATTACCGCGAAGTTGATCTGACCAAAGAGTATCCGGCCGCGGCGGCAAATGAACCGATGCGCTTTCTTTATGCCGGTTCATTGTACGGAGAGTTCAACCCGATCTTTTTCCTCGAGTCACTGTCGGCATGGATGAAGGCCGACCATATCGACGGCAATAACATCCAGGTAGATTTTTATGGCAATTGTGACCGGGATTACTCCATCTTAGTGGAGCAACTGGGGTTAGCCGGACGGGTGACTTTCCATGGGTTTAAGTCCCGTAAGGAGTTACTCCCGCTATTTCCCACGGCCGACTGCCTGTTATTGCTTCTGGGATTCAGCGAACAGTATGCAACTGTAATCCCGGCCAAAGTGTTTGATTATTTGGCGGCCGGCACCGAGATACTGGCGATGGCTCCCGATGGTGTCTCGACCGGATTGATCAAAAAATACGAAGCTGGGAGTGCGATTCATTCGTCGGACAAAGAGGCCGTGATCAGCAGACTCCGTCAATTGTATCAGAACTGGCAGGTTACCCGGAATCGCAAGCGTGCTTTCCGGCATATCCCGGAGATAGACCGACGGCACCTTACTGGAGAGCTGGCCAGACTGCTGGACCGTGTCACCGCTGGGCAGAGATAGATAGCTGAATCATCGTATGGCCATTAAAGAACAAGACGCGACATTCGGCACGACCCGATCGATCATCACGCCGCTGCATATCTACTGGTTGGCGTTGATCTTGATTTCGGTCACCTTTGGGCTCGCGGCCATGCTTGTCGACCCGCTCTATCTTATCGCCGCGATACCCTGCATTGTGGTCGGGGTCGCGATGATCAAGTATCAGTTCTTCGGCCTCGTTGTTTATCTGGCTGTTTTCACACTGCGCATAGGTGAAATGTACCCGGCGCTCGCGGCGCTCCGGCTCGAGTTACTCCTCGGTGGTTCGTTGTCCGTCATGACCCTGCTCGCCAACAAGTATCGGTATGGCAGTCTCATGATCCCCAAGAGTGTGCTCAACACCAATTTCCTGCTCATTCTCGGCGCGATGGGGATGTCGCTCTGGCTCTCGGCCTGTAAAGATTGTACGGTCGACATGACGATCGAAATGGTCAAACTGGGGATCTTCTACCTGATGATCGTGCTCAATGTCGATTCTCAGAAACGACTGGAGACCTTTCTCTGGCTGTTCCTGATCCTCAACGCGAAACTTTCGTTTGATATCATGTGGGGGTACTACAATGGCGCGGGGATCGTCAAAGGCGACCTGACGCGCGCTTCGGGCGGCAATTCTACTATGGACAATTTCAACGGGATCGCCATCACCATGAACACGCTGATCCCGTTCGCCTACTATCTTTTCCTGCACTATCGTTCGATGTTCAAGAAAGTCATCATGGGGATAATGCTGGGGCTATTTGTCTGGACCATGATCCTGACCGGCTCCCGCGGTGGGCTACTCGGTTTCTGCGCAATTCTCGGTCTAGTCTGGTGGCAGTCCAAGCATAAGGGGATCATGATCTTCGGTCTGCTGGCGTTCATGGTGGTTGGATGGTTTATGCTGGGCGATGCGTCCAAAGAACGTTACATGACCATTTTCTCCGATGACCTCGATGAATCTTCGCAGGGGCGTATCGATTCATGGATCGATGGCCTCAAGATGTTCCTCACACGACCACTCTTCGGAGTAGGAGCGGGTGCATTTGCCTGGGCACGAGTGGAGAACTTTGGGACCTATCTCAACGCTCACAGCCTCTATATCCAGGTGATCGCGGAACTAGGGCTCTTTGGGGTGATGGCCTATTTCCTGTTTATTCGCGGGATATTTAGGGTCAATTGGCGTACCGTGAAGTTGATCGAATCACGCCCCAATCCGAACAAGTTTCTCGCTCCCTTTGCGCGCGCAATCATCATTACCTGTGGTTCGATGCTGGTGACAGGTCTGTTCGCGCACTCCGCCTACCGGTATACCTGGTATTTCATGGCGGCCATGACGGTTGTGGCCCAGCAGATCGCTAGTCGAAATGAGGCTCTTTTCGTGAAAGAGGAGGAGGAAGCTGCTGCCGCGGCAGTGGTCGACCAAAAGCTCTCTACGGGGGAGACCTCGTGACGATCTACTCCTCAGTCTTACGCTCTCTTGTTCTCCCATGGGCGCTGTCCCGAGACAATCGGCAGTCCGCGTTGGCCCATTGGCGTTTCTTTGAGGCGAGCCAGTGCTGGTCACTGTCACAATTGTACGACTATCAGTCACAGAAACTCGCGGCGTTAGTCAATCACGCGTATGAGACGACCCCGTATTATCGCAGAGTTTTCGACCAGCGCGGCCTGAAACCCTCCGATATTCGCTCTGTCGTAGACCTCTCGAAACTCCCGATCCTAACGCGCAACGATCTGTTTGATCATGGCCCGGATATCCGCTCCCGCGCCTTCACCGATACGCAGGTACACAAACTGCTCACCGGTGGAACCACTGGCCAACAGGCTGTGCTCTATCGTGATCAAGAAAGCCTCAATATCAAGCTTGGTATGGCCTGGCGACACGAGAAGTGGGTCGGCGCTGAACCATGCGACAAGATCGCCTATTACTGGCCGGCACATATTGACTTCCACCACGACGAGTCATGGAAACAGCGCGTCAAAGAACGATATATTCTCCGCCAAATGATGAACTACGCGGGTGGCGGAAGCGAGGAATCACTAGGCAAAACACATCGTGATTCAGTCGCCTTCAATCCGCGCATTATAAAGGCATTCCCCTCGGCCCTGCTTCGCTTCACCGAGTACATGAAGCAGCATGGCCTGACCTATCCGAAGATCCGCGGCATCATGTCGACCGGTGAGATCCTGTACAAAAAGGACAAAGCGCTGTTCGAGGATTTTTTCCAGTGTCGCGTTTTTGATATGTATGGCTCCCGCGAGACAGGCAACAATGCATGCGAGTGCGACCACCACACGGGCCGTCACATTGCGATGGAGACCTCGATCCTTGAAGTCGCTCGGGATGGAACAGCGCTCGGATCCGATCAGGAAGGGGAATACCTCATCACTGACCTGACGAACTTTGGATTCCCGCTAATTCGCTACCAGATCAACGATTTTGGACGTATTTTGGCGGACAAATGCGGTTGCGGCAGACAACTGCTGATGATGGGCGCCACGGTTGGACGATCCCATGACCGGGTTGTGTTGATCGATGGCCGGACTATCGACGGCAATGTGCTGCTGTACCATACGACCACAGATGATGTTCACCGTATCGGTCAATTGCAGATAGTCCAGCGTTCGGTGACGCGATTCCTGGTTCGTATCAACCGTAAACCGGAACCGACCGAGGCTACTCTGGCGTTCGTCCGCGATCAATTGCGGAAACTTCTGGGCGAAATCGAGGTTGAATTTCAAATAGTGGACGAAATTCCGCGGGACCCGTCCGGCAAAGTTCGTTCACTGATCAGCGAGATGGGGCGAACCAACGCCGCGACCGCTGAATAGAATTGGCTAAGACGTTATTTCCTAACCGTTTACTTCCGGGGCGGGGCTTTCCAACCTGTGGTGAAACGACAGAGTGGAAGATTGTATAAAGGCTGATGTAAATTACCGGCCTCAAATCGTCGAAAACTATTAAGGAACAGGCAGTTCGAACCGGCAGGCGCCGCTGAACTCATCACCGGCCCGGTCCCGACAAGTGCCTGGTAATCCGGCTAGTGCTTAGCCCCGCAAAAATTGTGGTTGCTGTGGAGCCGGTTTTCTGAGTTATCTGGAATAGACTGAGACAACTGTCGAGGAGATTCACATGAAAGTCGCGCGCGGACTACTCTTACTCTTGCTGATATTCGCCTCCCCGGTGGCGGGGCAGACATCCATGACAGTGCAACATTACGCTATCGACAGCAGCACTTCGCAAGTCTTCAATCCGTTGTCGATCCCGCGATTCCAGATCGCGCCGCTTTCCGGCGCGGGCGATGTTGTCTTCTACACGCATGGTTTCACCGGCAACAACGCGTTTGCCATGACCTACAATCTCGATTCGACAGTTCGGTGGGTCGGCAAGAATATGGGCGCCCTCAATGATCTCGATCATGCGCATATCTCCGTTTACCGCGACACCGTTTATCTCGGCCGTAACAGCGATAACCGCCTGTACGCCCTGACGCGCACTGGGATTGACTCACTGCAGACACTTTTCACCTATCAGTGGCCATTGACCGAGACCGATCTCTATATCGCTTCAGCCTACCGTCTCCCCGGATCGGATACTGTCATCTCGATCTCTCGCGGGCTCGATGACAACAACGCGATCCGTTATTGGATATCAACCGACAAGGGACAAAGTTTCGGACCGCAGCAGTACCTCGTCAATCGCGAAGGGACCGGACGCGTTCGTATCGGTGGGATGATCTACGATAACACGGTCGCCGTCGTTGTCGACTCCGGCGACTACTCGATCGGCTGGTATACCTGGAATCGCACGACCCGTCAATGGATGAACGACGGAAAGACTTTCAACCGCTCCATGTATCGCGGCTTTGCGGGCAACGCCTACATGGATACCATCCGCTTTGTGATCGGGACCCGCGACAATGTTTCCGGCGGGATCGATTCCGTGCTGTGGGCATTCAAGAGCAAGAATGCTTCTACATGGACTCAAGGCGCGTTCCGGAGCTTTACCGCTGATGTTGGTGTGCCGCCGTACGTGGCGCTCACCTATATCGAAGCTTCGCGCCGCCTCGTCCTGTTCTATTCACAGTCCGACTATGCCAACGATGATTCTATTTCTATCTACATGCGTTACTGGCGTCCGGAGATAACCAACTGGTCGTCGCCGACCAAGGTCTCTCGCGGACGATACGTCTGGAAAGTAACCACCGCTCAGAAAGTGCCCGCGTCGCACGGCGATGTCTGTTACGCCATGTATCCCTGCATTCGAACCGTTGGCGGCTCAAACTACAATTTCGCCGATGTCGTGCGGATTACCTTCAGCAGCGACGATGTTACCGCGCCGGGAGCTGTTCAGGATCTGAGTGCCACTTTTGGCGACACCCCGAGTCAGGTACGATTGGCCTGGACCGCACCGGGTGACGATGGCAACTCCGGTAGTGCCGAATTCTACGTCGTCAAGTCATCGGCCGATCCGATCAACGCGTCAAACTGGGAGAACGCGTTGACCGTGCCAACTTACCCACCGGTCCCCGGTAGTTCCGGCACCACGCAGCAATTTCTTGTTTCCGGGCTACCTGCCGGGCAGGCGACCTACTTTGCCGTCCGTGCCTTTGATTCGGTCGGCAACGCATCGCCTGTCTCGAACTCCGCCTTCATTGACCTTTCGCTTCCGGTCGACGAGCCCAACACGCCCGATCGGATGGCGACGGGAATTGGGAGTATATACCCCAACCCTTTTAACGGTGCCACCCGCATAAACTATCATGTGGGTGAACGGTCGGACGTCAGCCTGACGATCTATGATATCCTGGGGCGCCGCGTGAATAAAATGCTTGATGCAACTCTCCCCCGTGGCGAGTATTCCACCGTGTGGAACGGGACCGACGATCGCGGAAATGAGGTTGGCTCGGGCGTCTATTTCTGCCATATCGCCTCTGGCGGATGGGCCGACTCGCGAAAGCTGGTCTTTCTTAAGTGACACAATGAGTGTCACTAGCGCCGTAAAGGGAATTCCTTATTCATGAACATCCTTGTGCTCGACGAGGAGTTTCCATTTCCTCTCAATTCCGGTAAACGTATCCGGTCATTCAACCTGCTCAGTCGCCTGGCAAAACGTCACCCGCTGACCTATCTCGCCTACGGCACGGAATCCAGCGAGGCGTACAAGGCGTTGCAGGCGGATGGGATGCACCCCATCCCGGTCAACCACACGCTTCAGCCGAAATCCGGGCCGATCTTTTATCTCAAACTGCTGCAAAATCTGTTCTCGTCACTTCCATACACAGTCACGAGTCATTTCACCCAACCATTTGCGGAAAAACTCGCTCACCTGTTGGAGCAACAGCGCTTCGATGTCGTGATTTGCGAGTGGAGCCCATACGCAATTTACATGCGTGAGCGGCGCACGCCGCCGACCGTGATCGTCGCCCACAATCTGGAGCATCTCATCTGGCAGAGGTATCACCAGACAGAAACGAATCCGCTAAAAAAACTCTACATCGGTGGCCAATACCGGAAGATGCTTCGATTCGAGAAGGGAGCATTTGACCGGGCGGCCGGTGTGACGACCGTATCGCAAAAAGAAGCCGAGGGTGTGCGCTCTCTCTCGCCGCTCCCCATGATCGCCCCGGTCGACAATGGCGTCGACCTGAACTACTTCGCACCGGTTCCAGACCCACCCAAAGCGGATACACTAGTGTTCGTCGGTTCGCTTGACTGGCGTCCCAATCAGGATGCGGTTGAGTACTTCATCGAGGAAATTCTTCCGATCATCCGCGGTTGTCGCCCCGAAGTTGTTTTCCGAGCCATCGGTCGCAACATGCCGCCGCATATCGCCCGCCTCGGAAGCCGGCCCGGCGTGAATCTCGTCGGCGAGGTTGACGATGTGCGTCCCTACGCCCGCGCCGCGTCAGTGTTTGTTGTTCCCCTGCGCATCGGTGGCGGAACACGCCTGAAAATACTCGAGGCACTCTCCATGGAGTCAGCCGTGGTCTCAACATCCATCGGTGCCGAAGGACTCGAATTAGAGAAAGGCAAACATTTATTGCTTGCGGATACTCCCGCGGCATTCGCGGAAGCAGTGGTCGATCTTCTTGAGCATCCATCTCGCATCAAAGAACTAGGGAAAGCAGGACGGGCACG
>JAYRFH010000033.1:0-5627 GCA_041908405.1 Candidatus Zixiibacteriota bacterium
GATCATCAGTTCGCGGAAGATTACAAGCAGTTCGCGAAGTTGAAACTATCCGAGGGGCACGATGTCGTCGTGATCGGACACCTGCATATCCCGGTGTTCGAGCAGTACAACCACGGTATCTATATCAATTCTGGTGATTTCATCCACCACTTCAGTTACGTAAAGGCGGATGCATCTGGAGTGAAACTGGAGATCCTGAAATAGCGAACTCAGCCTTCCGCGAACGGATCCTGCCGCTGCCAACCTGTCTTTCCGGTCGACCGATACCTCTCCAATCGCCGGATCGCGAGCTCCGCAAAAACCGGATCAATATCGCACGTCACACACATTCTCCCCGTTCGTTCACACGCCAGCAACGTTGTGCCAGAGTGAGCGAAGTAATCCAGTACGGTATCGTCCGGTCTCGATGACGCCTCAATTATCCGCTCTATTGCCTTCAACGGCTTCTGCGCGCAACATCCCGGAACATTCTCTTCCATCCGATAGAACACCTGCTGAATATCTATCCAGACATTCCCCGCCCGCAAAAAAGGCGACTTCGACCGCGCCATATTCTCCAATCGTTCTCCCCCAACCGATTTATAGTACCCCTTAAGTGATTTCGGGACTTCGGTATACTGGGGAGCGAAAAACGGCTTACCCTTAGTGTAATAGAGAAGCTCCTGGCGTACCGCCATCCAGTTCTTCTGTGTCCCGTATCCCCGCTGGTTTCGCATGGTCAGGAATGAGCGCGACTGAAACGACCGTTCCGACATCATTTGCATGAACTGCGGCAATGGCTGATAATGATTATTCTGGTCCGCTCCCAGCCAGACATACAGAGAAGCGTCCTCTGCCAGATATTGCTCAGTTGAGTCCAACCACCGCTCACTCCACTCAACATACTCTCCAACCGTCCGACGTTCAAAAACCACCAGATTGTATGGCGGATCCTGAATCGCCAGCGATGCTCGCGAACCATTCCCTATTAGCCGCCGGACGAACGATCGGTCTGTGCAATCGCCGCACCCTACCCGATGGCCGTTTTTCGGGTCTTCCCAAATCTCACCCGAGCGAAGTCGGCACGAGGTTAGTGCGACTCGCTGTGGCGCCTGAATCTCCAAGTCACTCATAGCTATAGTCAACCCAGATGGCCCACTATATGCAAACTAAACTTTTCTCCGCGAACAGATACTCGTGAGTAAAGATTGAAAGCGGTTATTCGCGCTGACCAATGTCGACCAATTTGTCTTGTAATACGCTTCGGCTCCGATATATTAAGCATAGAACAACCGCAACGAGAGGTTCACGATGGCTATCAAGACATATGAGCAGTATATCGCGTCGCTCAAGGCGATGCGCCCGAATATCTACAAATGGGATACCCTGATCGAGGACGTCACCACCCATCCGGCCACCAAACGGACGGTCGAAGGACATGCCTGGACATTCAAGGCCGCCGCGGACGACAAACTCCGTTCGATGGTGACCACCACATCACATCTGACCGGCGAACCGATCAGCCGCTATCTCTCCATCATCATGTCCGCTGAGGACCAGATCGCCAACAGCGATATGAAGCGCCTCATGTTCCACCTGACCGGAACCTGCACCGGCGGTCGCTGCGCCGGATGGACCGCGATGAACGCCATGTTCAACACTACTTTCGAGATGGATCGTGATCTTGGGACCGACTACCACCAGCGCCTGCTGAAGTGGCTTCGTTCCGCCCAACAGAGAGATATTACCTGCGCCGGTGCTTTGACTGACGCCAAAGGGGACCGGGCTAAAGCCCCCGGCCAGCAGGAAGACAAAGATGTCTTTCTGCATCTAGTCGAAAAACGCAAGGACGGTATTGTCGTGCGCGGCGCCAAACTGATGATCTGCGGCGTCGCTGCCGCCAATGAGATATTTATCATCCCCGGTACCGGATACAAAGAGGACGAAACCGATTTCGCGCTTTCATTTGTTATCCCTCGCGATATCGAGGGATTGACCATCGTTGAAACCCGCCACCCCAGCGACACGCGCGACGAGGAAGACGGCTTTGATAACCCTGTCAAAGAGGGCGGCATCACCCAGTCCTTCCTTTTCTTTGAAAACGTTTTCATCCCGAACGAGCGCATCTTTATGTGCGGCGAGACGAAATACACGATGTCGACTATTGGCTACTTCATCGGCCCCTATCGCGCGGCAATCGGCGGCTGTGTCGCGGGACAAGGCGACATTAAGATCGGCTCCGCGATCCTGACCGCCCGGGCCAACGGCCTCTCCTCCAAAGTCTTCTCGGAGAAGCTGACTCAAATGTACATCAACAACGAGACTACGTACGCCGTAGGTGTTGCGTCGGCGGCTCGTGGGAAAAAGCACCCTTCCGGCAGTTGGCTCTGTGACCCATTGTTGTCCAATGTCAACAAAGTCCATGTCGCGACTCTCCCCTACCAAACATCGGTTCTTGCGCAGGACATCGCTGGTGGAATCGCTGAAACCGGATGTATGCCGTCATACAAGGATTTTCAGTCCAAGAAGTACGGCCATCTGATCAAGAAATATCTAACCGCCAAGGCCGATGGCGAAACGCGAGCTCGCGCCGCCCGTCTGGTCGAATGGTGTACAATCGGCGGTGGTGTCCCCGGATGCATGCATGGCGGTGGTTCACCCGATGGCGCTAAGCTGGTGATCCGTGCGACGGCGAAGCTTGAGGAGAAGGTTGAGATTGCGCGGCGCATCGCCGGCATCAAGGAACCGCTCCTCGACCCCGCGCCAGTGAAAAAGTAAAATTTCAGATTGTTTTCAGGAAGCGGCAGGATAACATCATTCTGCCGCTTTCTTCTTTTCCAGTTCGGCAGCCTTTTCCTTCTTCCACTCCCTCCGTATCTGCCTAAACACAAAGAAGAACACCACAAACGCGGCCACGCTCATGATTATCGCCATGACTATGAAAATCGTCGGCATAAATAGATCCTACCGATTGAACCGGTACCCCACCGCCCGGATCGTCTCGATGTACCTCGGCTCCTTTGGGTCATCTTCGAATATCTTCCGAAGTTTTAGTATGAAGTTGTCGACCGTCCGATTGGTCGGATAAATATGGTACCCCCACACCGCGTCCAATAACTGATCCCGACTCACTACTTCATTCGCCCGTTCGATAAGGTATTTGATCACCATGCACTCTTTGCGCGTCAACTGATGTTTCCCTCCCGGCCCCTCCGCGACAAACGTCTTGAAGTTTATTCTCCGGCCATCGAACTCATACTCATCCGAAACCGCCTCTTCGGCCGCCAACCACGCCTGTCGCCGAAATATCCCCTGAATGCGCGCCAAAAGTTCCTGCACATTGAACGGTTTCGTGATATAGTCATCCCCTCCGGCCAGCAAACCTTCCACTTTCTGGTCGGATTGATCCCGCGCCGTTACAAACAAGACAGGCACAGTTGAGCCGGCCGCTCGTATTTTTTTGCAGATAGTCAGCCCATCCACTCCCGGCAACATGATATCTAGAAGGACAAGGTCGAATATCCCCCGCTCAAACGCGTCAAACGCGAGATTCCCATCCCCGACATGCACCACCTGGTATCCCTCTGCCTCCAGATTCATGATCAGGCCGTCCGCCAGGTGTTGATCATCCTCAACCAGCAGAATCGTTTTCATCTCAACTCTTCTTCAGATTTATCGTGAACGTCGCCCCGCGATTGGGTCCTTCGGAAAAGGCTGTCACCTTACCGCCATGCGCGCGGATAATCTCGCGACAGAGAAACAAACCCAGCCCTGTCCCGGACTGACGGCGTGTCATCTCATCCCCTACTCTATAGAATCGATCGAATATCGCCTTCCCATCCTTTTTCTCAAATCCGATCCCCTTATCCGCGATGGCCAGGGTGATGCGACCCTGCTCCTCTTTCAGACCAACATGGATTGAAACCCCGCTCCCGTCATGATATTTGAGGCTATTCTCGAGAATGGAGTCGATCGCCCTGCCTAGCGCCAGCCGGTCACCGTTAAACGAGATTTCCGGTTGTATGTCATCGGTGATGGTGATAGGCACGGTGGACGGTAGTTGTCGAATAACTCCGACTCGCTCTCTCACCAGTTCACTAAGATCAAGCTCGACCTTGTTGAGGTGGTGCCCGCTCCGTTCGAATCGTCCAGCATCCAGAATATTCTGCACCAGGTGCTCCAGCCGTCGAACATCCTCATGCATTTTGGGGACAATCGCTTCTTTCTTCGAAGTATCGATCTTGGGCGACTGAAGTGTATCCAGGTAGAGCTTTATCGAAGCCAGCGGCGTTTTCAGCTCGTGCGTCACCGCCATCAGGAAATTCTGTTGATGGAACTTGAGTTCCTCAGTTTTGACCAGCGCGCGATAGATCAGCCATCCCCCCAACAGGATCAACAGGATGAGGAATATTCCCTCCATCCCCAGCATCATCTGGCGGCTGATCTCTTGCTGGTGGATCCGCTCGAGCATCTCGGGCGATGCTCCCAGCTCCTGCGCGATCTCCACCTTTTCATCAACGAGGTGGGCCATGAAGATGATCCACCAGACCGCCAGCGCCAGCGTGGTCAGTGCCATGAACAGAAACAAAGCCAGCGCGGATTTAGGGGAGAATCGCATGAAGAAAAAACTACTCCAATCTTGTGGCGGGGGCAACTATTAGTTGCGGGGGAACAAGTCGCCTTGTCCCCCACATTCTTAGCTTCCGAAGGCGGTCAGACCGTAGCCGCTTCAACCAGGTTCGGCATCGTCTCCGGCGTATTGCCGTCCAACGCCACCTTCTCTCCGCGCATCAGCTTGTCGGCGGTCGTCATCAACTGCGAAAGGTTGGGCTTGGTTCGGACACACTCGGAATTGCTAAAACGGATTAATTGCGGCGAAAATCTTGGGTTTTTAAAACCTGAACAGCCGGGGACTCTAAAGCTTGATCCGCGCCAGCCGGAGCGAGTTCAGGACCACAAACAACGACGAAAATGACATCGCCGCCGCCGCTATCATTGGAGAGAGTGTCCAGCCCGTGATCGGATAAAACAGACCCGCCGCTATCGGGATGGCGATTATGTTATAGAAAAATGCCCAAAAGAGATTCTGCTTGATCACCCGCAAGGTCGAGCGCGATACCTGCAACATCCGCGTCAGCAAATGCATATCCGGTCGAAGCAACACGACATCAGCCGCTTCCATAGCGATATCAGTCCCGCCAGCCATTGCGATACCGACATCCGCGGCGGCCAATGCCGGGGCATCATTTATCCCGTCACCTATCATGGCGACAGTCTGCCCGGAACGGCGGTATCTATCCAGAATCGCTTTCTTTTGTTCGGGTTTGACCTCGGCCTCAAACTCGATACCCAGTCTGCCGGCGACAGCCGAGGCGGTCACCTTGTTATCTCCCGACAGCATGACGACATTCTGCATGGAAGATTTGAGCTCGGACACTACCGCCGTAGCGTCTTCACGCACCGTGTCCGCCACCGAAACAAGTCCGATAACTCGTCCATTGAGCGCGACAAACACAACCGTCCGCCCCTGCGTCATCTCACTCTCCGCAAGCGAAGCGCTTATCCCTGGCGCGATCCCCAGCTCTTCCATCAGGGCGCGATTCCCGACTGCCAGTATCTGGTCGTCATGCACCGCGGTCATCCCAAAC
>JAYRFH010000034.1:0-25017 GCA_041908405.1 Candidatus Zixiibacteriota bacterium
AAATGCGTCATATCTGACTCCTTACTTATTGTCGTCGTTAGCCCGCGTCAAATAGTCCGTCAGCAACTGTATCTCATCGGTCGTCAATTTCAGCTTCGCGCCGTACTTGATAGCCGCCGCTGACCAGATAGGATCCTCGTACTTCTTCGGATCGATCAGCTTGTGGCACTTGTCGCACAGCCCGTCGTATATCTGTTTTCCGCGCTTCTGGTTCGCATTCAGCGTAGGCCCGCTATTTCACGACACCAGGCTGAGTCCTGACCAAGCCAGCGCCAACGTCAGGTTAGTGTACGCGCCCATGCTTCTTCTCTTCAGCGCCACGGCACTCTTCACACAACCCGACTATTTCTATCTTGAAGCCGTCCGCCCGGAACTTCATCTCTTCGCTGGTTTGCACCAGATACGGAAGCACCGAGTTCATATCAAATTCGATCAGCTTCTTACAATTCTGGCAGAAAAGATGCCCATGCGGCTCGCGCGTCACGCGATCGTACCGCGTAATTCCATCCCCCAGATTGACCTCTTCAGCCAAGCCAACCTTACAGATGACTTTCAGATTGCGCCAAACGGTCGAGTAACCGATCGAACGGTCCATCTGGTGCACTCTTTCATACAGCTCCTCAACCGACACATGCTTCCCCATCTCGAAAAACGAGCGGAAGATCAACTCCCGTTGGGGAGTCATCTTGAAGCCTTTGGTCTTGAGAAACTCTTTCATCTGCCTTTACTTCTTTCATTCACCATATCGGTCAAATGAAAACGATTTTCAATTGCAATAATAGAAAAAATCGAAGATTGTCAAGTCCTTTATGGCGAAAAATGTGATTTTCTTCACGTACCGTAACTCGTTAGCCAACAACACAAAGGCCACCCTAAGCGGATGGCCTTCGTGTATAAACATATTCAAAATTAGTCTACTTTAGCAGCACCATCTTCTTCGACTCGGTTTTTCCGTCGCGTTCCAGTCGATACAGATAGACTCCTGTGGCGACACGATTCCCCCCCTCATCCGTACCGTTCCACTCCACTGTATACTCCCCTACGCCCTGCTCTTTGTCCACTAGGGTCCTCACCAATTGTCCGGTCAAGTTGTATACCGCCAGATGGGTTCTCTGTAGCGAAGATCTCCCCGAAGACGCTCGCGTAACGGTGTACTTGATCGTAGTGGTCGGGTTGAATGGATTAGGATAGTTCTGCCTTAGCGAAAATTCTTTCGGCAAAGTCGGCCGAACCGGATCATCAATGCCGGTCGAATTTCCACCAAAGAAAGTCATCACCCGCGCTATCAGCGAATCGCGCGGGAAGAACCCCTGCGACGTATCCGTCTGGCTGACATATTCAAACCCGAAGCTGGTCACTACCGATTTATACGCGCCGGTATAGGTGGCGCCAACATCACCGAATACCGCGACACCCGGAAGGAAACTGGCGGATGCGGTGAACGCCATCTGCCCGCCATTCGCCACCGATATGCGATAGGAACGTTTTACTTCATTTGGCGCGGTTGACTCGGCTCTGAACTTTGCGCCATCCGACATCGGCGAGCCGGTCAAACCCCAATAGAACGGGCGTGACGTTGTCGATGAATCAACATATCTCACGTGCAAATAATCACGCAGAAAAACCGAATCAGACTGAGCGAGCTGATACACCGCTCCAGCGCTGCCCAACGCGAGATTGCCGCCGTCATCCATAAACGCCATCAAAGCCGTTCGCTCAGCGGCGCTCAGAGATCCTCCGGTGGTTCGCAATCCGGTACACCAGAAAATATGACTGTACTTGGCTAGATCCGTCGAGGTCGGCGCGCCCTGTGTCAAAGTGTTCCATACAATGTATGGGATACGCAATCTCGAGAATGACTGTTCATAGGCGTCGGAAGCGACGTCCCCATTATCGTCATCAACCAAGAGCACAGATACCGGCCCCATTGCCTTGTCAAACTGGAAAGTCTGCTCAAACTTGCGGTCGCCGGTTCCAACCGCGGAGTCGGCCCTCACAGTCAATGTAAAGGCGGTGATCTCCGGCTCTGCGCCTGGAAGCAGCCGAAAACGGATGGGGTTGGCAGAATAGAAGTCTTCCTGGATTATCGGATTCAAAATGGGCGACTGCGCTACATTACTGTCAAGGAACTCGATATACGGATTGGCGCAATCAAGCGAAACATCCCAGTCTCCCGCCATCCGCATCAGGTTATCGATGCGACAGTGGAACTCCACCGTCTCCCCCTCTTCAAACAACCCGTCACCGTCGCCTATGGCCTCGATGAACTGTAGCGAATCCCAATTCGCCAGCACTATGTACGGACGTGAATAGGTCACATCAAAATCAGCATACATGACCGAATCAGCATTCGAGATATTCCACACACCTACTTGGGAGATTGCGCCCAGATTTGTCTTTGAATTCGGTACACTTAGGTCGTGAAAGTTGCGATTGTTAGTTGCACCGGGCCAGACATCGCCAGCGTCCCCGCGGCTTCCAACTGTTGCCAGACTATTGAGCCCGTCTGCCTGTTCCAGCGCGACCATATAGCGAGCTTCATTGTTATTGCTCCCGGCAGATTGATCGATATGATAGATGCACAACCCGCCATACGGCAGTCCTGCGTCAAAACCCAACAGCGGCCGATTCTCCACCAACCAGTACTCACCGGCTCCCGCGACATTATCCTTAAGTTGATACACGACCGGATCGAACTGCACCGCTGGAATGGCTACCTGCGAACGATTGGTCAGGACGGAATCAAAGTGGTCGATGAAGGGGATCGGATCGATGCGTCGCTTGCACCACGGATCGAAATGCGCCGGAAGCTTCTGCGCCCCATTGTAGTTTCCAGAAGCCATCAATGACCAGCGCCCCAAACCTTCGGACGTCCCGTCCGTATCATAGAGGTCGGGAAGATTCAGCGTGTGACCGAATTCGTGACACATCACCCCGATCGCCTGCAATTCACCATTGAATTCTTCCGGCACGATATTGTAGGTCTGGAGAAGTCTTCCGTCCAGAATCGGCGTATTGAAGATATCCGCTTTATGTGACCAGATCCCGTAAGCACCGGTCTCCGCGCCGGCACCGGGATGAATCACGATGATCGGCACACCCAAGCCGGGGTTGTAGAACGCGTCATAATTGACATCGTTGTTTGCGGCATTGACAGCATGGTTTGCCAGTACCGGCCCCAATGCGAGTCCATCGTTGGCACCTACATAATAGGAATACGGATTCGGCATCAAATACGGACCAAACACCTCACCATGTATCAGCAATTTGCCGTAAGAGTTCTCAAGATAGAAATCGGTCATTGAGCCGGTCGGGTTAATGACTGAATCAGTCAGCCGGTTTGAGAAAAGAATGGAATCGAACTTGTCGCGTGTCCCTTCGACAGAATGCATAGCGTATGTCCAGTCCGAAAACTCCGCCATGATCACCACCACATGGATGGTATCAATTGCGTCCGGGCTCGCGGACATTTTTGCGCGGTACTCCTGTCGCACCGCGTCTGAATATTCCACCGGGCTACAGCCGCCGGCCTGCTTGAAGGCGCGAAGATTCGCGAGCTTCTGTTCAAGTACTCCTTCGGCTTTCCATTTCTCGATCGCCTCTTCCGTAGGCGCCACAGCGACAGCTGTTGATATCAATATACAGAGGGTTGCTAACCCGGCCGCGATACGCAGTAACCATCTGAACGACATGTCCATACCCTTCACAACAGGCGTGTATAAGAGAACCAGTTTACCGGCCCAAATATACACCCGCCAGGGCTACTTTAAAAGCATCATTTTCCGGGATTCTGACGAAGACTCGGTGGAAAGGCGATAGAAATAAACCCCCGCCGCGACTGCCGACCCCTTGCGGTCGGTCCCTTCCCAGATGATACGGTGCTCGCCAGCTGTCATCGGGCCATCGACCAGGTTGACTACTTCCTGGCCAAGCAGGTTGTAGATAGTCAAACTAACCTGCGTCGCGGACTTGAGCGTGAAAGCTATCGTCGTTGAAGGATTGAACGGATTCGGATAATTCTGGCGCAATTCAAACTGGTTCGGCAAAAGATCATTCCCATCGACCGAGGTCGTCACATCGTAACGCATCCGCGCGCGGGTCGCCCGTTCGATCAATTCCTCCCGGCTGTTCGCCGCTACAATAGCGAGCGCAACCTCGGTGCTCCCCTGCGGAGCCAGATTGAACGGACCGGTGTGCAGGATGATCATCTTGTCGCCGTTGGCTGTCGTATTCGGCTGATGAGCCTGGGTGGACAGAACCGCGTACTGCTGCTGTCTGGTCATGCCGGTCTTGGTGCCGCCGTTATCCCTGACCGAGAACCATCCACCCGAAAGAGCAACGAGACCGGTCACCGGCCCAGCCCCCTGGGACCGATGAATAGCCAGGTTGAGACCGCTCACGATCTCCACCGTGTCATTGCTCGATATGTCAAAATCTGCCAATAACCCAAAGTACAATCCTGTCAGCGGGTCGAGCGCGGAATTGGTGACCTGATACTTTACGATCACGAATCCATCGTCACCCGCCTCGGTAAAGTTGACCGATTCCTGGCGTATTTGCACCGGGATCGGCAGCGCGGAATTGTTGTCGCTGAACCTGCTGATATTTCGTTCCGAGGTACCATCATTCGTCCAGGCGGCGGAGCCAGGAGCCTGCGGACGGAAATCAGAAGCCTTCAGCCGTCCCAGCGAATCGCGAATAGCGGTCGAAAGCTGCGTCGAATTCCGGCCGATCATGATCCCGGCTTCGTACAGGAGATTGTCACCACCATTCAGTCGCAATCCAGCACCGCCAGCATTGTAAATCGAACCTGCGGTCAATCCAAATTCGCCGAATTCCGAAACGGAGATCGTCAGATCGCCCGCTTCGTGCGTGATGATATTCCCCGGGGCCGGGATACCAAGTGTCAGCTCAAAATCAACGGAATCCAACAATACGCCTGTAGTATTTCTGAACCGAATACGCAGCGATGCAACGCTCCCGTGAATTATCGACTCGTTGACATCCAGAACGAATGGCAGGCTGTTCACCGCCATCGTCCCACCGCTGCCAAACAAGAATGTCTGTGAAGATGAGGAAACGCTCACCATCTCCGGCGACAATGTCACCAGTTCTCCGGTAACCTGCTCGATATTGGCCGCCGAATTCGTGATGTACACCTGGAAACCGGTCGTCTCTCCCGGCATCGCGATCCCATCGCCTGTAATAAACTTGTTTGCGACATGCAGATACGCTTCAGTTGGCACCGGCAGGAAGCTGAGCATCTGCGACGCGTCCACTAGTCCATGCCCGTATGCGTTATCCTCACCGGCCGGTCCAAGATCTACTGCCGACTGCATTATCGCATACTTGATCTGTTCGACCGTGGCATCAGGGTTATACTGACGACAAAGCGCGACCAACCCGGCGATATACGGCGCCGCCATCGAAGTCCCGGTCATCAATACGTAGCCGCCGCCTTTGGTCGATGAGCGAATACCGACACCGGGAGCGACAACTTCAGGCTTCACCTGCGTCGTATCACAAGCCGATGGTCCGCGGCTCGAGAAATCCGCGATAACTTTGCTGCTGTTCACCGCGCCAACACAGAACGAATTGTAAGGAGTGGTCGCGCGATTGGCGGGATTCCGGATCGACATCGCACCGAATCTCCCCTCGTTGCCCGCCGCGAAGATCGTCGCAATGCCGGCCGCCTCGATATTATCCAGTGCCTGCCAGAAAAGAGTTGAACAGGGCGCGATAGCCGAACCGGTCAACGCGGGCAAGCCCCACGAATTCAGAATGACATCAGGGACATCGTCAGTCGTCGCCGAATTCCCATCCGGATTCAGCGCCCACTGGAATGCGCCGAGAATGTGAGTGATCGTCGTTGAGAGATCCGGACCCTGATCGATCACTCCCGCCGTGATCCACTCGGCATCCGGTGCGACACCAAAGCTGTCTGCATCAACAGAACCAACCATCACACCCATCGTGTGGGTGCCATGGCCGGTTTTGTCAAACGGCAGACTATCGGGCGCGACCGCCGAAAAGAAAGATTCGCGCAACGTCGCGTGATTACCGCGCCATTTCGGCGCCAGCGCCGGGTGAAGGCGATCCACGCCGGTGTCAAAACTGCACACCAACCGACCCTTGCCTGTGATACCGGTCTGCCAAAGATTCGGCACGTTGAGCATCTGAAGTTCAGCGCTGGCCGATGTCGCCACCGATGGCGCGGGGAGTACCGCCACCGGAGCGGTCAGTTCTATCGGAAGATCTGAGATGACTTGATCAATGCTATTGAGATTAGCCAGTCTTACGAGGTTGCTCGCCTTCACGGTCATACTGTACGCGGGGATAATCCAATGGCGCTTCACCTCGCCGATCGCCAACGATTTGATCTGAGCATCCACCGGCTTCATCAGATTCTCCGCGTCTGACTGGAGTCGCGCAGAAACTGTCTTGATGCGCTCGGAGCGGTTCAAGTCAACTCGCCCGGCCGCCTGGAGAATGGCAAATTGGGTGGAAGGATTCTGGAGAAAAACCACGACTGAGACCAGGCTATCCGAACGGGACTGGTCCGCGGCAACTACCTTCAGATCCTGATCCAGTCTCCCGGCCATACTTTGCCCAGCCAGAAGGATGAGTGTCAGGGTCAGAAGGAGAGATGCTGCCGTGCGTTTGTTCATGGATGCCTTTCCCTTCGCGTTACGAGAGGGGTTGAGCAACCGTTATGCCATGAAATTGCTCAGAAATTGAACTGCAGACGACTGCACCGGCGCCCGCCAACCACAGGCTATGTCGTTGCACAACAGATTCTTACACTCAATGCACGCCGAAGCTGAGGGTTTGGCTCGAATGGAAAGTTCTTTTCACCCTATGCAACCAAATTCCATCCCCTCGCATCTTTGGTTGAAGCTGCATTTGTTTGCGAATATATTGGCGCATGGCCGGATTTCTGATTCGCTTCTGGAAAGAGCACCGTTGGTTTATTCTCCTCTTCGCCGCGGCCATTTTCCTACGGCTCGCCTACCTGCAGTACTACGCGTCCCTCCCCGAATGGAATCAGCTCACGGTCGACAACTACTACCATCTGCACTGGGCGCAACGGATCGCCGATGGCGACATTCTTGGCGGCACGACTTACTTTCGCGCGCCGCTCTATGTCTACTTTCTCTCAGTCGTCATTGCGATTTTTGGCGATTCACTCTGGACACTTAGACTTCTTGGTCTGCTAATTGGTGTTGCTTCCGTGGGAATGACCTATATTCTCGCGCGGTCATTCCTGAGTCGCGATCTTTCTCTAATTGCAGCATTCATTCATGCCATTTATCCGACTGCGGTTTATTTTGACGGCGAGCTTCTTCTCGACCCGTTGTTCACGCTGCTGGTTCAACTCGCTCTCTGGTGCACGCTGCATTGGTGGAAAGATCAGACCATCCGCGGCGCTTTCTGGTGCGGATTATTCTGGGGACTGGCTAGTATAACACGCCCCACCGCGCTCGTTCTGGCCGCGGCGCTGTTGATCGCGATACTCCTTTGGAAAAATTCTGGCAAGATCCGTATTCGATCGGCATTCGCGCTGGCCGCCGGACTATTCCTCTGCGTGGCTCCGATCACAATTCGAAATCTGGCGGTCGCCGGCGACCCGGTCCTCATCGCCTCCCAGGGCGGCATAAACTTTTTCATTGGCAACAACTCGCACGCCGACGGCATCTCCGCGATCCTGCCGCAACCATTCGGCCACAACTGGCAGATCGCCGATATCTCCTATGTCGCCGAGGTCAAGGAAGGAAAGCCGCTCTCTCCGGGCCAGGTCTCCGACTACTGGACCGGACAGGCTTACCAGTGGATACTCCACCATCCCCTAGACTGGCTCTCTCTCTCGCTCAAAAAACTCTATTACTCGATCTCTGACCGTGAGATATCCAACAATCGGGATATGGACGCTTTCTTTCAGAAGATCCCGTTCCTTGGCTCGCATCCGCTTTCGTTTGCCTGGATCTTCGCGCTCGGCGTGGTCGGCGCGATCGCCGGATGGCGCGCCAGCACGCCAGTGAGAATACTCTCGCTGACGGTTCTCCTGTTTATCCTGGCGAATTCGCTCTTTTTCGTGAACAGCCGCTTCCGCCTCCCGGAGATCCCGCTGTTGATCATCCTCTCGATAAACGCACTTGCCTGGATCCTCCGAGATCGCAATTATCGCACGCGAACCGGGATGCTCGGACTCGCGGCGGCGGTCGCATTGTTCATGTTCTCCTTCTTGCCGGTGGTCAGATTCCCGGTAGGTACCGATGTGACCGGACTTGTCTCCCAGGGACTCTATCACTACCGACTAGGAGAATATCACCGCGCCATTCAGATAGGACACCAGATCCTCCAGCGCGACCCGAATTTCCCGGAAGCCAATCTCAATATCGGCGCGGCGTGGTTTCGCCTGGGAAATGGCGACTCCGCGAAATACTATTTCGAACGCGAACGCGGCCTCTACCCCGGCCGTCCCCGCGCATACACCAATCTCGCGTCGTATTATCTCGTCAATCATCAATATGACTCTTCGTACATCAAGTTGAACCGTGCGTTACTGCTCCGACCGTACGACCTCAGCGCCAACACGCTCCTGATCCGCACCGCCGCGGCGGACAACTCGGTCGTCGAAACAGAGTTGACTGGATATCTGAGTTCAACCCTCACCGAGACCGACAGCAATCTGGTTATCATGCTTGAAGCCGCCAAAGCCGCTTCCGGCCGTCAATCGTTTGCGGTTGCCGAACAGTTTCTGCGAACCTCGCTCTCTACTGCTCCTCCTCCAGTTGAGACCGATGACCTCGTGTTCGACGAAGCCTATCCGTACACTCCGGTCAGACTGCGCAAACTGAGAGCACAGACTCATTATGAATTGGGTTTTGTTCTTGGGCAGACCGGTCGATTTGAGGAGTCCATCATTGAAAGCAGACAGGCGATCACACTTGATTCGCTTCTTTCCGCGGCCTATGTAAATCTCTTCTCGGGATTTGTCTCAACCGGCCAACTGCGATCCGCCGACTCTGTTCTCTCCCGCGCTTCCACGCTTTTCCCGAACGACCCGACCATCCGCCAGTTGCTAGCTCGCTTGAAGCAGTAAAGTAGCGCAAAAGAAAAGGGGCCGACCAATGGTCGACCCCTGAAATGATCAGTGGTATGAAACGATCGAATTATTCGATCGGTATCCCATTCGCGCGCTTGTAAGCGATCACCCGCTCATCATCATTCCGACGGACCTCATCCACCGTAAATGACGCAACCGATGAAACATTGCGGTTGATCGTCTCGTTCGGCGCTCCCAGACCGGTCGGATAGGCCCAGTCAAGCATCGCATGCACAACCGTTGTCATGGAGTTGGATTCCATACCCAGCGGGGTAAATGAGAAGTGCGCCGTCTTGAACAAATTCGTCGCGTAGCGAATCGCCACCGGCGAACCGTCATAGCTCAACTGTGGTCCCAGCGGATGGGTCAAGCCGTACTTGGACTTGTACAGATAGAGCGGCTCAGTGCCGTACACACGCTGTACCCAGCCGACTTCAGGCAAGGCCGCGGTCGTATCGATCCACAGCACCTTTGAACGATCGAACGGTATAAGGGGCGGAATCGGGAAACCCCACTCGTAACGAGTGTGCAAGAGCGCGGTATCCAGCGCCAGATCAGGGAAACTGGCTGCATCATGTTGATTCAGGCGAAGGCTGTACGCGCCGACAAAGTCTTCGATACGCACCGACGGCTTAACCGACGCGGTATCCAGCGCGTAATGCCACCACCCGTGATAGACAAATCCGGAGATCCCGAAATATCGGATATACTCTGACGGCGGCGCGACCGGGTTGGTCGGATCCGTGAAATCCTTGGCCTTGTCAGTCCCCTCCGGACCGGCGGAACGGGCGAACTGGATGACGTTCACACCGGCATCGATCGCCTTAAAGATCGTGATCGCCGGCGGTGCCAGACCCTTGCCATCGATCAAGAATGGTTTCTCAACCGAGTCGTTGTACAGTATCGCGATCTTGTAGCGAAGCAGTTTCTTCAGTGGGATCGAGTTGACACCGTCCAAAAGATAGAAGTCAAGAGTATCCCACGCGTTAGGCTGCCAGGTATTCACTATATTCTTCCAATAGGCGTACGCCTCTGCAGGTTTCGGGCCATTGAGACGGCGGAATTTGCGAGTGAAGTCAACCACCAGCACTTCGCGCTCATACTTCGGCTCAATAACGTTCACACCCTTGAAAGCCGGAACCAGATCGGGTACATTCGCGTCGTCGCGGCAACGGACCCACAACAGGAATTTCTCTTCCGTCGTGGTATCAGACGGCCGCAGACGGTACGCGTCGAAAACAGTATCGGCAAGGTTGGACACCCACGGATTCGTTCCGTCACCGGAACTGTCCGCGACGCGACGAAGTCCCGCCGTGGCGAGCGCCGGATCATCGATCATGAACATACTATCCAGCGTACCGAACGGATTTGAACTCGTAATTGTATCGACCAGCAGTCTCGTACAGAGATAGTGCACAAGCGTATCAGGAGTGGCGGCCGTATCCAGCGAATCACAGTAGAAGAGGATCGTATCCTGATCACCAAGGCGATACAGCCGGCCATCGTTGGCCAGGAAAACCCGCTTGACGTAATCCCGCATCATGTTGCGATACTCGTTGTTGTTCGTCGCGTCGAACTTATACGGACCCAGCAGTTTCCACTCAAATTCAAATGGCGGCGGATCGGACGGATAATCAGTCTTGTCTTCTCCGTACCAGCCAATACGCACTCCGGTGATAGCTCCACCCTCGTTCACCGCGTTGATGAACGGAGAAGTGTTCTCATCATATGAACCGGGCAGACGGATGATCGTCTGCGGCGGGTTGTCATTGCGGAAGAATCGGCGATAGATAATATCGGAGCCCACACCCTGCTCATCAAAGGCCTGCAGGAAGACATACTGCGGCACGAAGACGTTGACCGGATCGGTCAGGTCAGCTTGCATACGTACCGCCGACTGGGTCTGCGGATCCGGCAACGAATCGTCCACCGTCAAATATGTCCATTCGGCCGGTGGCAGATCGTCTAATGTGCTGGTGATATACTGGGCCGGGGTCTGGGTCCCCAATTCGGACTCAAGTACCACTTTGTAACGGAATTGGCGTACCTGGCCATCGGGATCGCTGCCGACCCAGAAGATAACCGGGTTACGCGAGGTCTCGTACCCTTCCGGCGGAATGTTCACGAAATAGACCACCGGTTTCATATTGGCCGTCTGTTCGCCGGAGATCCGGTCCGGACAACCGGACAACAGGATCCCCGATGCCACCAGGGCTAGCGCGACGGCCAGAACCGTGAGTCGAGATCTAATAGCAGAAGTCATTGTACCCTTCATCTTTCATTTCCCTCTCACGCTCAGAAGCTGATCGCCATGCTGAACCGGTGTACTTCGGTCAGGATGCCGTAATCCTGAAACGCGTAGTCGACGCGCAGTTCCTTCTCCTGGCCGAACGGCAGTCGTACGCCGCCGCCAAACGTCAGGCCGTCTTCATCATAATTGAAGCGGCTCCCCGCGCGAAGGACAAATCGATCGTTGAATGTATACTCAAGACCGGCGTTGTATTTCTCAAGGTTGTCCGACGGATGCGAACCTTCCGCCGCGAAGGTCATCAGGTGATTCTGATTCTCGATCACGTTGATGCTCGCGCCAAATCGGAAGTTGATCGGGAGCGGATACGCCTTGTCGATGAACTTGAGATCCGGTCCGAAATTCGTGATCACCATCGCGATCTTGAATCCGCGGAAACCCGTATCGTAGTTCGTGCCGACATCGGCCGACCAGCCGTTCGCTGTATAATCGTGGAAATATTCGCCGACATACTTGACGTTCAAGCCGATCGAAAAACGATCCGTCAGGTACCTGCCGTACCCGAGCGAGATCGCCATATCCTGGGCGGAGAACTCCCGGCCGGTCCCTTCGTAGGTTCCCTGTTGGTAGGTCCGCTCGATCATCTTGCCGGAGCTCAGCCCGTAGAGGCCAATTCCGACCACGCCGCCAACCGCTTCAAGCGGTACGCCCATCCCGACGAAACCATAATTGACGTCCGCGGGGAGCGAGATGTAGGTGGTCATCACCTCTTTGCCGAGCAGCGCGGTCAAGCCAGCCGGATTATAATAGACGGCGGAAATATCGTTCGCCACCGCCGCAAAGGCTTCGGCCATACCCATGGCTCGCGCCGATACACCCAATTCCAGGAACTGGGCGCCGGTGGTGCCGACTTTTGCCTGGGCCGCAACCATCGACGGCAGCAGCAACGCAAACACGACTGCCAGAACCGGCAGTGTGATCCGTGCTAACGCCATTCCGGTGCGCCGGCTCGTGTGTGTCGCCATGTTATCCTCATTACGCTTCATAGTCACTCGTTGCCTCACCCTGCCAGGTTAGAGGTTCATCTCCAATCCAACGCGGACCTGACGACCATATCCCCAGTTCCCCGGATTTTGGTCGTAATCAGTGCCCTGGAAGACCAGGCCGCTGATATTCTGCTGCGTGTCCGCACGACCCGTCGTCGAGTACACCGCGTCCGCGTTCCGCGTATCAAATACGTTCTCTACCCACAGAATGAAGCTATAGTCCATTCCCACGAACTTGAATTCTTTGTTGAAACGGACATCAAAGTAAGCCGTCGCCGGGTAGCGCAACGAGTTGCGCTCGATCTCTTCGCTCGAAGAGACATCCAGGTTCGGATACTTTGAATCCGGGGTGAACGGACGGCCCGACTCGATGATCGTTTCGATACTCAGCGCCCATCCGTTCGGGATCGGCAGACCGAACAGGCGCGGTTTCACGCTGTTCGGAATATAGAACTGCACGTACGATTTGATCGAGTGACGGATATCGTTATCCAGAGCGGCTTCCGTCAGTGGCTCACGCGACAACGCGAAGTCGGTCAGATAGTTCTCGGAGGCCTGCGACGCCTTGCCGTACGCGAACGCGTAGGTGTAACTCAATTGGCCGTTCACATATCCGCCGCCGCGCTTCTCAAGCGTCAACTCGAATCCGCGGCTCCGACCGTAATCGCGGTTGCGATACTGGTTTACCGTGCGGCGGTTCAACGTCACGCGCTGCTGGTTGATCTTGTCGAACTCATCCTTGAAGTAACCGGAGAAGTCGATCGCGTAGTTCTCATTCATCGCGTACTTCACGCCGAACGAGTACTGCACCGTCTTCTGGTAATCCAGGTTGTAGTTACCGACCACATCGTTCGCGTCCACACTCGTCGTGTTGCGCGCGTACATGTAGCGGTACTCCGGAAGCTGGAAGAAGTGGCCGTAGTTGAAGTGTACTTTGGCCTTGTCCGAGATCGGGTACGAGAACCCGATACGCGGCGAGATCTTCTGGCGGTCACCCAGGATCGTTCCCGAACCAAGGTCATCCCCCTTCACCACCGGCACCAAAGCCTCGGTATCCTGGAGGAAGAAGTCCCAGCGCAATCCGATGTTCGCGATCATCGAACCATATTCGAGATTGTCGCGGAAATACAAAGTCCCCGTGATCGGCTCGTAGGAGAAGAAGTCACGGAATATACCGCGGGTTGGATATGGTTCATCCGGGATACCGTCCTTGTTCACGTCAGTCACACGACCGGTGAAAGGCAGATAGGACTTCTGGATCTCTTCATAAGAGAAGAGCTCTTTGGAGAGGGCGATTCCAGCCTTCAACTGGTGGTTACCCAATTGACGGAAGCCCTTGACCTCACCACGGTAGGTTCGTGTCCGGCGACGGTGCCACAACACGTCCTCATCATATGAGCCTGGATTGAGGAAGTTCGACGAACCACCGTAATCGTATTTGCCGTTGCCGTTTCGGTCGACAAACTTCTCACCTGGATCGTACAAACCGTTCGGCAGGTCAAAGATACCGTTACCGTTACGGTCGTAGAACGGGATTGACGACTCCCACTGGAACGGAAGTGTGTTTTCCGGACCGTCGTGGCGGCCGTTATAATTGAGGTCCTGGTTGATGCTCGGGTCGGAGGAACGGATGAATCCGTCCACGCCGTTGTCATACACACCGTTACCATTAATATCTGTGTACGGTTCACCCCGGATCGAGTCGCCGTCGATGAAGGTCTCCGGCTCGCGCTGGTTGATCGGTTTCAACCGCTCATTATCCAATAGGTGGTTGCCGTTCTTGTCGTTAAGATAGTCGCCCTGATCCCAGACGCCGTTGTTATTCAGGTCGACAAACGGCTCGCCTTCAAGGTTGTCGATTATGCCGTTATTATTGAAGCGGAACTCCGCCGTGTCCAGCTCACCGGTCTGCGCGTCGATATACGGGATGAACTCACCGTGCGTGTAATTCGGCCCCGCGAAATCGGCGCCATAGACCGCTGAATCCGGATACAAGTTGATGAGCGGCTCAGGAGCGTCGTAAATGCCATTGTTATTCCGGTCGGTGTACGATTCCCATTCGGATTCCAGGAAGAACTGGTCCGGATTCAACCCCTTCCCAGGATTGTTCGGGTCACCCGGCTGCTGGCGCACATTCTTCTCATAGAATGAGAAGACCGCCTCGTAGCTCATGTTCTTGGATATTTCCTGCGACATTTCAAGAGACAACGACTGCCACTTATCCTCGGCGATCGTCGCCGTAGAAGACGTATAGCGATAGGCCCAGCTGAACGGCGTCCAGCGGGTCTTTGAATACTTATAAGAAAGAATGAAGTTCAGATTCTGGCGCGGACGGAACTTCAAGTTCGCCTGCCAGGAGTACCGATTGTTCGCGCGATTCGGGATATTGAACAGACCAAAGAAGTCATTGGTCCCAAATTCCCGCGTGGTAGTGCGAGTGTCGTAGTCGGCATACTGATATACACCGTCCGACAGATCCATCTCACCGTACAGGTAGTAGGTGAATTCTTTGTCGGCCAGGAAATTGAGGCCGAACGCCGGAAGGATCTTCTTGGTCAGGAACTGATCCGGTCCAGAGATCGAACCGCGAATGAAATCATAGTTGCGCGAATACTTGTTCAGATCCTGCGTTCCCAGATCGTCGGTGATATACTGCATGTTGATTCGGGTATTGTCTTTGTTACCCGTTTGCGAGGTCAGCTTGACGATTCCGGAGAGCGCGTTACCGTACTCAGGGTCGAAGCCATCCTTAATGATCTGGATCTCCTGGATCGAACCGGACACGAGCGAAAGGTTTGCCCCGGCGCCGCCGGTTCCGCCAAGCGGGTCACCGATCGGTACGCCGTCCACGATGTACGCAACCTCGCCGGCGCGGCCGCCGCGAATGAAGACCTGACCCGAAGTGGTCGTCTGCACACCGGCCACGTTCTTCAACAGAGCGTCCACGGTCTGCACCGGCTTCTTCTGGATCGCGGCGGAAGTGATGGAGACTTGGTTCGAGGTCTCATACTTCTGGATCGGATCCTGTGTCGCGATCACCTCGATCTTGACATCAAGGTCCGTCACCTTCTTGACCAACTTCTGGTTTACTTCGGTGGTAAAGTCGGACTTGACCTCCACATTGCTCACGTCGACCGTACTGTAGTCGACCGATGAGACGCGCAGAGTATAGGTCCCGGGATCGAGACGGGCGATCATGTACCGTCCATCCGGATCCGACATCCCGCCGAACTTGGTTCCCACTACCAGCACCGATGCACCGATGACCGGTTCTCCAGTTTCCTTGTCCGTAAGCCGTCCTTTGATCTGGCCGGTCGAAGCCGCGTACAGCGAGGTAGCGCCGATAGCAACTACGCATAGACAAACCACGAAACTGAGAAGCAGCCGTTTAGCAACGCCGTGCATTTCTCTTCCTCCTGATATCTCAGAACATTCGAACATTCGCACTTCCTGTGGCGCTACCGCGGCAATGTCACGGAACACGCCAGTTGTTTCACCGATGGTGGCAACTGGTTGGATGAGAAGAAAGCGAGGGGGCTTCGCCAGACAAAACAGGCAGGAGCAGCAATCTTAATATCCAACCCTATCATTCACTTACACAAGCCGGTCAAACCAACATCCGCAGACCGGCAGCAGCCGGAAAAGTAGCCGCAATTCGCCGGGGAAGTCCAGCGCTATTTTTCGGCCGCCCACACTCTAACTTGGTATGCTATAGACTACTTGCGACGTCGCTTTGTTTAATGATTTCACGGCGTTCACACGCCGCCATTTCCACGCGCGCTACCTGCGCTTTCACCCCCGGATACTGCAACAGATCCGCATCCCCCGACGCAAATTCTACCCCGAGCGCCTCTCCCATCACCTGACGAAACAGTAAAGCATACTGTCCAAAGCGACTTTCCGACATGGCCGCCAGATGGTCGTCTATCTTATCCACATCTGTATCCAACGCCGGGTGCTTGCAGAGCCCGGCCAGTTTGATTGAGCCGTGCTGTAACAATGCATCCCCCAATCGTTTCTGGGCCGAAGCGACAACCTTGCGCCCGTCCGCAACCAGTTCGTACTTGGCCGACGAAGCAAAACAGGGAGCCTTGTGAAAAAACGCAGGTTGTGCGTTCTCCGGCGCTGATTTCCGGGCGTAAACCGCCGGTATTCCAAGGGTGGCCGTGAACCTCCCCAACGCCTCAGCCAGATTAGCCGACACACCGGACAGTGAGCCGACCAGAGCCGCGGACGTCTGCCCCCGGCTATTGACTGCAATGGAATATGTTAGCTCGGACGGATCGTGGTAAATAGCTCGCCCACCCGTTACCCGACGAATGACCGTAGTCTCCCCCACTCGCGACCAGTCAAGCGCGGATTCCTGCCTTTGGTTGTAGCCGAAAGTTATGCCGCCGGGTTGCCAGGAATAAAGGCGCAGATAGACAGTCCCGGGCGTGGTTACTGCTTGAGAGAGGAGATATTCGTCCACGGCCATATTGACCGCTGGCGGACATCCGAAATGGGCATAAAAAAAGGCAACCGACATGGCCGCCAAGATACCACTAAAGGTTAGCGCCAGGCAAGTTGCCGAATCAGGAAATCGCGTCGAGACGATCGAGGTCGATATTGTACTGCTTGATCTTCAAGCGCAACGTCGATTCCGGAATATTCAGGGTCGCGGCGGCGTGTTTCTTGATCCCACGCTGCTCCCGCAACGCCTTCACAATGAACTTCTTCTCCCAAAAAGCGAGATAGTCGTACAGCGAATAGGTCTCGCCGAAACTCGGGTCGAAATCAGTGCCGCCGTTTCCATTCCCCTGCGGAACCGCCGTCGCCAACGTGGAAGCCGAGGCAAACGGGCTGGAGATCTTACCGGAGAGCAGTTCCAGCGTGATCTCTTCGTTTTCGCCGGACAACAGCACCAGTTTCTTCAATTCATTCTCGAGTTCACGCACATTCCCCGGCCACTCGTAGGAGATAAGAGCGCGTAACGCTTCCGGAGCGACCCGCTTTTTGCTTTCTTCAAGGAAATGGCTGACCAACAGCGGGATATCTTCTTTGCGTTCGCGCAGCGGCGACAGATGATAGGACATCGCCGACAACCTATAGTACAGATCCTGTCGGAACTGCCCCTTGGCCATCTGCTCCTTCAGATCCTTATTGGTCGCCGAGATAATACGGACATCGACAGTCCGCGGCACGGTCTCACCCAATCGCACCAATTCCTTCGACTCCAGTACGCGCAGCACCTTGGCCTGGATAGAGAGCGGCATATCGGCCACTTCGTCGAGGAAGAACGTGCCGCCATCGGCCTCTTCAAACAATCCCGACTTGTCTCGATCCGCGCCAGTAAAGGCACCGCGCTTGTAGCCGAACAATTCGGATTCCAGCAAGGTCTCCGGCAGCGCCGCACAATTGACCGAGATGAAGCGCTTGTTCCGACGGATCGAATTGTAATGGATAGCGCGCGCCAGCAGATCCTTCCCCGTGCCGGTCTCGCCCTCGATGGTGATCGAGATCGGTGAATCGATAACCTGCCGCAATTGGGCGAGCATCTCCAGCATCTTGGCATTCTGCGTGATGATATTCGGAAAGGCCGCCTTTTCCATCAGTTGGGCTTTGAGTCGACGGTTGTCTTCCATCAACTTCATCTTCTGAAGTTCGGCCGACTTGAACGCGATCAGATCGGTGAATCCGACCGCGAAATTCAATTCCGCCTGGCTGAACGGATTCAGCATGTTGTCGACCGACAGCTTGTCGACGTACAGATAGCGCGTGCACTGGTCGGCCATGGTGAACGGCACGACCACTACGCTGGCGATCGCTTCCGGAGTATCCGGGAAGAGACCGTTGATATACGGATCCCGACGGCAATCCAGCAGCAGGGTCGGACGGATCTGCGAGATCTCCTGCCCCATGAGCGGCTGGAAGCTGTCGACAAATCTCTTGACCTGAAGCGGCATTAACTGCCACGAGGCAACGATCTGGGTCCCCTCAAAATCCGGTGAATAGATCAATGCGCGATTGGCGTTCGTCTTGCGAATAAGCGCCTTGAGAACGTCGTCGATCTGGACCGTCTTCAGATCCTGCATCTCCGGCTTGCTGATAAGATTGCCAAAAACTTTGAATTCGTTCTCTTCCGATACCGCCAACGCTACTGCCTGGTCGGTCAGCGAATGCAGGAACTGGCTGACCGCGCGAACTTTCGGACGATCATCCAGCGCCATGAACAGCTTCTCTGCCCGGCTAATCTTACGGAATCCGCGCGACAGATCGCCGCGTTGACAGGCAAACATGCCCGAACGGAAGTCCGTCTCCGCCTGCCAGAACTCCAATTTCAATTTGCGGAAAATGCGAGCAGCTTCATCCAAAGAAGAGCGAATGATCTCATGCTCATCGGATGCCGCGCTCATTTTCACTTCAGCATGCGCCAGTAGGGTACGCGCCAGATCAAAGGGGTCACCGACTTGACGGGACAGATCCACCGCGGCCCGAATATGCTCGATCGCGTCGTTGAACTCCTGTCGCGCCGCGAAAATGCGGGCGATCACCAGGCGGGTCATGGCGACCTCGCCTTTTTCACCCAACTGCAGTGATAGCTCCAGCCCCTTCTGGGCGTACTTCATCGCTTCATCCAGATTATCCAGCGCCAGTTCGGCCTCGGCCAGACGGCGGGCGCACTGGGTGACCAGCGATGATTCGGGAGCCAGGAGACGTCCGGCGTGGTATGCCTCATGCAGTAGATGTTTCGCCCGGACCGTGTCGCCACGTTCCAGTGCCAGCTCACCGGCATATTCAAGATAGATAACTTTTTCGCGCTTCAGCTCGAGACGGGTTATCAGGGCGTTGGCTTTGTCTAACAGACGAGTCGACGCGACAAATTCACGGCGACGCAACTGCAGGTACGCCAGCGACAGCAGATTGAGTGCTTCGGAGATCTCTTCGGCGTGTCCCTGATTATAGTTCAGCGCGGTATTAAGATCGGTTTCGGCCTGTGTCCACTGCCCCAGGAGCAGCCGAATTCGACCGAGGTTACCGGTCAATTGCGCGTGCTTGCGCGGATTATCAATGATCATACCGATAGCGTCCGCGAGGAAATCGCTCGCGGCAGCGTATTCGCAGCGGATGAACGACACGCGTGCCAATTCGTTGAGCGCGTCGATCTGTCCTTCGCGATCCCCGCCTCGTCGGTAAGATGCCAGGGCATCCCGCGCGCGGATCTCCGAGTTCTTCAGATCACCGATCGCGGAATAGGATTTGGAGAGCACCAATTGCACTCTGCCAAAACGTTTGTTGACGGGGAAATCGGCCAGTAGTTTCGCGCCGCGAAGGCCATACTCGATCGCGGTACGATAGGAAGCCGCTGAAAACTGACAATCCGCCTTGAGGGAGAGCAAAAGGCCCAACTCAAGATCGCTGTCCGCGAAGATCCCTTCGTCAAGCGCTTCACACTCGCGGAGAGCCGCCGAGTATTTGCGCTGACGCAGAAGCTCCTCAATGGCCAGCAGGCGATTATCAATGACAAACTGTTGTGAGGAAAGGCTCATCTTTTTACCGCTTCTAACGACGGTTGCTGGTTTGGGGCTGCCACACAGCCCCGCCCTTGCTTAGCGATCCGCGGTACGTACCGCCTGTCTTGCCTTCGTTCCGGACTCCGCCTGACCAAACATCACACGCTCCGCGAAATAATACGAAATGCGGAAGACAAATGATGTCGTCGAGCACGACAACAGACGTGAGTTGCTGTCCGACCCCAGAGGAGCGGATGACGACGCAATAGCCGTCGAACCACGGCTCGGATCGTCATTTTCACCTGACGGACCACCGCTGTTCGACGAATTCCCTTTGCCGTCAGAGTCCCATGGGTGCTCACCCGAGAATCCAGGAACGGAGATGAAAATCGCAGCTAAAAGGGCGATGAGAAAAACTAGTCGTGAACGAATCGCGCCTCGCATAGACTTACCTCCAAACGTTGCCCATAACCAAAAGAATCATGCGTTAACTCTTATGGTCCACCTCTACAGAAAATACCTGAAAGCGCATTTTCTGCACACCTTATACTAAGATTTGCGTAGGGTTCTGTCAAGCAATAATTTGGGAGAGCGCAGAACCTGCGAATCAGCAAGACCCACGCCAGCGCAAGAGCATGAATGGAAATCTTTTCCGTGAGAATACGCTTCCGGGGACAAAAGTAAACCCTCGTTCGCGAGAGCGACCGCAATCGATGCGTATGCTATGTATTACCAATGGGTTATGAGATCGCCTATCCCATTACCCTGGATGTCTTTCGCCAGACTCGCACCTTTTTGATGCGCTGACCGTCCAGCCGCATGATCTCGAACTCCAATTCATGCCAACTAATCGTCATCCCCGGCTTTGGTACCCCCCCTATCAGATTGTACAGCAGTCCACCGACGGTGTCATAATCCCCCTGCTCATAGTCTGTATCCAGTGCTTCCTGAAGTTCCTCCACCAGCATCGCGGCATCCACCAGGTATCGGCCATCCGATTGCGGAATGAACTGCGCCTCTTCGATATCGTGCTCATCCTGGATCTCCCCGACTATCTCCTCCAGAATATCCTCCAGCGTCACCAGTCCGGAGACCCCGCCATACTCATCGACCACGACCGCAATATGCAGTTTGGTCGCCTTGAACTCCCGAAGCAGATCGCCGATGATCTTGGACTCAGGCACAAAGTACGCCTGCCGGAGATACTTATTGATATCAAATCGCTCTCCCGGTTCAGGCGGATTCGCGAAAAGATCCTTCACGTAGAGAATGCCGATCACCCGATCAATGGTCGTATCATATACGGGATAGCGTGAGTAACCATCCCGCTGAATGAGTTGCTGGATCTCTCGGAAGGACATCTCCTTGTCGATGCCGACTATATCAATGCGTGGGATCATGATCTCACGTACGACGGTTTGATCGAGCAGGAAGATCTGGCCGATCATCTTCTTTTCGTCTTCCTCGATGATCACTTCGCTGATACCCGCTTGATCGGCGAGGGTCTCGATCGCCCGCTCGACTATCTCTTCCTTCTGTTCCTCAGCGGTCGCTTCTTCACTCTTAATGCGCTTCAGAGCCGCTCTATAGGCCGCCACCGCCGGATAGAACAGGACATAGATAGAGGTAACCACCCACAGGTAGCGCGGCGCGCGCGTCGGGTCGATCACGCGACGGCTCGCTTTGCGGGGCATATACTCAACTATCGCGATATAGAGAACCCAGACCACCAGCAGACCGCCGAAGTAGAAGTAGACGCTGTTTATCTCGAGTTTGCTGGCTATCACTTTCACCAGGAGCGAGGACATTAGGGTCAGCAGCATCAGGGAAAACGATTTGTAGATCGTCGCGATCTGCATCAGCACTCGCGGATCACCCGCCAGCTTGAGAATGAACTGACGGCGCCTGCGTGAAATGTGCGGTAGAAGTGTCTCTACTTCCTCAGGGTCCAGATAGACCGCGAGAGAATACAGCGACACCACATAGGTCGACAGATACGACCAGACTATGACCAGCGCGTATAACCAGATATCCATTAGCCTATCGTTCTCCCGATCGCCCGAAGATACTTTCGCTCCCGAGCTTCCATCTTTTCCGCTTCTTTGTCATGCTGATGATCATACCCGAACAGATGCATCAGGCCGTGACAGGTCAATCGAAGATACTCGTAGTGGAGTGTATTCCCCAACTCCTTTGCCTGCCGTGTCGCGGTAGGAACGGAAATGTATATCTCGCCAAAAACGGCGTCACTCGGCCTGGCATCGTCTATATTGAAGGACAGCACATCGGTCGGCTTGTCCTTGCCGCGATACTCATCGTTCAGTTGCTGTATGCGCCGGTCAGACGTAAAAACAAGGTTAATGGCCGCTTGCCAGTCGCGCTTCGCTTCGTGTCTTGTCACGACCTTGAACAGCGCGGTCATATCCTTCCGCGGTACCCGTGTCGGCGCTTCTTTATGAATGAGCATTCGCATTAATTCATCAATCTTTCTTGGGATAGGCAACACGCTGGTGGAATGCCCCTATCAGCACCTGAGCGAATGCTTCTCGTATCCTCGCCAGATCGCGCAGGGTCAGCGGGCATTCATCCAGTTCCCCTGACTGGAAACGGTCGTTGATTATCCGCTGTATCAGTTCATGTATTCGTGCCGGTTTGGGATTGTCCAAAGTCCGGCTCGCGGCTTCCACCGCGTCCGCCAGCATCGCTATACCGGTTTCCCTCACTTGCGGTTTCGGTCCGGGATAACGGAATTTATCCACCTGCGCCGGATCAAGCCCCTGCTCCACCGCCTTGTTATAGAAGTAGGTCATCACCATCGTCCCATGGTGCTCTTCGATGAAATTGAGAACGTCATCCGGGATGTCGTTCTCTTCCCCCAACGCCCGACCACGCTTGACGTGCGCGGCCAGAATGAGCGACGACATCGATGGTGTCAGCGCCTCATGCTTGGAGCGAACACCAAGTTGATTTTCGATGTAATACTCAGGGATCTCTATCTTCCCAATATCGTGATAGTATGTCCCCACTCGCGCCAGAAGCGGATTGGCATGGATCGCCTTCGCCGCGGCCTCACTCAGGTTTCCGACAGAGATCGAATGATGATAGGTTCCCGGAGCCTCCAGCGCCAGCCGCTTGAGCAGCGGATGATTGAGATCTGATAACTCCAGGAGCGTGATATCAGTCGTGATCGAGAAGACAGACTCAAAGAACGGCAGAATGCCGATGGTAATAAGTGACGAGATCAAGGCATTCACGATCGCGTACTGCATCAACTGCAGCATATCGCGCGTCGGGTTTAGCTTGAGTTGCTCGATTAGAAAAACCAACAGCACGTAAGTCAGGATGACCGACAGCGCGATTCGATAATAGTGCGAGCGCTTCCGCACTTCGCGAGAAGTTATCGCCGCCACTGTGCCTACTACAACTGTCACCAACACCAGCGTAAAGTCAAATCGATGCAGCACCCCCAGCAAGATCGCGAATACGACCGTCGACAGCATGCCGACTTCGGCATCAAACAGGATCGTCACCATAATCGGGAGGACGGCAACTGGATAGAAATAGACTGACTCATCCCAGCCCAACCGTTTGAGGACCAGTATGAGAACGATCTGCAGGACAAACACGCCCAATAGCGCCAGCAATCGAGTATTCGAACGGTAAATATCCCGTCGGAAGTAATAGAGGAAAAGGTACAGCGTCCCGAGAATTACGAAGATCAGCGCCATCCGCGCGACAATCGGAAGATAGAGGGCCAGAACATTTCGCTCTGCCGCTTTGGCACGCAGAAGGCGCGCCATCTCTTCGAGGATCATCTCTTCGCGTACGCTGACTTTACGTCCCTGGCGGACGATCAACTGCCACGGCTCTACCACTTCACTGGCCGAGGAGACATCATCTAGCTGTTCGTTGACACGTCGTGCGTACTCCCCCTGATCGGGGAACAGATTCGGCTGTACAAAACTCCGCCCCAACAAATAATAGAACTCAACATCAATGGAATCAACGGTCGCCAGTCGATTCAGCGCGGCCAGAAGGGTCGCGTTGGCTCCCGCGATATCGAGGATCTGCTCCCTGAGATAGAGCCCTTCCCAGCTCCCTCGGCGGATAGAGACCATCGATGTCGCCTCATCCCCCAGGTGCGACAGATCCGCCACTATCCCGATCTTGTAGATCTGTTCGGCGTAGATACGCTGGAGTCGTCGCCGGAGCAGTTCGCCGCTTTCGGCGCTGATCAGTGACTTGAATATCGCCCCCTGGCTCAAGAGTGGGAATCGTTTGGCGATAGCGTCGATAACTTCCGGGGCGGTTCGTGTGGACGGCTCCTTGCGCGCTGATTTAACAGAGTCTATGAGATCAATGAACTGGTCGAAAGATCGGTAGATCGCCTGCGTTACCGCAGTATCCTCCCGCACAGTCATCGGGATCACCAGGCGGCGACGGTCTTTCTCTTCTTCTATTTCTTTGGAATCTTTGAATAGTGTGATCTGGAATGGGGCAATGATGTCATGATCGGAGATATCGCCGCGGCGCGGCATATCCAGGGGGTCAAAGAAATCTTCGGCGGGATAGGTAAAGGCAATAAACGCCGCCACTGCCACCAGCATCAACAGCTTGATCAGCTTGGCTTGCGGCGTAAGTTGCGGCTTCTGTCGGGTCACTGACTGGACCCGCAAGAGCCTCTTCACCCAACGCTTGATTCTCAGTAAGAATGCAAACATACGGCGGCTATCCGTGCGCCCAGTTTATTCCTTTGATCCCGCTTTCGGGTTTTCGTAGCGATCATACGCCTTGATGATCGCCTGGACCAGCGGGTGTCTTATCACATCCCGCTCGGTCAGATATATGAACTCCAGCCCTGGAATTCCCTTGAGGATTCGCTGCACCTTGACCAGGCCGGATGATTTTGCTTCCGGCAGGTCGATCTGCGTGATATCGCCCGTGATGATCGCTTTGGAACCATCGCCGATTCGGGTCAAAAACATTTTCATCTGCGCCGAAGTCGTATTCTGCGCCTCGTCGAGCACGACAAACGCTTCATTCAACGTCCGTCCGCGCATGAATGCCAGCGGTGCGATCTCGATTATCCCCATCTCCAGCAATTTGCGGATCTTGTCCGGCTGT
>JAYRFH010000035.1:0-26724 GCA_041908405.1 Candidatus Zixiibacteriota bacterium
GCCGCGAGTCTCCGATGACACTGCTCCGCGGTCGATTCACTGCAGAGCAGGACCGATCGTTCTTCAAACGAAGCGCGATCCAGCAGGTCGACCACATTTCGCTCTATAAGCAAATCGCGATACAGGCGCGCGAAATCATCCCAAGTTATCGCTTTGTCTCTGTATCCATCCAGTATTGCTTTAGTTGGCGCCAGGAGCGGTTCATGCACGTAGGAAATGTCGCAGATCTCCTTCAGAAAAAACGGCAGGTTGTCCGCTTTTGTGAATCCCGCCAATTGCGAACTATTGTTGAGTCGAATATCGACCAGTCGTCGAATCTGCGCGGATCTTAATAATCCGAAGAATTCGGCGGCTGACTTCCCCGCAAAACCGATCGTATAGATTTCCATTCAAGCTCCCTCGCATTCCCAAACAGATCCTGCTGTTCCCGCTCCGGATGAGCTGTCTCCTCCGCAGCCGCCAATTGGCTATATGACTCAATCGCCCCGTTGCCTCGAATATGCTGAAGATCGATCTGCCGCTCGGACAGGACATGACCTATCAATAGATGACGGTGGCAGATGGATGGATTCTCCTCGCTACACATGATGGCGGTCGACTGATTCTCTGCCAGGATAGTCAGGTCGTCCAACCCGTTTACAAAAAAGCTCGCTTTTGCCAATTTGTAATACAATACACGGCCTTCGGCGTCGTAATACTCCGCGCCATCGGGGCGACCACCCAGAACATCCCCCATGTAGCGATATTTGATCATCTGCTCGGGGAGTTTGTTCTCCAGCACTACTTTATCGAACTGTGGCGCAAACCGTGAACGCGGCGCGGTGCGGACATCGACCAGCAATTTGATATCATGTTGTTTCAGCAGCGCGATGAACGCTTCGAGCGTCTGGTTGGAATGTCCTATCGAATACAGCATACGCTAAAAGATATCCCCGGTTTGATGGCGGCGCAATCTCTTCGCGCCGGACTATTATCCTCGGCCGAGAGCATTATAGATGGGGGGACTGACAGGTACTGTCAGTGAAAATTCAGATTTTTTTGAGGACGGCGACCATCCGGACCGCGTCTTCGGAGTCCAGGCGGCGGCCGATATCGAAATCCCCATACGTCGCGGCCAGTTGGAACCGTCCGGAATGAAGAATCAACGCAAGAAAGGTCTGGTATGAGAGGCGGCGCAGGCGGACCGTCGATTCGATGCGCTCGGAGTTGCCATCGGAAGTGACGGTGTAGCTGATAGTCAGGTCATCGATCTCGGCGATCGGGTCAAAGCGCTGATTTTCGCCGCCCCAGTCGGTTTCGACAGTGACGCCATCGCGCTCGGCGATCCAGGTCCGTTCGACCGAGGGTTCATTGCTGCCGTAAAAATCGCGCGGGTGGGCGTGCGAGATGATATAGATACCGCCCGGGGTCAGGAGATTCGCGACGCAATTGAGGTGCGCCAGGATATCGGCATTGGTCAATAGATGCGCGAACGAAACAAGCAGGCAATAGGCGAGGTCATATTTGCGCGGCGCGGCCCATTGCCGCATGTCGCCTTCGTAAGCAGTAGCGGTCAATTGGTCCTTGGCGGCAAGTTCATTGGCATAAGCGACCATTTCGGGGGCGAGATCCATGCCGTCGGAGATGATCCCAGTTTTGGCCATGGTGCGGAAATGCGCGCCGGGGCCGCAGGCAATTTCGATTGCCGACTCGACCGGACGACCGAGATGAATCTCAGCGGCATTGAGCAGGAAATCACACTCACCGGAGAGATTCCGGTCGCCAAACGCGATATCATAGATGAGCGGATAGGAGTAAACATCGGCCATGGAGAGAGGATAGCGGAGTTGAGTTGCCGAGTGCAACTTTCAAATGCGAGTCAGCGGCCGTGTTTGCGAAGCCGCGACCAGTAGAACCAGTCGCACTGCTCGGCGGGGAGATTTGGGTTTTTCGCTTGGGCGATGGCGCAGGAGAAAACATCGAGCACGCACGGATCCTGACGTTGCCCGGTCAGTTTGCAGAGTTGGTCGTACAGACGCTGGGGGTTCTTTTGTAAGAGTTGGGCGACGGTATGGATGCCGAGGAGTTCAAAATCCCGGAGGGTGGCGGGGCCGACCGAGCGGAGGTCTCGTAAAGTGCGAGTGTCTGACATGGGGGAAAGTAAGGTCAAAGGTCATGGGGCGGCAATCACATTTGCGGTTTTCGTCATCACGAGCTTTGCTTCATCCATTTGACCTAGCAAAGCGTCGTGATCCCAGTTTTTTCGGGCTTCGGCTGTAATCGGGTCTCGTCTTCGCTCGACCCGACGTAGCAGGGCGAGATCGCGACGCCTTGCCATCCAAGGGTACGGTTGAGATGTGCGGTTGGTGCAGGGCAAGGCTCGCGATGACAGGACTGGGGGGCGCGTACCCATGCTATGCTCGCGATGACAAAGATAAGATGGATTCCCGTCTGCACGGAATGAGGCGGCGCGGGACATGCGGAAAACTACGGTGAACATGTTCCATTGGTGATAGGCAAGGCTCGCTATGACGGCTCATGGACAGATAGAGAACGAGGGGCGCGGTGTTAAGGTGAGATATCCGATCATCAGCGCAAGATCGGTCAGATCTACCTGGCCGGATGCATTCAGGTCGGAGGCGGACGGACAGGGAATTATTGGGGGAGGCTGCAGTGTCAGGCGGCCGACCATAAGAGCCAGGTCTGAGAGATCGATCGCGTCAGAGGCCGATATATCACCGCGATTCTGCAGACAACATTTGCTGGCATATTGCAGCACGACGGGCACGTAAGGGCTACCTAAAAAAGAGTGGGTATAGGCAAGGATATTGATGTCCCCTTCGTTATTGGCAAATAGGTCATCGATAATCACTGAATTTCCTTGGGGCGTCCTCCACGACTCCTGTCGGAGGATTGCTCCATTCAAATCAAACCCGAAAAGCATTGGAGCAAACTGGGGTGTTCTCATCGCCACGTGAAGTTGGTCATCACTTAGGACGAACGTCACCGCTGTGATCGGGATCGTGCCAGGTAGAGTGTAGTACTTCACCCACTCTGGACTTCCGCTCGCCCGGTATTTGAGGATAGTTAGGGCGCCCAAACCGCCTCCTCCATCAGTATAGTTGGAGTTTGCGATCGCATAGAGGTTTCCAGAATCGTCAAGGGCCAAGCCTACGAGTCCATCATAGCAGTTGCGTGGCTGACTGTTCTGACAGACACCCATATATTCTGATTCTCTGATGAGCAGACTGTCAGTCCTGTATTGGAGAACAATCACATGCGTCGACAAGTCAGCAGCAGTTGTGTATCCTCCCACAAAAAGCTGATTGCCACGTGTGACAATGTAGTTCGCGCCGTCCGCGTCGTGCGTGGGGCCGTCATAAATCGACGTCCAAAGGATGTCTCCATTGGAAGAGAGTTTTAGGACAACTATGTCAGTCTTGTAGAGGCCGAAGTTTTTGGTAGTTCCAGTGACATAAAAATTACCGACAGAGTCGGACGCAATGGCCATACCGCGGTCGTCGCTATCATTCAACCTGCTGTATACTTTCTCCCAATTCAATGCACCATCTTTTGAATATGCGGCGACAAACAGGTCATTGCCCGGTCCGGCAAAGTAGGCGTGCCCAGTGATCGCGATCTGTTCTTTTCCAATACACAACTTCAGCGGCTCAGTCAATTCGCTATGAAAGGATTGACTCCAAAGTACATTGCCCGTGGTATCCAGCTTGTATAGGTAGGCCGCCATACTAGAGGTTGCGGAGTCAGGGGCACTACCCAAAACGTAGATTCCGGTGCTGTCGGCGGCAACATCGACTGCCTCAGTACCGGCATCACCCGGTGTGGGTTTGATTATCCGTACCCACTGTCGTTCTCCGTCCGGTCGATGCATGATCACTTCAAATGATCGTCCACCAGGAGAGAAATTGGCCGTCGCCGCGGAATAGACATTGTTGAAGGGGTCAGTGGTAATTCCGGCCAGCGAATGACTGCTATAGATGTTGGTATCACAAATATCAAACCAGAGAGGTTCCGCGAGTAAAGGAGAAGAGGCGAATACAATAAGAGAAAGTAGCAAGAAAAGTTTCATCGAACCCCCTTGGGACAAATGTCGCTCAAGATCAACTAATAACAATATATACTGCCTTATCTCTATTGTCAACTGACGAGAGGACTTCCTGGAGAGGTTGTAGTCGCAACAACCCTAGCCCAAAGAAAAACCGGCGAAGGGATTCGCCGGTCTTCTACCTGATCAACTGCTAGTCTGAAATCGCTTAACTGCGGGCCGCTTTGTCCATCTCTTCTTCGAATTTGTGCACGACATTATCGAGCACATTCGCCAATGAGTTCGGATCGGCAGTGGCCGGAGCGGATTGCGTCGTTCCGGTCGGCGCGGTCGCAGTTGGTTCCTGCACCGGTTCATCGATATTCACCGTCGAATGCTCGAAATTATTGCGCGCGACCTTATCGGTCGACCCATGATAATCCTGCTGGGCCGCTTTCCCCTGATACTCTGCGGGGATATCTATCTTGCTTGTCTCTTTCGCGCGTTTCGGCTGCGGGTTCTGTTTCTCGGCGTCGGCGGCGTGCTGGTAATTGCTGAGCGCGGCGGCGAGTTCGGGATCGATCTGACGTTCGGGTTTTGGGTTGTCAGCCTGCGAGGAAATCTGCTCAACCGTCACCAGGCGACTGGCGGCATTGGCGTCTTCGGTGCGGGAGACGCGCTCTTTGGGGGGCTGGGTCGCGATCGTCTCGCGCGATTTGGTCGTGATCTCCGAGCGGGACTCAACATGCAGACGCTCAGAAGCGGCGGTCTGTGTCGGCGGCTGCATCGGCGTCACGGAGATGGTATCGAGTTCCGGAGTGAAATTCTCGTTCGGCAGTTCAACTTTGGTCATCTCCTGTACCCATTCGAGATGGGACTGGATCAGACCCTGTAGTTTGCTGAGATAGGTTTTCTTGAGCAGTTCGAGTTTGGCGACCTGCGCCATCAGTTCGGTTTTTTGACGGTCGAGATTCGAGGTCTGCTGGTCAGCCTGCTCGCGCGCGTTGGCGAGGATCTCTTCCGCTTCTTTTTTCGCGGATGCCATCGTTGAGTCAGCATTTTTCCGCGCGTCGATCGCGGCGTTTTTGATCGCGTCTTCGAACTGCTTCAGTCCGGTCAACTGAGTTTTGACCGATTCAACTTCCATCGTCAGTTTCAGGTTATCCTGCTTGAGATGTTCGAGAGTGAGGGCGACCTGTTCGCGGAAGTTGTCGACGGCGTCCTTGTCATAACCGCGGACTTTGGCGGGGAATTCGAAATTCCGGATGTCGTTGGGTGTTAACTCCATGATCCTTCTCTCTTCTTTATGAGTCCTGAAACCGGCGGGCAAACATATGCTCGCACCACCAGAAGTTGTTCAAAACAGTACGCTTACTGGATATATCGAACGGAAGAGAGAAAAGCTTAACCTTGTGTGGAGGGAAATTGTCTGCGAACGAGGAACCGTCGGGGTGGCCTTACTCGCTGTCGGATGGCGAGTTATCCTTGAGATTGCGGGGGCCGAAAATCCCGGTGCCGACCCGGATCAGGGTCGACCCTTCGGCGATGGCGAGGGGGAAATCGTCGGACATCCCCATAGAGAGGACATCAAACTGTTCCCCGGCAAACTCCTGAGCCTGGTGAAACAGCTCGTGGACCGACCGGAAGGCGTCGCGAACGGCGTCCTGGTCATCGGTCAATGGCCCGACCGTCATAAGGCCAGATAACTTTATGTGGGGCAATTCGATAACTCGTTTGACCAGATCCAAGGTTCGGTCGGGTGGGATGCCGTATTTCTGGGCCTCGCCGGAGCTGTTGACCTCGATATAACACTCCATCTCGCGCTCATTCTCTCCGGCCCGCCGGCTGATCTCTTTGGCCAGTTCGAATGAGTCAACCGACTGGATAACGTCAAAGAGCTGGACCGCCTTCTTGATTTTGTTGGATTGCAGATGGCCGATCAGGTGGTAGCGGGCGATATGGCCGAGTTCGTTGATCTTGAGTTCAGCTTCCTGAACTTTGGACTCGCCAATGTCATAAAGCCCGGCGGCGACAGCTTTTTTGATGATGTCGGATGGGAAGGTCTTGGTAACGGCGACGATGGTGATCTCGTCGGCGTCCCGGTCGAATTCTTCACACGTTTCGGCAATTCGTCCACGCAGTTCGCGGAGGTTGTCGGAGATGGCGTGTTTCATATAGGCAGGTGCAAAATACAGCGGACGCCAAAAGGCGCAATAGAAATGTTGAATGAGAAATGGATTCATGACCGAAGCGGTATTCGATTGCGAGGTTGATGGATAGGAGGAATCGCATCGAGGGAAACGTGGATTCAGACTATCAGTATTGCCTTGACAGATGGGTTAAAAACTCGCTAATTGGCGGCATACAGGCCGAGATACTTCCCGGCCGCTCAACCATTGAAATCACCGATCCGATACACTCCTCACTGTGTGTCAGAGGACACCAACCGCACGTTGCGAGGAAATATGCGTCACAGCATCAGCATTCGAATTATATCCAACCCGCTTGTCATCTGCGCGCTCTTTTTATTGATCGCGGGAAGCGGCAGTGCTTCATCCGCGAAGATTCAGCCGTTTACCGTTACCACCGAAGGTGTGGAAGCGAACGGAATTGAAACATCGGTCGCGCCGAATTTCTTCCTGGATCTGCGCGATGGGACGCATGAGCGGACTCTGGTTTTGCCGGTCTCGCCGTCCGAGTCAATAGAGCTGGAACTGAAACGGTTCAATATCCTCGCGCCGGATGTTCGGTTTGTCATTGGCGGGACGGATGAAGAGCTGCCGACATCGGAAGTCGTTCTTTTTCGCGGGAAAGTCGCGGATGATCCCGGTTCGCTCTGTTATATCAGCGTCACACCTTCCGGCATGATCAATGGATTTGTCCAGTCGGTGAACGGACGGTACGCCATGTCCACGCCGCTGGAGGAAGGGACAATCGACCGCTCGAAGATGCTGGTCCGCGCGGTGGCCGGCGGCGGCGCGATGGAGCCGGAGAATTTCTGCGGCGTGGTGTATGATCCGAACGAAGTACTCGATTTTGACCAGATGGTGTTGACTCCGAGCGACAACAAGGGGCCGCTGTTATTCAATGTCGCGCTGGAGATGGACCAGGCGATGGTCAACATTTTCCCGACGGTGAACGACTGTCGCGACTACGTCGTGCAACTGCTCGGCGCGGTCAGTTCAATCTACATTGACCAACTGCAGATACGACTGGCATTGCGCTACGCGCGGTTCTGGACCACTCCCCCGCCCTTCAACGCGTATGACCTGGGTGGTTTCCGCGATTGGTGGAAAGCCAATCAGGATGACTCCCATTTTGATATCGTCCATATGTTCTCCGGCGAGCGGACCAACGCCTATGCCGGGGTCGCCTATATCACCAATACCTGCACCAATGACGCGTACGGTATCGATGCTTTCCTGAACGGGAGTTTCGCGCATCCGCTACGTTATCCGGACAACGGGAACTGGGATATCAATGTGGTGGCGCACGAAATGGGACACAACCTGGGGACCTACCACACACATGATGACGGCCGCTATTCACCACTGATAGATAACTGCGGTAACGGCACGCCGTCGATCGGCACGATCATGAGTTACTGCCATACCCATCCCGGATACCAGATGAATATCGACCTGCGGATGCACCGTCGCGTGTACATGCTGGTGAGGAGTATCATTGATGCCGCGGGTTGTCATCCGTTCGACTGCAACGGCAACAACGTGAATGATTCGATCGATATCGCGTTGGGCGCAAGTATCGATAGTAACCTTGATGGCATTCCAGATGAATGCCAGGATTGCAACGCTAACTCAGTTCTGGACCCGCAGGATATCGTATTGGGGGCGCCGGATGTCGACGGGAACGGTGTCCCTGATATGTGTGAGCCGGACTGCAACGGCAACGGTTATCCGGATCGCGCCGAGACAGTCAATGGACTGGCGGCCGATGACGATGGCGATTTCCAGCCGGATGACTGTAATCTCGATTGCAACAGCAACGCGATCATCGATTTCAATGAGATCAACGCAAACCTGACTCTGGATGTCAACCGCAACCGTATTCTGGACGGATGCGAAGACTGCAACAGCAATGTCGTGGTCGACTGGCAGGATATGCAGTACCAGCGATTCCTCTATGTCGGCGACCTGTCACTTCCCGCGGGGACCGATGTCGGCGAGTATCACGCGCAGAGCGGCGTGGTCAATCGCACCTCTGGGACCAGTATGGGGAGCATCTATGATGTCAAGATAAACCCGGCCAATCGCAAGGTAGTGTATACTCCACTGAATTCGGGCGAAGTCTGGCAGTATGATCCGATGACCAACGTAAGTACGGTGCTGGTTGCTTCAGGCATACTCAGCGCCCCCGGTGGGTTGCTCTTTAAGGATATCAGCGGCGTTCCCGCGCTATTGGTAACGGATGTGGTCCTCAATCGGATCGCGCGATTTGATCCGACCACTGGCGCGTTTGTCGGTTACTTCGTGCCGGGAGGTGGAAGTTTATTAAATGCGCCGGTGGCGATGACAGTCGGCCCGGACGGCCATGTCTATGTCGCCAACTCGGGAAACAACACGATCCGCAAGCTTGACGGGACGACGGGAGCATCGATAAGCGTGTTTGTTAGCGCCGGTTTAGGCGGGCTCAGTTCGCCGCGCGGTCTGGTTTTCAATCCGGCGAACGGCAATCTTCTCGTGACAAGCTACAATACCGACCAGGTGCTTGAGTACAACGGCACGACCGGCGCGTTCATCCGAGTATTCAATGGTTCGTATCCTCCGCCGGATGAACCGTGGGGGATCATGATCGGCCCGAATGGCAACGTCTTTGTCGCCACGGGCGGGACGGTAAAACGGATATACGAGTATCAAAAGTTGTCAGGCTTGTACTACCGCGCGTTCGTGCGTGGATCAGCCAATATGGATGACCCAACCGGATTCGATTTCATGCCGGCGTCGTCACTGGATCTCAACCAGAACTACAAACTGGATGCATGTGAGGGGGGCGATATGGATGGTGATGGTATTGCCGATTATCTCGACAACTGTCCGTCGATAGCAAATCCCGGCCAGGCCGATTCGGATGGAGATGGCGCCGGTGATGCTTGCGACAACTGTCTTGCGTTCGCGAATCCGGACCAACGCGATGTCGACGGTGACGGAATCGGTGATGAGTGCGATGGCTGCCCGGCCAATCCAAATCCGACGCAGGCCGACACCGATGGTGATGGTCGACAGGATGTGTGCGACAATTGTCCGACTGTCGCCAATGTCGCGCAGACTGACAGCGACGCCGATCTGATCGGCGATGTGTGTGATCCGTGTATCAACGACTACTACAACGATATCGATGGTGACGGCATTTGCGCCGATGTCGATAACTGCCCGAATGTTTTCAATCCGGGTCAGGAAGACAGCGATTTCGACGGGAAGGGAGATCCGTGTGATTTCGAAGACGCCTTTGTCGACACGGTAGCGACCTCGCTTACGAAACTGGCTGTCAAAAACAACGGCAATTTCGGCAACTCTGGATCGCAGGGGGCGGGCGGGGCCAATATGGATTATTCACAGACCACGGACTGCAATCCATCGGCCAATACCTACCTTTATGAAGGCTCACCGGTGATCGGATATATATCCGGCGCGGATACAGTGGTCGCGATGATGATCTTCAATAACAATCTCGTGGTCAATGTGTCGACCGGGAATTCGATGCAGCCGACAGTGACTACTTCGGAATACGACAATTTCAAATCGGGAACATTTGTTTCGCCGGACTCGGCTATCGGTATTGAGATCGATTACTGGGCGCTGAAAGCGACCGACTCCAGCCAGTTTATCATTCAGGCGACCAAGGTCTACTCGTTTGATGGCTCCATGCACAGCGGTGTGACTATTGGCGAAGTGATCGATTGGGATATTCCTTCGGATGTGAGCGGCAACAACAGCGGCGTCGACGTGACGCGAAATTTGGTCTACCAGGTCGGTGTGGAATCGACCAACGAACCGGGTGAGTGTCAGGACAATAACCTCCGGTATGGTGGTATGTCGTGGCTCGGGTATTACAAGAATGACACCTGCAACCTGGTCACGACTGAGACCGCGCGCAATGGCTACACGCTGGACAACTCCACCTGGGTATATCCCAACAATGGATTTGTCCCGGAGCAGCTCTACACCAGAATGCAGAACAGCGGCTTCATGTCGTACCTTGGTGGGGCGACCGACTTGCACGCGGCGCTGACCTATCATCACAATCAATCGATCGGGTTGGGTGATACGATCGTCTACTATACCGCTTTGATATCGCTTCGTCAGGGCTCTGTGGCGGCCATGCAGGCTGAACACGCGAAGGCCAAGGCCTGGATGGTCAACAATCTGCAGGCTTCGTGCGTCACCAGTTGCTGTATCGGGACGCGAGGGAATGTCAACAAGTCAGTGGCGGAGACACCGGACCTGTCTGACCTTTCGCTGCTTATTGCCTATTTGACCACTACGCCGCGCCCGACGCTCCCTTGCGAGCCAGAGGCGAACATCAATGGGGTTGGAGGAATAGACCTTTCAGATCTGTCACTGACTATCCTCTATCTGACGACGACGCCCAAACCGACGTTGCCGAATTGCCCGTAACGGGGTGATTCTCAGTTTACTGAATCAATTACGGCTGCCCCGCAACGGGCAGCCGATTTTTTTAGGCAAACTGGACAAACTTGATTATATTGTCAGTCAGTAGTACCAACCGTTCTGTGGAGTATCCAATGTCTCGAATTGTCGCGACTATCGCCCGTTTCCTCACCCTGATCGTTCTTCTCACAATAACTGCCAATGCATCTGAAAACAGCCAATGGTGGCAGATGGTCTTCAACTATGAGAATAACGTCTTGTCACTCAGTCAGGTCGCTCCGATTCAGCCCACCGCCAAGCGGATCATCACGCCGGGGCTGGAGAGCGCGCCGATCCGTTTGAGCTATACAGCCGAGTGGCGCAATCAGGCAGGGGATGTCATCGCGCAGGGGACGGTAGAGATCCCGGTCGGGATGCGTGCCGCTTTTGTCGAGGGACAACCTTGTCAGGTCGTGATCCCGGAAAAAGGAATGATCGTAGTGAGAGCACAAGGACCGCTCGAGTCGCTTGCGCCAGTCTCGCTCACGTTGAGTTCCTTGGCCGCTCCGCAGATGAATCAGCCGGGTCTGGAGATCCCACCGGCATTTCAGTTTCAGCAGAAAACTTTCGCCATTGATATCCGTCAACCACGGCCGATGCAGGGCCCGGTCAGTGTGACCAAACTCCGCGACACCGGCCCCGATCAGAATCGTCTGACGATGGTAGTACTCGGCGACGGTTACACCGCGGCGACGCTCAGCACCGGTATCTTCACTACGCACACCAACGCGCTGATGACCGCCTTTAACGCGACGCCGCCGTGAAACGACATGTTCCTGGGCTCGAATGTCTATCGCATCAATGTCGAGAGCAATGAAGACGGCGCCGATCAGGATCCGCAGGGGACATTCAGAGATACGTATTTCAACTCAAGTTTCTGGGTGAACGGCATCGAGCGACTGCTCGCTATCAATCAGACCGGCTATGACCGCGCGGTCGCCGCCGCGGACGCGATGGTGGGAGTCGGCATGTGGGATCAGTTGATCGTTCTTGTCAACTCAACAAAATATGGCGGATCAGGCGGCGCGATAGTCGTGCTCTCGGCGCACAGTTCCGGACCGCAAGTCATCCTGCATGAGTTGGGACATACGTACGCCGATCTGGCGGATGAGTACACATCGGCCTATCCTGGTTTTCCGCCGGGTGACCCGGAGGCGAATGTAGATTATGATGCCTCGGGTCCAGGGCTCAAGTGGCTTCCGTGGGTCGAGGCCGGCACGCCGCTTCCGACTCCTGATATTTCGACCTGGTACAATGCGGTCGGCGCGTTTGAAGGAGCGCGGTATTTGACCACAGGTATCTATCGGCCATCGCATAATTGCCTGATGCGCGCGCTCGGTGTGGCGCTCGATCCGGTCTGCAAGGAAGCGCATCTTCGCACGTATTTCGATAGGACTAGTCTCATTGATGCCGCATCGCCGGCAGTCGGCGGAAGCAGCAAGGTTACGTTTGGCGGGATCGATTTCACGGTCGACCCGATACCGTTCCCCGGACTTCAGTATCAGTGGAAGATCAATTCAACGATCCTACCGGAGACAGATTCTACTCTCAATCTTACCTGGCGTGAGTGGCACGATCTTGGAGTTGCGCCGGGGAGTGATCTGGTGTTGATGATCAGTTATCCGACCAGCCTGATGCGGCTGAGCACGGTCGCCAGTCAGTACGCGTGGGATCTTCAGCCGGACTGCAACGGGAATGGCATCACCGATGCCACGGATATCGCCTCGCATTTCTCAGCAGATGCCAATTTCAATGGCGTCCCGGATGAGTGTGACCAGATGATCTGCTGTGAAGGAACGACCGGAAATGTCAATCTCTCGGGTGGTGTTGATATCTCGGATCTGTCGATCCTGATCTCGTATCTGACGGTCGTGCCGCGCCCGGGATTGGCGTGTGAGAACGAGGCGAACATTTCGGCGTTAGGTGGCATCGATCTGTCCGATCTGTCACTTTTGATAAGTTACCTGGTAGCTACCCCGCAGCCGACGCTGCCGAGCTGCCCGTAAGCGTGGCCATCTTGTTGTGGCAGAGAGAATTGCCGATTCTGGCGAATGAGTCGTTGCCGGGAGAGCTATTAATAGGCGGCATTGTGAGTTGACGTAGACAGGTGGCTCCACTATGCTTCTTTTGGAGACATGATTGGACTGCACACCGCGGCCCATTCTGTCGTCTCATTGGCAACCTTGATCTTATGGGAGGAGTTATGAAATCTAAATTGTTCATGTTGGTCTGTGTGATGGCAGTACTCGTGCCGTCAATTGCAAGTTCGCAAGATCCATATGATCCCGGAATAGTTGACACTCTTCGCATAATGCCTGCAACTTTGGTTGTCGGTGAATCCAAGCCCGTTGATATCTGGTTTTGGAACGACGACACAATCGATGGGTTTCTCACCGCGTTTGGATTTACGTCACTTGCCGGCGGATATGCAAGGGTCGACTCAGTGGTCTGGGTGGATCGTCTTGCGGATCCCTCGATACTGGATTTTCGTAGTGGCGGAAATTTCGCCAGCGACGGTCTGTCACCCGATACATTTCAGATCATGGCCTTCCGCTACGCTGGAGAAAATCGACTTCCGCCTGGAAACGGAGTTCTGTATCAAATCTTCATGACAGGTCTGTCAGAAGGTGCGCTAGTGGTAGACAGTCTTGATTGGGTGGCCGAAACCAGCCTCGACTTTATTGTCTGGGACCAAGGTCCGTTCGCGACCATACACCCGTTCTTCAGGCCCACAGTTTTGCAGGTTGTGCAAGCGATTCATCCCCCCCACCTGGACATACCGGAAGAAATCCCTCCACTTGTCGCCGGTGAGACAGTTTCATTTTCAGTTTCAGCAGCGTCAGAGACATCTGGCGACGTTTCGGTTCAATTGGTTTCGCTGTGCCTTGAAGATAACACCGCCCATATCCCAAGCGTCACCCCAATGGTTTTTGGAACGAACCCCATCTCCTTCGAATGGCAGCCGGGTCCTGATGATATCGGCGTTTGGCGCGCAACCTTCGAAGGTATGGATGATTCTCTGAGGTGGACGAGAGGTGAAGTGATTCTGCAAGTGGTGTCGAGTAGCCAATACCTCATAGCAATGTCCCGGAGTGAATCGCCGAATGCTGTGCAAGCTCTTGGCATGACACACGGTGACTGCGATGGTGACGGTCGACCAGAAGTGATAGTAGCCGGTTCGGGTTGGCCGCTCTCTTATGCCGTCTATGATTATCAAGATCAACTTTTGGAAGCGTCCGCCGTCTTCGACGGCTTTCATAAGCGCGGGCCACAGCTTGGCTTCTTTGACAGTGATGATACTCTCGACCTTGTAATGTACAGCACCTTCGGCTTGTTGACTTACTATGGCGGCGGTGATAATTCATTCACCGAGGCACACATGTTTGATCAGCCAACCGCGTCAGGGTACTCGACCGACCTCTTCGACTTTGACGGAAACGGTATTCTGGATCTGGTGGCATCCGCTCAAACTGGATTCTCCATCTTCATAGGCGCACAGGGAGGGACCTTTCAGAAGGAAATTCACTATTTTTCTGAAGACAGCGCTCTTTCGGTCAATTCCGCCGATTTCAATGGAGATGGCTGGGATGATGTTGCGGTCGGTACGACCAGTGGATTGGAAATATTTCTGCACAATGGTCAGGACAGTCTCCTCCCGTCATTCTCATATGCGCAGACGTTTGGCACACGCGATATTCAAGTCACCAATCAAGGAGCTGACGTCAACAACGATGGTCGATTCGACTTGTGTTTGTCAACGCCATCGGTCGGCGGAGCGACCAGCAACCTGATGCTTTATCTAGGGAACGCGGATGGCTCCTTCAGTCAGTATCTAGTTCGCACTGTGAACGGGCAGATCTTTGCCAACTGTCTGGGCGATTTCAACAACGATACAGATCTCGATATCGCATACATCAACGGAACCAAGAAGTATCTGGGCATCCTGTTTGGCAATGGCTCTGGTTCGTTCGAGAATGAGTTGCGATACCAGGTGCCGTTCTTTACGCCCTTTGCGCTAGACGCAATGGACATCGACATAGACGGCGACATGGACGTTGTAGTAAGCTCTTACAAGATACTCGACACAGGAGTCATCTACTGCTATCTAAACCAAAGCGACCCAGACATGCTTTCGGCGCGATTTGAAGTGCGGGCTGAAGACAACGCGAATTTGCAGATAACGGCTCCGAGTGGCGCGAAGCTGGATGAGACAAAGCAGGTCATGCCGGCATCGTCGTACTATCGGCGCCCGCTAAACGATAACGCCGCGCTCGATGCTGTTGCGTCCAGCAGTATCGCGGAACCGGGCGGCTATCTCGTGACGGTGTCTCCAAAGCCGAATCTGCCGATCGGCAGTTCATTTTCGCTGACCTATTCGATAAATAGCGAGTCTTACTCGATCGCGAGATCGATCGGCATGCCGGCAGAGGGGTATCAATTTGTGATCTATCCCGATGGCAACTCACCGATCTCGCCGAAACTTGGAGCGTATGTAACGTCACCCTCACCGAGCTTCACCTGGCCAGAGCCAGGCAGCGTAGTTTTCCAATTGGCCACCGATCCGACATTTGGTTCCATCATAGACAGTGCGACGGTGACCGGTGGACAATACACCACCAGTCAGCTGCTCTCTGACGATTCCACCATATACTATTGGCGAGTGCTGGCAGGTGCAGGGGCGGAACCAACCGCTGGATTCAATAGCTTCACAGTCGTGCCAGTTCCAACTGACGCGGGGAGTGAGAATGGAACTGGACTGCCGACGACATTTGCTCTGCACCCGAATTATCCTAATCCGTTCAACCCCAGCACGACCATCATGTATGATCTTCCTCGATCGACATATGTGAGGCTGGCAGTTTATAACATCCTGGGTCAGGAGGTTGCGACACTGGTTGATGGCGTCGAATCGGCAGGCAACAAGCAGGTCGTCTGGAGTGGACGTGATTCCCAAAACAACCCGGTAACGTCCGGAGTATATTTGTATCGATTGACTGCGGGTGAATTCCGGGGAACTGGAAAGATGCTTTTGTTGAAGTAGTTTGCACCGGATAGCGATCATCACCCCGAAGTAGAAATACTACTTCGGGGTATTCTTTTGAATCACCATCCCGGCGCGGGGCTTGACAGCAGATTTCAAATGACTAATTTGGTACGATATATCGATTATCGACAATGAGATGAATTGACATAGAGGTAACTGACCATGACACCGGTGAATCCTGACGTCCTGCTGGCTCTCAACGCGGGGATCCAATCCGAGACCGCGGCCTACGTGTTTTATATCGAAGCATCCAAGAAAACTCAGGCGAAGCAGTTCAAGGATGTACTCGAGCGGCTGGCTATGGAAGAGAAGATGCATTTCCAGATCCTCGAGGGGCAACACCACTCCCTCATTCGCTCGGAAAAATGGATCAGCACCGCCGACGCGCTCAAAACAGAAGGGCTCCCTGAGATCGGCGAAGAGATGAATGAAACTCATCGCGCACTGATCAAAGAGGTACAGGCGGCTAGTACGGTCAAAACGATCCTCGAGATCGCCTACCGTCTGGAAGAAGAGGCGTTTGAATTGTTTGATCGTCAGGCCAGCCAGACTAGTTCGGCCGAGGGAAAAAAGATCTTCAATGACCTGGCGAAGTTCGAAGAAGGGCATATGCGATTGATCCAGGAGATGATGAAGAAGTTCGCCGTCTGACGCGGATCGTTGTTGAAAGTGTAAGGCCGGAAGCGGATGCTCCCGGCCTTCTCTTATGCTCAGTTTTGCTTTGCAGCGTTATCCGAGAGTGCGGCGGTAGGACCACCAAAAGGCGAGTCCGTACAATCCGAGCCCCACGAATAACAACGGATACCAGTACGGATCGGGCATCGTGCCTGATAAGACGTTGTCGGCGTCGCGGAGGAATGAGTAGAGGATGACCGCAGTAGCGACAAGCGCCAGAGCCCAGGTTATCGGCGTGCAGTGGAAACGTCGGTTCCGCTTGTAGAGTTTGGTCAGAAGTATCCCCGCGTAGATCATCAGCGCGGAGACCAACACCGGCGCGATAACTGGCCCGACCCATGGCGCGGGAATGAGAAAGAGAATGTCGAAATCAGTGAGGGTGAGCGGCCAGTCGATCATGACCTTCAACCAGATATAGTAGAAGATATCCCAGACTCCGAAGAGAAAGATAAACCATCCAAAGCGCTCCCACCGTTCGCGGCCCAACATCCCGGCGACAGTGATGAGCATCACGATGGTCGCGAACTCCCGTCCTATCTCGACCGCCTGATGCTGATGGCTGAAAGCTTTGAGGATGACGCTGAATCCTTCGGGATAGTAAATGGCGCGAAGATAGACGACTACCGCGGACTCGACCGCGGCCATCGCCACGGCGAAGAGAAACGCGAGTCCCAACCTGCTCGGGTAATGTGTCATAACCGTTATACGAACAAAACGGCAGGAGGGTGACTCCTGCCGTCCTGATTTAAGCGAATGGAATTGTCAGGCTTTGGCCGTGGCTTTATCGGGGACTTCGGCGCCGCGGAAGAAGGCACCGATATTTTCGGCGAAGGTCTTCACCTCGGCCATCTCCGTATCCGAGGGGATCAGGCGGGCCTTGAGCGGCTCAGGGTAGACTTTCAGCTTCAGACCGGCGAGGCGGTCGAGCACCAGTTTCGGAGCCTCGCCTCCCCATCCATAGGAGCCGAAGGCTGCGGCTTTTTTGCCGAGGCTGTACACGGTCGAGAAAAGCGACAGGAAGTCCCAAACCGGCTTGGGAGCATCGCCGTTGAAAGTCGGCGTTCCGACCACCACTGCTATCGAGCGTTCGATCTCTTCGCGGATATCATCCGCCGAGGTCTGCGTGATATCGATAAGCTTGCACTCGAAGCCGAGCGCGGTCAGATGTTTCGCCATCGCTTCAGCCAACAGGCCGGTATTGCCATAGTTGGTCGCGTAAAAGACCGGGACGCGTTCGGCGCCAACTGTTTTGTCAACAGACCAGGCTTTGTAGCGTTCGAGATAGCTTTTCACGTTCGTGCGAAGCACCGGACCATGGGAGGTACCGATCATCGCGATATCAAGCGCGTCGAGTTTCGGCAGAGACTTGCGCATGTAGCCGGTGAAAGGGCGCATGATGCAGTCGAAGTAGTATTTCACTTCCCAGTCGAGGTCGCCGGTCTGCTGGTCATCCCAGATGGAATCACCGGCGATATGCGCGGCGAAACCATCGCAGGAGAAAAGGATCTTCGCCTCCGGCAAATACTCCATCATGGTATCGGGCCAGTGCATGTATGGAAGAACTTTGAAAACGAGCTTTTTGCCGCCGAGGTCGAGCGTCTGCTCATCCTTCACGCCGACGATCTTCGCTTCCATATTGATCGTGCTCTTGACGAAGGGGACCGCGGAGGCGGAGCAATAGATCTCGAGCTTCGGGCAACGGCGGAGCAGTTCGACGATCGCGCCGCTATGGTCGGGCTCGGTATGGTTGACGATGAGATAGTCGATCGATTCTATCGGGATCAGTTTCGCCAGCTTCTCGAAGTATTCCTCCGAGAACTGCTTCTTGACCGTGTCGATAAGGGCAATCTTCTCCCCTTTGACCAGGTAGGCGTTGTAGGTAGTCCCCTGCTTGGTCTCCATGACGATATCAAATATCCTGAGATCCGGGTCCTTGACCCCGACCCACCAGACATTATCCGCTAATTGCACAGTATGCATTTGATAATTCCTCTGTTGAAACGAATGTCGAATATACACAACCGCCAAGATTGGGCAAGGGTGCCCGAAAGAGAGAGAAAAATGGTGAATTCTGACCGTGATATCGGTCAGGATTGAGTGAGCAGGGCAAGCTTGCGGGAAAGGAACGCGCGTTCGGTACTGTTCTGAGTCAACGAGATAGCGGTCTGCAGGGGAATGACCGCTTCGGCTTGCTGACCGGACCGGATAAGCAGCTCGGCGCGAACCGCATGAAAATAGGGATATTTCAGTAAGGATTTCGCGGTATCTGAGGTATCCAGAACCGCCAGGCCGACCTCGTACCCTTTCCAGAATCCGAGCGCGACCGCGCGATTGAGGAAGATTACCGGCGAGGGCTCAAGTTCGAGAAGTTGATCATACCACTCAACCATCTGCCGCCAGTCGGTTTGGTCGAATGAAACAGCCTGAGCATGCAATGAGGCGATGCCGGCCTCGAGATGATAACGGGAGAGTTTGTATCCGGTGGCTGCTTTCTCCAGATGGTGAAACCCGCGAGCGATTGATTGCCTGTCCCAGAGAGTGCGGTCCTGATGTTCGAGAAGAATCAGGTCGCCACCGGATTGTCGGGCCGGGAAGCGCGAGAGCTGGAAATGGAATAGCGCAAGTAGAGCATGAAGTTCCGGTGTACCAGTGTTCGGATTCGCGGCCAGCAGTTCCACAAGGCGGATGGCGTCCTCGGCCAACTCTCTGGAGATAAGATCATCGCCTGAGTGGCGCGTGTATCCTTCGTTGAAGATGAGATAGATGACACGGAGAACCGCATCCATTCGCGCCGACATCTCGGATGGTTCGGGGACCGCGAATGGAATGTCGCCGGAGCGGAACTGTTTTTTGCCGCGAACGATTCGCTGAGCGATAGTCGATTCTTCCGCCAGAAACGCTCGCGCGATCTCGCCGACCGAAAATCCGCAGAGCTCTTTGAGCGCGATCGCGGTCTGCGCATCATAGGGTAACGATGGATGACAGCAGGCGAAGATCATGCGGAGTTGGTTATCGTCAAGCTCGTGCTGGTAAGTCGGTTCAGGTAGTGCAGGCATGGATTCGCTTTCGATATGCCGCGTGATATCGGCTTCCCGCGTGGCGTGGAGCTTGGCTCGGCGCAGATGATCGACCATCAGGTTGCGCGCGGTCCGATAGAGCCATGCTTCGGGATTGTCCGGGAGACCTGTATGCGGCCAGCTTTTGAGCGCCTTAAGTAAAGTCTCCTGCACGACATCCTCCACCAGGTCGATCTGGGCAAGACCGACCATTGCGGTGAGAGCGGCAATCAGACGGGCGGATTGCCGCCGAAAGAGATGCTCCACCAGTTGAGTGGTATGAGACGCCCCGGGCTGATCGTTCACTGTCCGGTTGGTTTCCTCACTGGTAAAGCGAAATGGCGCGGACCTCGACCATACCGCCATGGTCGAAAGTCGGGCACTGCTTGGCGAGTTCGACCGCCTGGTCGTAGCTCTCAGCCTCGATCAGGAAATAGCCGCCGATCGTTTCTTTGGTTTCGGTGAAGGGGCCATCGACGATGGAATTCCCCTGTTTCCGCAGGACGCGGCCATTGGATTGCAGTTCATCGCCGCCTTTGAAGTGCCCCTTGTCGCGGAGCATGCGGGTGAAGGCGATGTACTTTTCCATCGACTTCTGCATCTCTTCGGGGGAGAGTTCCACCCATTCGCCGTTGCGGATCAACAACATATACTCGGCCATAGCGCCTCCTGTCTGTCTGCGCGATGATTGATTTACTCTATCCAAGATAATGACGAACGGTGAGTTTGGGAATCGACAAGAGGGGGGAAATTTCTGGAATTGTGGGGCGGGTCCGTTCGAGAACCCGCCAAATCGAACCAGCGGAGTAGGGATGCGAACAGGTTTTTATAGTAGCCAAGAGTTATTCCAGACTCTTTAATGACTTATGAATTTAGGGAAACTTCATGCGCCAGGGGGACTACTATGGCAAGCAACAGGGATTTTTGGGCGAAACAGCAAAAGCATTCCTTGGTAAAGACTGAGATTGCAGTCGAGTATTTCTCTCGATGGGCAAACATCTTGAAGGGATACGGCGATTCACTGACGTATCTCGACCTGTGCTCTGGTAGGGGTAGATACAAGGATGGTACACCGTCCACGCCATTGAGAATCCTCGATGCGGCAATCGTTGATAGTACAATACGTCAACAATTGAGCTGCTTTTTCTACGAAAGAAACAAAGCATGTTACGCTTACCTAAAGCGCCAAGTAGAATCCCACCAAGCAGTAGCTCTCTTGAAACACACTCCAAAGATTGAGAACGTAAACGTTGGCAAGGAATTCGTTCCAAGTTTACCCGTCGAAGAGAGGTCGTTTACGTTTATCGACCCTTGGGGTTTTAAGGGCATTTCGCTCGATCTACTTGTCTCAGTGGTAAACCGGTGGGGTTGTGATTGTCTCTTTTACATTTCAATAGACGGCATTAGGAGAAATTTAAGCATACCAGCACAGGAAAACGAGCTTGCTGACATCTTTCTAGAAGAAGGTCTTGACGAACTTAGAGAATTTCAGCCTCTCGGTCGCAATGGGATGTCATTTCATGCAAAGGTCATCGAGGAACTGAGGACAGCACTAAGGAAGCGATTCAATCAACGGCTGTATTTTGTACCTTTCGCTTTCGAAAAGGGTAAGCGAAAAGCGGTCTCGCACTATCTCATATTCCTAACAAAAAAGTGGAGAGGATTTGAGATTATGAAGGACACAATGGCTAAACACAGCATGCGAAATACCGAAGGGGAACCTTTGTATCGATGGAGAGAGCAAGACGTTACTTCTGAGATAGACTTTCCAGAATCCGTGTCCCATGTTCGCGAGCGACTAATGGAGCTATTCAGTGGTCGTCGACTAACAGTCAAATCTATAAAAGAGCAATATCACATTAAGGGCTATTTTGGAACCAACCGAAACATCACGAGGGGTCTTGTCATTCTACGAGATGAGAACAGAATCAAGGCATCAGATCCAGCGGGCAAACGCAGACGTAAGGACACAATAGCCGACGATATAGTGGTGCACTTTCCTGATAGGGCTTAAAATGGTTCAGAAATCCCGAATAGAATGGACTCACTCCACCTGGAATCCGGTCACCGGATGTTCCAGGGTCTCCCCCGGCTGTGATCACTGCTACGCCGAGCGGATGGCGAAACGTCTCCAGGGAATGGGAGTCGCCAAATATAAAAACGGGTTTGAGGTGACACTGCATCCCGATGTGTTGGAAGCGCCGCTTCGCTGGACCAAACCGCAGATCATTTTCGTCAACTCGATGTCCGACCTGTTCCACGAGAAGGTGCCGTTTTCGTTTGTCGAACAGATATTCGACGTGATGCGCCGCGCTGACCAGCATATCTTCCAATTGCTGACCAAACGCTCCAAGCGGCTGGTCCGTTACGCGCCGAAACTTGATTGGCCAGAGAATCTTTGGATGGGAGTGACGGTTGAAAGCGCGACCTATCAGTACAGGATAGATGACCTTCGGAAAGTCCCTTCGACGATCCGTTTCCTGTCGCTCGAACCGCTATTAGGGCCGCTCCCGGACCTTGATCTGCATGACATCCACTGGGCGATCGTGGGCGGAGAATCCGGTCCTGGCGCGCGACCTATCAAAAAGGAGTGGGTCGAGGAGATCCGCAAGCAATGCCGTCAGCAGAAGACCGCGTTTTTCTTCAAGCAGTGGGGCGGAGTGAACAAGAAAGAGGCGGGGCGCATTTTGAACGGGCGGACGTACGATGAGATGCCGGCCTTGCCATCGCCGATGGAGCGGTTGCAGCCGAGTTTGGGGTTGTAGCAACCGTGTCGGGTTCAACCTGACCTACAGAACATCTTCGGGCAGACGGGGACGTCTGCCGCGCAAATGGTGTCGGGTTTTGCTTCGCACGCTCTTGAGAAGTGAGAGTACGATTGAGAAGTCGCTCAACCCGACCTACGAATCGTCCTCACCCCCGTCGTCAGCAAGAGCATGATGATCAGGGCGATCATGATTGAGGGGCCGGTCGGAAGATCCAACAGCAACGAGCCGTGAATACCGGCTAACGCTCCCACTACCGCCACTGTCCAGCCGATAGCCAGACGCTTCCCTTTGGATTGCGTGATCAACAGCGCGATAACCGGCGGGATCACCAGCAACGAAAAGACCAGAAGCACTCCGGCGATATGGACCGAAGAGGTCACCACGATACCGAAGGTCGCGTAAAAGAGAAAATCCCAGAGCATCACATTCATTCCCGAAGCCGCGGCCTGTTTTCGATTTTCGGATATCAGGAAGAATTTGTCGCGGAAGAGATAGTGAATCAACCCGACACCCGAGTAAAGCGCCGCGATCGTCAGCAGCTCAGGGATAGTGCAAGTCAGGATGGAGCCATTGGAGATCTCTTGAATAGTTTCCATACCTTCGGCATGGTGCGACAGGATCAAGACCGAGAGTGCCGCAAAACCGGCATAGATGATTCCGATGAATGCCTCTTGCGGGATACGGTCATCGCGTGTGCGACTGACCGCGACCAACAATGCCGCCAGCATGGTAAACGAAAGGGATATGAAGTACGATTGCAGAGAGTGGTCCCCCACTCCGGCGAAGATGGCGATGACGTACCCGAATGCCGCCGCCTGGGCGAGCGAGAGGTCGACAAAGATCACTCCCCGACTGACGACATGGAAGCCGAGATAGGCGTGGATCCCGGCCAGCACGAGGCTGACCAGGATACCAATTTGCACAAAGGGTTGCTGCAGCAATTCAAACATCAGTGACCGGTCGCTTTCTTCAGCGTGCCGAGCAAAGTATCAAAGAGCGAGAAATAGTCTGTCGCGCCTTCGACTCCGCCAACCGATGATGGCACGGTGTAGACAGTTGCGCCAGTAGCTTTGGCGAGCGAGTTTGGCGCGCGTTCTGAGAAATACGGTTCGCGGAAGATGATCTTGACGCTCTGCTGATTCATCAAATCGATCAACTCGGATGTATGCGAGGCGGTCGGTTCGATCCCCGGTTTTGGTTCGATCTGGCCGGCGATCGCGACTCCGAACGCTTTCGCAAAATAGGAATAGGTCGTGTGGTAGCTGATTATTTTTGTTCCCTTGAATGATTCACTCGCGGCTGACCAGTTCTGCCAGGCCGAATCAAGTCGCTGGGCAAATGATTCAAAATTCGCCTGATAGACAGACGCATTGGTCAAATCCGCTTTGACCAGACCATCGAGAATATTCTTCGCGATGAGCTTTCCATTTCGTGGGTCGAGCCAGTAATGCGGATTTCCCGAAGGGTGCACATCCCCCATTGAAGCGTCAACTTTCCCGGCAGGTTTATCGAGCACCTCTATTCCATTTGAGCAATCGACGATGGTCAACTTGCCGTTGCGGGAGCCATCGATGATCCCATCCGCCCATTGATCCATGGTCAGACCGATCTTGAGATAGATGTCCGCCTTTGAGACCTTGAGCATGTAGCTGGGGAGCATCTCCACAAAATGCAAATTGGATCTCCCCTGCGCGATTGCGGTTATCTCTATCTTGTCTCCGCCGATTTCCTTGGCGATGGCCGCGAGATCGGATGATGACGCCACGACTTTGACCGCGGCGGACGCGGTTGTCACCAGCATCGTAAGCGCGAGGAGGAACATCAGAATTGTCTTTTTCATACTATATATCTCCTCGCCTAGAATTGATGGGGTTTATGTGGGCCGAGCGACCAGAGCAACTGAAGCCCGACGGTGTACTCGTCGTCCTTCTCGGTCAAATCAGTATTGACCAGTTTGGATGCATCCTTGATATCGAATGAGGTCAGACGGCCGAACAGCCGGATGACGGTTGTTTCTTCGAGCAGAGAGAACCCCGAGAACAGAGTAAATGACGTTGTCCGGTTCTGATCATCGAAGATGCCTGCTTCGGTATTATTCATATCTTCGATAGGGTTGTAGTCATGCTCGCCGCCATCGAAGATACCTGGCGCGACATCAACCATGGCGCCGATATTGTATCGCTTGGAGAACTGGAGGTCGGCGAAGAAGAACCCGCCGATGGTAGAGACATCGCCTGACCCGCTACCGGCGCCTTCCGGTTCGCGACGACTGCCGATCAGTTCGCTGTGAAGGACAAGTGAAGAGTAATCCGACCAACGGTGTTTGTACTTGATGTCAACACCGTACATGGTTGCCCAGAGATTAGGATATCCTGGGATGTTCTCTCCGGACTCTTCGCCTGACTTATCATAGACACCATGCAGCACCGATGCACCGATCTCCAGATTTCCCTTTTCGCCGACAGGAAAGAATCCACTCAGACGTCCGGTGAAGATCGGATCCTCAGTGTCGCGCTTCTCGTTCTGAGTCGGTTCCTCATCTTCGTGCGCGTGAGCATCAGGTTCAAATATCTTTCCGCGGAGCGTGTTCAAAGAGAGTTTGCTGTAGAAGCCGACCGGCAATAAGAAGCTGACGTTCACGCCTTCATCGATGAATCCGTCGAAGTTGAACATCATGCGCAAGGCAAGCGGGCGGTCGACAAACGGGTAGGCGTGGGGATGGTATGTGTTCAATTTGCCGAAATCGACGAGATATCGCCCCGCCCGTATCTGCGCGCCAAGAGGAAGGCCGCGCAGAATGGTCGCGTAGGCTTCTTCTATCTCAAATCCATCGCCATGGTTGGCGAATGAGATATCCGCGCGTGTGTATGGGTTCAGGTTGCCGTTGATGGCGATCTCCAGCTCATTGAACCGCATATTCAGATTGCCATTGCGCGTGGTCTCATGGCCGTGCGCGTCTTTGTAATTGCCGGTGAAGGTGCGGAAATCGCCGATGGCCGAAATATCCGGCTGCGTCATGGCCACTACGCCAGTACCGGCCATGCATATGAGAAACAGGAGCAAAACAGCTCTTTTCATGATATCCTCCATAAGAATCATCGCCCAGCCATAATTATACCGGGCTGCGCTGGTGCAAAGTAAGAGATTTGATGAGAAATCAGGCGATGCCTGGAGGAGCGCGGGAAAGGAGCGAAGTTAAATCGAGCGATTCCGGCGAGGCATTGACCTCGACCAAAGGGGTCGAAGGAGATTCGTCTATCAGTGCCTGCGATGCGTCAATGGTCAGCAGGTCAAGCTGACCATGGGTCTTGCAGAGCTGGCAGATGTCCGGATTGTGAATGGCGTGATGATCGGCCTGTTCGGCAAACTGCGCGGCGGCATGAAGGTCGCAGGCGGTGTGCTCGCACGCATGGTGCGGTACGACATAGCCGAGAAAGAGAAACAGATACGCGGCCATCGCCAGATGGAGCGCCGCGTGTCGAATCTGTTTGCTCACTGTCTGCCGCATGGAACGATAGCCGACCTATTTCCTGCTGAGTGTCAATAGCGCGACCACGAGGTCGCTGTCTGCTACTGAACCGGTCTTGATCTCCAGCGGTTCCCGCGCGGATGATTGCAGAGCGAGGATCGCAGGGTCGGTCTGCTGTCCGGCTCGGACCACCAATATCGAGGGAGCGGATGGAGCTTTGATATCGCCTACCTCACGATACGCGGCGGCGCTGGTACTCCGGATATTATACCACCACCAGAACATGGTGCGATAAAAGGGAAACCAGATGAGGCTCTTCTTTTCGCGCAAGGCATCGATCATCCGATCGGTGGTCAAGTACGGCTCGATCGCCGCCAGCGCGTCGATCCGTTTCTCTTCGATCGAAGTCAAAAGCGCGGCATCCCCACCGGCGTTATAGCCGACCACGATCAGCGGATGGGCAATCTGGCCATGTATCTCAAGGTGGGCGATAACCGCTTCAAGGTCGGTCATCTCCAGTTGACCATCGGAGTGATACTCGCCGGATGAACTTCCCGTGGCGCGCTGGTCATAGGTCGCTACCGCGAAGCCGGAGTCCCGGAACGCTTTCGCCAGACCGAGCAAATGAGTCCGATCCTGTTGTTCGGAAGGAATGAGTATGGCCAGACCTCTCGCCACCGAATCAGTCGATGGGATATAGGCGGCCGCAAGTTTGGTCAGGCCATCGGTCTCGATCCGCATACTGTCAGCCGGAAGACCGGCCGTTACAAATGCCGTCAGGTCATTCGGAAGGGGGAGCGTGTCGGACGGTTGGCCATCGACCTCCGGTCTCCCCATAAATGCCTTGGTCCGATTGAGGGGGTAGACGAGATAGATGAGGACAATCACCAAGACCGCCAGAATGACCAGGATGGTCTTGATCGTCTCACGGGTTGCCCGGGATAGTCGAGCCATGCGGTAAAGCTCCCTTGTCGCTGAAGTTAGTAGCTCGGAATGTTCCGATTTTGAGGCTTTAAGTCA
>JAYRFH010000036.1:0-6348 GCA_041908405.1 Candidatus Zixiibacteriota bacterium
GCATCGCCCCAATGCATGACCTATCTATTATCGAGAATGGCGTCGTTCATGTGAAAGGGAATCTCATTACCGAGGTCGGCACTAGAGACCAGATCAAGATCCCTGCCGGCGCGAAAGTCATCGATGTCTCCGGCAAATTCCTCATGCCCGGAATCATCGATATCCACGCGCACACCGGCTCGTCCAACCAGGATGTCTACTCCCAGCAAAAGTGGGCATGGCTCGCCAATCTGGCGTTCGGTGTCACCACGACCCATGACCCGAGCAACAACTCGGAGATGATCTTCGCGGAAGGTGAACTGCAACTGCAAGGCAACTATCTCGCCCCGCGCGTTTTCTCCACCGGCACAATTCTCTATGGTGCCGATGGCAGTTTCAAGACCGTCATCAACTCTTATGAGGATGCCGTCTCTGCAATCAAGCGTACCACCGCCTGGGGCGCGTTCTCAGTGAAGAGCTACAACCAACCGCGTCGCGAACAGCGCCAGATGGTCATCAAGGCCGCGCATGAACTCGGCGTTATGGTTGTCCCCGAAGGCGGCTCAACCCTGCATGACCATATGACGCACTACCTTGATGGTCACACTACCCTCGAGCATTGCGTCCCGGTCACTCCGCTGTACGAGCCGGAACTTCAGTTGATGAGTAAGGCCGGCACAGGATACACGCCGACCATGATCGTCGCCTACGGCGGCATTATGGGTGAGAACTACTGGTACCAACATTTTAATGTCTGGGAGAATGAACGGCTTGCCCGCTTCGTTCCGCGTTCAGTGCTCGACCCGCGCTCGCGCCGTCGACCGATGGCTCCTGAATCCGAGTACCACCACTTCTCTATCTCCAAAACCGCTGCCGAGATTCTCCATCGTGGCGGCCTGGTGGAACTCGGCGCCCACGGCCAACTCCAGGGACTCGGCGCGCATTGGGAACTCTGGATGTTCCAGCAGGGCGGCATGACCAACCATGAAGCACTCCGCGTCGCCACCTACAACGGCGCCAAATCTATCGGACTTGATCACAAGCTTGGCTCGATCCAGCCCGGCATGCTTGCCGACCTGATTGTCATCGATGGCGACCCACTGGCCGATATCCGCCAGTCAGAGAATGTACTGTACACGATGGTCAATGGCCGTTTGTTCAATGCCCGCACCCTCGAGCAGCTCGAACCGGTTCGTAAGCCGTTGCCCAAAGGCCCGAATCTCATGGGAATCCGCGGGACCGATGTTAACACCTCGTGCCTCCAGCACGAGCATTGATAGATTCTGTCTGAGAATAGTAGACGCATGAGATTGTGATAATTGCCCTGAGCGTAGTCGAAGGGCCATACTGATGCTTATGGAAAAGAGGCCGGGTCAATGACCCGACCTCTTTTGTTCGTTGCGGCGGATCCTGCTAATTTGAGCGGCAGACCTCCTGGTCTGCCCTTCCCACTGCTCCGTTGCGGCGGATCCCGCTCATTTGAGCGGCAGACCTCCCGGTCTGCCCTTCCTCTGCCCCGTTGCGGCAGGTCCTGCTGATTTGAGCGGCAGACCTCCCGGTCTGCCCTTCCTTTGCCCCGTTGCGGCGGGTCTTGCGCTCGCCAAAATTCTCAACCGCACACTCTCTTCTCAATCGCGCGAGCGTGTGACCCGCCGCTTTACTTCCTCGTCTCCACCCACCGCTCAACTATCGTCGTCAGCGTTTTCAGCGGCACACACCCATATTTCAACAACTCATCATGGAACGACCGGATATCAAACTTCTCCCCAAGCGTCGTCTCTGCCTTCTTGCGCAGCGCTCGAATATGCAGCTCCCCTATCTTGTACGACACCGCCTGCCCCGGCCAGACGATATAGCGATCTATCTCCACCTCGACATCATGCCGCGGCTTGCTCGAGTTCTGCATGAAGAACTGGATCGCCTGCTCGCGACTCCATCCCTTCGCATGCATCCCCGGATCAACCACCAGTCGGATGGCCCGCCACATCTCGAATGACAACTGCCCAAACTTGGCGTACGGGTCGGCATAGAACCCCATCTGTTCCCCAAGACTCTCAGAGTAGAGCGCCCATCCCTCGCCATACGCGGTTATCCAGGATTGACGTCTAAACTCCGGTATATCTTCCAACTCCTGCGCCAACGCTATCTGCAAATGATGCCCCGGCACCGCTTCATGCAGCGTCAGCGCCTCCATCTCCCACTTCGGCCGCGACGGCAGGTTGTACAGGTTCGCGTAGAAATATCCCGGCCGTCCTCCCTGCGGAGATCCCGGCTGATAATACGCGGTCGTCTGCTGCTTCTCCATATACGACGGTATCGGCGTGACACCATAGGGAAGCCTCGGGAGTATTCCAAAGAACTTCACCAACTCCGGGTCGACCCGCTTGGAGATATCTCGATATGTTCTCAGCAACTCCTGTGGTTCGGTAAAATAGAACTGCGGATCGGTCCGCAGGAAATCGATAAAGCCGTCAAACCCACCCTTGAATCCGGAGAGCTTGATCACCCGCTCCATCTCGCCGCGAATTCGGGCAACTTCGGCATGACCCGTCTCGAATATCTGGTCCGCCGTCAGATCAAGAGTCGTATTCTTGCGGAGCAAAAACTCATACCACTCCTGCCCGCGCGGCATGGTGGTCCAGGCTATCTCCTCACGACATTTAGGAAGATACTGATCCGCGACAAACCGGAAGAACTCCTTGAGCGACTCCTTTATCTTCGCGGAATAAAGACTGAAGACCTGCTGTCGGAACTGCTCCCAGGTTGCATCCGACAACTCATGCGGCTTGTTCTGCAGCGCCACCAATAGAGCCGACTCCGCCGGGTCTTTCGTTATCAGATTTGCTATCTGTTCCGGTAAACCTCGTAGCGGCCCGCGCGGTGGAGTGATCCCCAGCCGCACCCCCTCCCGCATGAGAGCGATCCCCTGCACGATAGACGCCGGCACGCGCTCCAGCCTTGTCAGAAACTGTTCTCTCTGTGCCTGAGTCGCCAGAGGCATGATCTCAAGGGTCCGTGGGATCAACTGCTGAATTCCGTCCATCTGGGTCGTCTCAACCAACTCAGACCGGAACTCCGCCGAAATCAACTCATCTTCGATGTTCCGCTCGAATAACTCGACACTAAGCAATTCCTGCCGCCCCAATCCATCCTTCGGAATACCTCGCAATACGCGAAGAATTGTCTTCCAATCGTCGACCCGACGCTGGAATGCCTCCGTTGAGCGGTCCGTCCATTTGTCATTATGATCGGAATAGCCGAGGAATGTCCCCCACTCCGGATTCTCCGCCATCTGCCACTTCCACGCGAGATTGAAGAACTGGCTGAGCCGGCTTGAAGGAGTCGCTGTTTGTTGTACAAGGTCTTCTATCTGAGTGATGTACTGCTTAGACATACTTGTCCCATTCTGTATTGGCAATTTCGAATAACCAACATCAAACCGGATAGAAAGGCAAGTCTCTCCGAATCAGCACGGCAACTCCTTGCGCGGCAGACGTCCCCGTCTGCCCAAGGCTTCTCCTTCTTCTGCCCAACCATACCTGTCCCAATCGTTCGGTCGGGTCTTACTTCGAAGCCCACTACCTGTACCTCTCGCCCTGTCCACCGATTGCAGCGCTCCGCTTCGAAGTGTGACCCGACCGTCCTGATTCGCTTTCAGGTGTTAGGTCGTTCGGTCGGGTCTTGCTTCGAAGCCCACTGTCTGTATCTCACGCCTTATCCACCGATATCAGCGCTCGGCTTCGAAGTGTGACCTGACCGTCCTGATTCGCCTTAAGACCTGATATCACGACCGTTCCGTCAGGTCCTAGCGCTCGCCAGACTTCTCAGCTGTGCCCTCGCATCTCGATCACGCGAGACCTGACGGCAATATGTCTTGGGAGAAATAAATAGCGGCGCAGGGACTTGAACCCCGGACACGCGGATTATGATTCCGCTGCTCTAACCAACTGAGCTACGCCGCCATTTCAAATGGGGGACGCAATCTAATGATTTTCCTCCCGCCGTCAAGAACCTAATACACCACCCCTCCAGCCCGCCATTCCTCCCGATCCGCCAAAAAAAAAACAGCACCCGCTCGAATGAGCAGGTGCCGATATCCGAATGCAACCATCGGAGATATCACAAGCAGAGTGAAACCCCTACCCTGCGAAAATACTCTTGAGAAAAAAGGAGTTGCCCCTCACAAGCAACTCCTTAAACCCCACCTCTTAAATACCCTTCACCGCCATACTGCGTATATTTAAGAGTAACTAACTTCGACAGACTTATAATCAATCAATATGCCAAAGATGACCATTCCCGTACATATCTTCTAAACTATTGTTTTACAGTAAAATATAGACTAGATGGTGGCTTTGACTCCACTGCGTCAACCGCCCGCAACGCAGCTTCTGCGCTGGAATTGAGGCCATAGAAACCGTCCAAGCGCAACTTTACGTTGTCGCACAAAAAGATAGCCGCACGCATCGGATGCGTGCGGCCCTATCGATTTCGCCCTCAAATAGGGCAATAAGCAGATTATGCGCGCTTTTTCGCTAAATGCACCGACATCCCGTGCACATCATGCGCGGCTTCCATTATCGCTTCCGATATCACCGGATGCCCAAATATCAGCCCGCCCAACTGCTCAGCCGTCATCCCCTGGTTCACCGCCAATGCGGCCACATGGATGATCTCAGTTGCGTGGATCCCGATCGCGTGCACACCCAGCACCTTGTCGGTCTTTTTGTCGGCGATCACCTTCACTTCGCCGGCGATCTCGTTCTCCGCATGCGCCTTCCCCAGGACTCGCAGCGGGAACTTGCCGACTGCTATCTGGTGATCCTTTGAAGCCTGCTGTTCGCGCATCCCAACCGAGGCTACTTCCGGGTGAGTGAAGATCACTGAAGGCACGCCAGCGTAGTTCTTCTGGCGCTTCCCGCCCAGCGCGTTATCAACCGCCACCGCACCATCATGCGTCGCCGTATAGGCCAGCAGTATCTCCCCGCGGACATCGCCGATCGCAAAGATATTCTTCACGTTCGTCCGCATATCCGGGCCGGTCGGGATCGAGCCGTTCTTCGCCTTCTCGACACCCACTTCCTCCAATCCGATATCTTCGGTATTGAACGACCGCCCCACCGCCACCACCGCTTGGTTGGCATCGATCACCTGTCCGCTCGAAAGTTTCGCCTGGATACCGGCCGGTCCGCCGACAATACCCTCGACCTTGGTCTTCGTATGCAGATGTACTTTGAGCTTCTTCAATTCACGTTCGAGCAACTGCGCCGTGCCGGTATCTTCCATTGGCAACGCATGGTCGAGTAATTCGACCATATGCACTTCGACATCCAGCATCGCCAGCATGCAGGCCCACTCGCATCCGATCACCCCCGCGCCGATTATCAGGATCGACTGCGGCAGATGTTCCAGCTCCAGCAAATGATCCGAGGTCAGGATCCGTTTCCCGTCGATCGGGAATATCGGGATATTCGCCGCTCGCGAACCGGTGGCGATAATGATATTGTCCGCTTTGAGCTTTGTCTCAACACCGTTTTCGTCGGTCACCACTACCATATTCGGACCGGCCAACCGGCCGAATCCGTTATAGTGCGCCACGCCATGCGATTTGAAGAGAGAGCCTATCCCGCCCACCAGCATCGAGACGATCTTGTCTTTCCGCGCGCGCATCGCCAGCCAGTCATAGACCGGCGCGCCCGGAAGCTTTATCCCAAACGCCTCCGCCTCTTTCATATTCTTGTATTGAGCCGCTGACGCGATCAGCGCCTTGGAGGGGATACAGCCGCGATTGAGACAGACGCCGCCAAGTTCACGATACTCGACTACCGCGACCTTGGCCCCTTTCATGGCCGCCCGGATACCGGCTGTATAGCCGCCCGGCCCGCCACCCAGAATGACTATATTGTAACTTTCGATGACCAGCTCCTTCTCTGCTTTCGATATGAAACGTGGCGGTAATCTAAAGGTTTTCGCGAACTAGGCAAGTCTCTCTCAAAAAAAAGCCGGCTCCCGAAAGAGCCGGCCAAGTGCAACAGATGCAAATCGTTACTTAGGAACCGGAAGCCGAGAAGGTGACTATCACCTTACCGGAATCAACGAAGAAATTGGTTCCCTCGGTGGCATCGCTCGTCCCGTAGTACTCGAATCGGCCGGTCTTGGCTAATGCTTTGAGCCGATCCACATTCTTGATATAGCCCAACGATTGAGCATAGGTGATTTTTGTAGTACCAGTGGGTACTTCAAGATCCTCTATGATCTTGGCCGCCGTAGTGCTGGCGTTAAGCTGCCCTTCGTCTGCGTAAATATTGTCGAAATCGTCAATCCAGACACTGAACGTCGCGGCCGCACCGGAGGTGTTCCTGATATAGA
>JAYRFH010000037.1:0-4063 GCA_041908405.1 Candidatus Zixiibacteriota bacterium
ACCGTCGCGCCTCATTGAAAACCGACGAAATATCGACTTCGAATGGCCGGATCGATGACTCATCCTCCAGAAACTGCACCGCGTCTTTGAGCGTCTTGATAGGAAAGACCGGGATTGTCCCGGCCATCGCCGCCTCGCGCGCGTTCTCTTTAGGGACCAATATCCCTTTTATCCCATTCCCCGCCGCGAAACTCATGGTCATGGGGAGCACGCCTGGGATCGGCTTGAGTGAGCCATCGAGCGACAATTCACCAAGCAAAACAAACTCATCCACCCGCTCGCGGATGATCTGCCCGGTCGCGGCAAGGATTCCTACCGCGATCGGCAGGTCGAACGCCGACCCCTCTTTTTTGACATCCGCCGGGGCAAGATTGATGGTCACCCGCTTGGAGGGGAAGATGAAATCTGAGTTCTTGATTGCGGCGGTGACCCGTTCTTTGGATTCCCGCACCGCGCCGTCGGGGAGACCGACCGTGATGAATAGCGGCATCTGTTGCTGGATATCCGCTTCTACTTCAACCCGATACGCCTCGACCCCGAGGGTTGCCGATGATACGATTTTGGAGAGCATACTATTTTCCTCCGGTAATTCAGGGAGTTCGGGCAGGGGAGATCCGCTTCCCCCATCGGACTTCCCCTGCCCGCATAGAATGTCGGGGAGGGGACTGACAGGGGCTGTCAGTGAAAATGTGATTCCGGCAAAAAAAAACAGCCCCGTTACCGGGGCTGCAGAAAGTCAGATTTGCGGTTAGTTTAGAACTCGTCAGAGATATTAAACAGCGTGATCCGCTGGAACGCGGTATCCGCAACATTATTGCGGGTCATCACAACACGATTCTCAACCGACTGATCAAGTTGGAATTTGCCGAACGGCCCCAAATCCTGATTACACTCTTTACGAGTGCGGTTCATAAATGAAATAGAGTCGCGACCGGGGAAAATGATGTCGTCATCCGGTACGGCTATTTCGATACCGTCGCCAATGCTGTAACGAGCCTCAATATCGCAGAAAAGACGTTCAGATTCCGATTGCCTGGTTGTATCCAAGTCCATGAGACAGGTGTTGGTCGTGAAGATCCAAGTGATGAACTGGGTCTTTATGGGCTGACCTGTCTTCTCGTAGTTGTACGTACCCTCGTAGGTCCCTTCCAGCGGAGGAAGTGGTTCTATCGGCTCCGGCGGGCAGGCAAGCAAAAAGGCGGCAGTAACGACTGCCGCCGAAATCATAACCAACTTTTTCATTTTCCAACCCTCCCAACACTGCACCGAAAATTCGGTGCGTTAGAACTCGTCAGAGATCTTGAACAGCGTGACCCGCTGGAACGCGGTATCCGCAACATTATTGCGGGTCATCACCACTCGGTTCTCCACCGACTGATCCAACTGGAATCGACCATAAGGACCAAGATCCTCGTTACATGCTTTTCGCGTACGGTTCATGAACGATGATGAATCTCGACCCGCCACGATGGGGACAGAGATGTCAATTCCGTCACCAATAATATAGCGACCTTCAATATCACAAAAGAGTCTCTCAGACTCGGGCTGCTTGAGCGTGTCCAAGTCCTGAAGGCAGGAGTTGGTCGTAAAGATCCACTTGATGAATTGGGTCTTTGTGGGCTGACCAGTCTTCTCGTAGCTGTACGTACCTTCGTACGTCCCTTCGAGCGGAGGTGGCGGTTCAACAATAACGTCGTCGCGGCAACCAACGTAAATGGCAGCTACCAACATCAGCGCCATAAACCCGGCAAGTATTCGCATATCTCTATCTCCCAACCTTATGTAGACAGAATTTCTAAGCGGCCAATATACGCCTGCGCATCGGGTGGCACAAGCGGAAAGTGACCCTTCCGTGCATATCAGACGATTCTCCCCCGACCGGCATCAAAGATTATTTTAGCACCAGTTTTCTCGCCGATTCCACCCTACGCTCTGACCGACTGAATTCCATGCCTTCGTGTGAGCCAATTTGGCTCTCGCACGAAAGCCCGCGACCGGGCCCGCAATTCGTTTGAGAATCAACAAGATACGAACGCGCCTCACCTGCCGCCTCCGGCGATTCCAGCGCATCATGGACCTGATTAGGCAAAATTTCCCCGGACAAGTGATCTCATGCCCGTCGAAAAGATTGACAGCCCGACACTATTAATGTAGATTAATCCCACTTGCCGGCATCCCACGCCAACACGGGAACATCCCCTCTTTCTCGTCTGGCTCTGTCGGCAAGTTTTTTATTGGGTGACAGATTCTGTCACTGCCCCGCGACCGTTTCGTAGCCGGCCGCTTTCCAGGCAATGATCCCCCCGGAGATATTGAAGGCGTTGGTGTAGCCGATCGAACGAAGATACTGTGTGACGATCCCGCTCCGTCGTCCCGAACGACAGAACGTGTAGATCGGCGTCGCTTTGTCCTCGGGAAGTCTCTCTATATACGCGGGGACAGAATCATAGGGGATCAGGTCATCGGTGAAATTGAGATGTGCTTCCGCGAATTCCGGCAGTGTGCGCACATCGAGCAGGAAGAACTGCTCGTTGGCCGATACCTTCTGCTGGAGCTCCTGGACAGTGATCTCAGGGATAGAGTTTTCGCTGGTCTGCATATCGTCTGATTGTTTCGATTCCTGACCGCACGCCAGGAGCAGAGTGACACCCCAGACGAGAGCGAGAATACTCTTAGTACTCAGACTGGCCCGGTTCCTGAAGCGTCTTGAAGCTGTAGATACGCCATTTCCCATTGACTTTATGCAATCCAAAATTGGTGCGATACCCCTTGGAATGTTCCTTGTCGACAAACGTCACTTCGACCGTGGCGCTCTCGGATTCGACCGACGCATCGGCTATTATCCTCTGCATCGCGAACCAGCGCGTTTTGGTCAGACCATCATTGGTCAGGTCATTGAGAATATCTTGCGGATTGGTGAAAACACGCGGATTGTCGGTGGAGACAGAGTAATCCTCCGACTTGTTACGCATCAGCGCCGGAAGGTCGAGGAGTCGCGCGAGCGATGCCTGATCATTTTTCTCCATCGCGCCAAAGAACGCGAAGACCGTCTCGCGCGGCGTGCTCGGCCCGTCATCGGAACATCCGATCATCACCGCCGCGAGCAGTACCAGCGCAAGCGCCGAGCGAATCATCCGTGAACTGATCATTTGAATCTTCCCTGCCAGGTTATGCGGTGCATCTCGCCAAGGTCGGCGGCCGGAGTGAAAGCGTATGATAGTTGCGTGGTCCAGAGATCGATCCCGAATCCTACCGACAATCCTGCCCAGTTGTCATCCGAGGTCTCAGCCTTATAATTCGTGCCGAAGCTGTTCCAGCCAAGGCGCAGATAGACGGGATTAAACTTGAAATACTCGGCGCCGATCGCTACGAACGGATCATTGTCGACCGGAACCGCGATATCCAATGAGGCTACCATATCGACCCAGCGCGGATAGACCGCACCACCGGCGCGGAAAGTCAGCGGTAACGCGTCCTTCTCTTCGCCGAGGCTGGAGAGTTGGGTCCCCAGGTTTTGGATCATGAATCCGGCATGATACCGGTCGCGGTCGGAGATATATTTGGCCCCAAGGTCCACCGCGGCGCCGGAGGCGGAATAATCCTGAATGCTTTCGTAAATGAATTTGCCGGTGGCGCCTATCAGGATGGTCGGTTTGATCCGCATCGAGTAGGAGACACCAAAGAGCATATCCGAGCCGCCGAATTCGCCGGTGATATTGCCCGCCTGATCGGTCTGAATGAAATCGCCGTAATTGAGATAGCTGATATGGAAAGCGAAGGCCCGATCATATGAGACCGGGAGCACTACTCCGACCATGCCGCTGTTGATATCCGCGATATAGCTCTGGTATTCGGCAATGAACCGTTTCCCTTCGAGCGCGGCCAAACCGGCAGGGTTGTAGTATGCGGCCATTTCATCATTGGCCAACCCGGTGAAGGCTCCCCCCATCGCCACGGCGCGCGCGCCGGGATTTATTTTGAGGAAGGGGAAGGCTGTGGTTCCGGTCTTGGAATTAGCCGCCTGACCGACCGAGGCGAATGCCAGGATCGCGACCAGCAGGAG
>JAYRFH010000038.1:0-25322 GCA_041908405.1 Candidatus Zixiibacteriota bacterium
CAGGCCAAGATACTGGACCACGATCTTAAGGCCGTTGCGCCGTACTTCCTGTTGTACGGAACACGAGTACAGATCGCGGGGCAGAACCGCGGATTTACCGAGATTCGGATTCCCAATGGGGATATCGTGCTGGTCAAGGCAAACGCGATAAACGAGATTCCCGGCCAAGGGTCGAAAATCGGCGGGAATACACTGGTGACCGAGGCGAAGAAATTCCTCGGAGTGCCGTACCTCTGGGGAGGAATTTCTCCGAACGGGTTTGACTGCTCCGGCCTGACGCAGACGATCTGCCGACGGTTCGGAATAACTATTCCGCGTGACACCAAAGATCAGATCAGCGCCGGCGAACAGATTCCGCGCAGCAAGATAAAGACCGGCGACCTGGTCTTTTTCAAACGTCATGTAGGATTCGCGATAGGGTCGGATACATTGATACATTCGTCGGTCGGCGGCTCAGGTGTCCGGATAAACAGCCTGACAGCCGGCGGGACCGACTATCGGGAGGATCTCGATAAGGATTTTAACCAAGCACGACGGATCGTTTAGATGAGCAAAATACAGATCGACACCTGCAAAGTATCGCTCCCGCTGAAGAAGAAGTTTCAGGTCTCCAAAGGCGGCGCGGAGATCAAGACCAATCTGCTGACGATACTAAATAACCGATATTTCGGCGAAGCATCGGGCTCGGTGCATTATGGACCATCGGTCGAGCAGATAGAGGCGGACCTGAAGAAGGGGATCGGGTATCTCTCAAAGAGCAAGGAGATCAATACTCATACACTGGTCGAGATCGCTGAATTTGATATCAGTTCGGTCGCCCGTTCGGCGTTGATGGGGATGGTTCTTCATTATCTTTCCGGCGAATCCGAACGGTATCCCTGGGAGATTTTGGGATTACAGACGCCGGTGGGAATCAAGAGTTCATTCACGATCGGCATAGATGAACCGACCGCGATGCTGACCTCGATCAAGGAGTCCGCCTACCCGATCATCAAGATAAAGCTTGGCTTTGATGAGGATATCAAGGTTATCGAAGGATTGAAGGATATCATCGGGAAAGATATCCGCGTGGATGCCAACGGCGGCTGGACACTCGACAAGGCTGAAGAGATGATCTACTACCTGTCGAAGCAGAATGTGCGGATAATCGAGCAGCCGACGGATATCGACCAGGTGATGGACTGGAAACATCTGAAGAAGAACTCGCCCAATGTCGAGCTATTCTTGGATGAAGGGGTGAGCACAGTCGACGATTACGAAGGGGTGGCCGAGTTTGTCGATGGTGTTAATATCAAGATGGAAAAATCGGGTGGTATCCTGGAAGCGGTGCGCATAGCCGAGCACGCGCGGAAAGATAAGCGGAAGGTAATGCTCGGCTGCATGGTGGAATCATCGGTGGGGATAGCGCAATCTGTCTATATGTCATCGCTGGCGGACTATTGCGATCTGGATGGCCCGCAGTTACTCGAACAGGATATTGCCTCGGGCATACTATATCAGAAGGAATCGATACAGGTCGACCGCGAGATAATTGGAGGACCAAAGCTAAAGCGCGATGTGGTCGAGAAATATCTCAAAACTGACTAGCCTGTTTCTGCTGGTGGTCGCGTTCGCGACATCGGCATTCGCGGCGCAAGATTCGATCCTGATAGTCTATCCCAAGTCGGGGCAGACGATGGGGTCGACTGACTCCGCGTTTGTGCTTGGATCGGTCCCCAAGTCGATCATGACCAAGGGGCGGGAGTTGATCGTGCGGGTCAACGGGAGCGCGTTTCCGGTGTATCCCGAGGGGACATTTATCGGCTTCGTCCCGCTAAAGCCGGGAGATTTTCTGTTCGAAGTTACCGCGCATGAGAAGCCTCCGGCGGAGTCGAAGAAACACACAAAGGTTCTGTCCAAAGGTTCGGTGGCGGTCAAAGTGCCATTACCGCCGATACGGATGGCGTTTGATACACTGCGCATAGTCGGCGATTATCAGCCTCCGCGGGGGGATCTGGTGGTGTCTACGGGGGAACTTCTCGAAGTATCCTTCCAAGGGACGCCGGGCGGTACCGCCTGGTTCTCGATACCGGGAGTAGTTGATTCAATACCCATGTCTGAGATGGCGCCGCACACCCAGGGATATTGGGGAGACGCGTTATTCGGTGAAGGCGCGGTGACCGACTCATCGGATCCGGAGGGGACCTACACTGGATTCGTGATGGTGAAAGAGTCATTCCGCGCGGATACCGCAAGGGTATCCTACTATTTGAGCGCGAAAGGGAAGGGGAAAGTCGACTCTGCACAAGCGGTCAAGGGAATGACCAATGTTGTGACACTGCAATCGAAGTATCGAATAACGATCAATACACCAATGCTTCCGTTCTCTCTGCGGACGAAAGACTCGATCATCGTGATCCGGCATGGCATACAGCAGGGGTACCTTGCCGCATTCCAGCCACGCGGACTGGAGTTGTTGGCGATAGCGTCGGAAGGGGATTGGTATAAAGTACGCCTCTCACAGACGCAATTCGGATGGGTGAATGGGGCGCAGGTGGAGAAGTTGCCATCGGGGACACTTCCGCCGCACAGCTACATCAAGTCGATCCGTCACTATTCATACGACGACAGTGTCGTGATCCAGATGCCGGTGAGCGGGATACATCCGTTCCGGTCTTTTGAAGATGATCGCCGTACGTTGCGCGTTCAGTTGTTCGGAGTGACTTCGAATACGGATTGGATCCGGTACGATATGTCGGACTCACTGGTTGATTTCGCCAGGTGGTACCAGCCGGAACCGGGTCTGTTTGAGCTGACAATTTCGCTCAGACAAAGTGTCTGGGGATATGACTGCTATTACTCCAAGGGGAGTTTCTGCGTCAGTCTGAAGAGAGCGCCGAAACATCTGGAGACGCTGAAGGGGAAGCGGATCGTGATCGATCCCGGTCATTCGAAAGACCCAGGCTCGATAGGGCCATCGGGATACACCGAGGCCGAAGCGAACCTGGCAATCGCGAAAGAAGTGCGTGACGCGCTGGTGGCGAAGGGCGCGACAGTCATCATGACGCGATCTGATATGAAAGATGTGCCCCTTGCTGACAGGCCGGTGATTGCCAAAGCAAGTCGCGCTGACCTGTTCGTGTCGGTCCATAACAACGCCTTGCCGGATGGGGTGAATCCATTTTCCAAGACTTTCGGCACCGCGAGTTTCTACTATAATCTTCACTCGCTTGATCTGGCGAGAGCGATACATAGTGAGATGGTAAAAGAGACGGGACTTCCGGATTACGGTGTCTATCATGGGAATCTGGCGGTGATACGACCGACGGAGTTTCCGGCGGTGCTGGTGGAGTGCGCGTTCATGATGCTTCCGGAGCAGGAAGTGCTGATAAAAAGCGATAAGTTCCGCCATCAGGTGGCGAAAGCGGTAGTAGCGGGCATAGAGAAATACCTGAAGGAGTTTGAACATGGGCGATAAGGCGCAGGCGGCGGAAGGTCCGAAGCAGCCTTACTGGATCGTCTATTTAGGGCTGCTGTTGGCGGGAGTGTTGATGTTATCACAGGCGGCGGGGTATTATCCGCTGCAGAAGATATCGGCGAAGTTGTCGCTGGGATTGCTCTATTCGGCAGTAGCGTTGTATGTGGGGAATGGACGCGCGCCGGGATATATCGGGACAGTGATCATCTGGGGAGCGATCATCGTGTCATTCCTGATCAGATAAGCGTCTACTGGCGGAAATGAAAACGGCGGTTGAGGAGAACTCAGCCGCCGTTATTTTTGACACAGTTGCCTGCCTACTTGTCTTTTTTCTCGCGATTTTCGTTTGCTTCAGCGCGGGCTTTGGCGCCACGCTGTTTGGCGGCCTTGGCTTCGGCCTTCTGCTGATCTTGCCACTTCTTGGCGTGGTGGTTCACCTGGGCGAAATGTTTCCCCTCGGCGCGCCACTTGATGACCTCATCGGGCGAAACGCCATACAGCTTGGAGAAGAGGCGGAGGTTGGTCAGGTTGACGATCTCAGCATCAGAAAGCTGGATCTTCTTCCACTCTTCACGCGGATGTTTCTTGAAATAGCCATACGCCTTGCCATAGGGCGGACCGGGGTCGACGTTCACCGGCACATAGTAGATCTCCGGGCTGAGGCCGAAATGGATGGTGATATCGAGCCAGGATTTGTTGAGAGCGCGAAGTTCCATCACCGGCGCGGGCTTAAGGCCGGCACGTTCGGCGATGAAGAAAACGACGGCGAGTTCTTCATCGGAAACGCCTTTCTTCTTGATCGTCATAACGGCGCGTTCCGGGACATTAAAGAACTTGCCGACCGCAAGATAGTACTGGCGGATGCTGGCATCATCGTTATCCGATGATTTCGCTTTGTCGGCCGCAAACACGGAGACGGAAGCGAGAACCAACATGCTGATAAGTATGCCGAAAGTCAGTCGTTTCATGATGACGGTCCTTTCCCTATTGATACCCGGTATATCGGCATCCGGTTGTATCGAATTGAAAGGAATCGAGGCGGAAACGGCTGAATCAGCGGCCAGAGGAGGCTAACGGCAACGGCCGCAAGCTTGTATATAGCTGAAAGATACCCGGAAATTTGTTCCACCCAACCTTGGTTTGGGTCGGGCGGAGACGAAAGAGCTGGCTAGCGCGAGATGGCGTCGATCTTGGCGGCCAGGATGAAGTCATTTTCGTGGAGTCCCTTGATAGCATGGGTCCAGATGGTAAAATCGACAATGCTGTAGTGGACCGCAAAGTCCGGGTGATGGCCCTCGGCCTCGGCGATCTCTTCGACTTCGCGGAGGAAGCGCATGGCGGCGCGGAAATCAGCGAATTTGAAACGCTTCTGGATGGTGCGGATGGGGGCGCCATTGTCGGTGATAAGTTTGACGTCCCAGCCATCGACGCGGGGCATCAATTCTTCGATCTCCATATCGGTCAGTTGCGGGATGCCGCCCTCGCAGGGGATGCAGCGCTTTTTGGTCAGTTCGGTGCGGTCAGACATTTATTCTCCTTTTCGATCGTATTCCCTAAACAGTGTAAACGATTCAATGGGTTCCCTGAATGCGATCAAGCAGGCGCCGCATCGCGGCCCCGGGGTCTGGCGGATCGGACTGGACCTGGGTGATCGTTAGCGGGCCATCAGCCGGCTCGCGTTCAAGGGTCCACGAAAAGATGTAGCTCGCGCTTTGTGGGGAGTCCACTTCCAACTTTCCGAACCGCAAATCATGGAAGAGCGTGTCCGGCCCCTGCTCGGTCAAAGTGAACCAACCCTTGGAAAACCAGAGCAAACGATTTACCGCCGGGTCGGATTCCGACGGCAAAAGATCCAGACGCTTAGAGATTGACGCGGTCACCATTAGTTTGTCGCCGTCGAAAAGAGAGTAATAGCCGACGACGACGCTGTCGCCAAGATCGGCGCTACAACGCCACAACGCCGCGTTAAAGATCGTCGGTGTGGTCATAGTCCGCTGGAAATGGATTTCGGTTCGGGCCAGGTTCTTCTCAAAGACCGAATCAACATGGGCTTTGATCGCAACCGTGAGCAGAAGGTAGGCCGTGGACAGACCAATACCTACCGCATTGAAAAAGGCTGCGCGCTTTGGCGTTCGACGATAGACCATGGCCAGGACCACCCCGATCAGCAGTGGAAGTGTATAGATGGGGTCGATTATGGAGATGGTATTAAACGCCACCGCGACATTGGAGAACGGTAAGAGCAGTTGAGTCCCATAGACGGTGAAGGCGTCGAGAAGGGCATGGGTCCAAAACGCCAAGAGGGCGAGGACCGACCATTCAACCGGTGAGCCATATTTGCGACGAGTGACGCGCCAGAAGAGCCAGCCGATGATCGGCGCGGCCAGTGCCTGGGCAAATAGGGCATGAGAGTATCCGCGATGCCACGCAAGTTGAGCGACCTCATCCATAAACGGATGCGCCAGGACATCGAGGTCAGGCAGGGTGCCAGCTAGGGCGCCCAGCAGAAGTGCTTTATTGCCAGCCTTGCGGCCAAGGACGGCTTCTCCGACAGCGGCTCCCAGAGCCGCCTGGGTAAGTGAATCCATTTAGCTCTTCAACTAAGATTTTCGGTGAATACAGACTTTGGTCTTGGGACCGGTTGAGGCTATAACAGGGAAAGTCGGGAAAAGTTGCGAAGGGCGCAGCAGCGGCTCAGTTGGCGGATTTGTCGGATTCGTTTGGTTTGTTGCCGCGGAGGCGGTCGAGTTTTCGTTTTTGTTCGGCCAATCGTTTCTGCTCTTTGAGTGATATCCGGTTTTCTTCGCCGAATCCCAGGGCGAGGATATTTACCGCCGACCAAACCGAGAGGAGCATCACGCCCTGCTGAGAGGCCGGGGTGAGCCGGGCGAGCATGATGTAGCTGAAGATGAGCATGGAAATGACGGAGCCATACAGGCCATTACGCCGAAGTTTCTCCGATTCATTCCCAAGGCAGACGAGGAGCACGGAGACGGCGATACCGTAAAGGAGAATAGAGCCGGCCATGATGACCTCGGGAGAAAAGAGCGGGTTCTCCAGCGAGTCGATCCCCAGGTAGATCGTAAAGAGAATCAGGAAAAAGAGATTGGCGGCGGCGCCAAGGATCTTGAAGGGGTTCATCAAAGCGAGCCTTCCGTTGTCAAAAGTTCCTCCCCGAACTGTCCCGCAACCTGCCCTAATATAGGCAATGAACTCAGTTTTTCCAAGGAAACAATTGCGTTGGCTGCCAGATTAGTTCGCCGAATCGGCATAGGGTTTGTCGGGTATTGGCTGTTCAAATCTCCGAGCCAGAGCTTGTGCGATGAATCATTTTCGGTGAAAGATTGGAAGGGGATTGACGGACAACGTGGAGCGGGGTTGCGGTTGCAGAGCGCAACCATCATCTGATTGCACTGACTGGGAAAGGCGAAATTGGCCGCATCGAGCAACCATCAAGTGATTGGTGGACATCATCGGCAGGAGGGGTGTCAATGGCGCTTATTCGGGTTTTGGCATTTCTGATGCGGGAGAAGGGGATGAAGGTTGCATTTGGTTACCCTGGGTTTTCGAGGGGAGGTCTTAAGGAGGGTGATTTAGAGTAGTCCCTCTACTAAGGGGGACAGATTGAGGAGAGCTAACTTTTGTGATACATGGAAGAGGGGGCGGCGGGTCACACTTCGAAGCGGCGTGAGGATATCGCAGGATATGGGATAAGGTGCCCACAATCGGCTTCGAAGCAAGACCCGCCGCAACGAACATGACAAATCGCATGCCGTTTACTTAAGGAGGACAACTTTCCTGGTCGAAGTGAAGGTGCCGACGGTCAGACGAGAAAAGTAGATGCCGGATGGATAGCCATCGAAGTTTGGTGTGATCTCATGGCGACCGCAGGATTGATAGCCGTTAACGAGAACGGCGACTTTCTCGCCGGTTACATTGAAAAGTTCCAAAGTCGCGAAGGCGGAATCTTCGCCGGGGACCACGTAGTCAATTCTGGTGCAGGCACAGAAGGGATTAGGGTAAGCTTCCCATGTGACCCATTGGGAGAGCGGACCAGAGTCCTGTTTCTGCAGTTGTTCGGTGAAGGTGATCACAGAATCGCGGCCATCGGCGGACGAACCGGGGAGGCGGATGGAGAGGATGGTCACGATATTGTCGCTGGAATCTGGTAGACTAAATGGGCTGATATCAGTTCGGGGGCCGACAAACGTTTTGTTCTCTCGTTTCTCCAATGAGGCCGCATGGTGAGTGAGCGCAGCATCGATAGTATCGCCGGGTTCGGGCACGATGCGCAGCGAAGTAACTTCCACGTTACGAAACGAAAGGCTGGTGGGCAGGGTATCCGCGAGGAAACATTCGATAGCGCCGCAGGTAGTTGAATCGCCGGTTGAGTCCGATTGTCTGCTCTGGAGAGTAAGCTGCAGGTGATGGTCGCCGATCAGGTGGGCTGGAAGGTACCATCCACCTACAGAAGGTCGGGAGTAGCCTTGGCGCGGCGGGCCGTAACTGTAGCACCCCAGAAGGAGGAGGATCAGACAAAGGATGGAGAGAGTTTTCATGGGTGCCTCGGACTAGAGCCTTTAGCAGTTATACACGGATGCGTGTGAATGGGCTCAAGATCATTATCCTAATGGTTTGTGATGTTCTGGGGTAGATCAATGTGAACGTTATGGGGTTGCTTCAAAATCGCGGATCGGGGATGTGTGCTGTAACAAATGCACTGGCCGCGATTTTTCGCAATGACAGTCAAACAGGGAATAGAGTAGAGGGCGTGCGTCGGTGAGTGTGATGGCACTATCAGCTATGAATAAGAGGAACGCTGGATTCCCGCCTACGCGGAATGATGCGGCTGTGGTGACAAAATGGACTAATAGAGACGGGGGGCGGTATCCGACTCACAGGAATTTCTGCATCCAGACAATATCGAAGTCCTGGTCGAATTTGCGGCCGGCACGGTGGAAACGTCCGCATTCGACAAAGCCATGTTTCAGGTGGAAAGTGATGCTCCGTTCATTGCGGGAGGAGATAGAGGCGATTAGAGAGGTCATGCCGAGCGAGCGGGCATCGGATTCGAGACGATTCAAAAGCAAGGTGCCGAGGCCCTGGCCGGTGAACTCGGGAAGGAACGAGTAGCCGATCTCGCCGGTTTGTTTAACGCAGTCGCCGGGGTGAACGGGGCGGAGGCCACCGGAACCGACGACGCGGCCATCGATCTCGACGACATAGTTGGGGAAGTTTTCGATTTCCTGGTTAAACCGTTCGGTGATGATCTTGCCGTAGGGAGTCGAGTTGTAGGAAGCGAAGGTGTTGAGGGCGAAGTAATCGATGATGGCGGCGACGGCATCGGCGTCGTCGGGAGTGTAGGGGCGGAGGAGGGGCATGAATTACTTCCAATCAAGTCATACTAAGGTGTCACATCCCAGCGAAAACTGGGTTCCATACGTTGTATTGGTGGCTTCCCAGGCGGAGCGGCCCACTACTTCTGAGGCGCCTTTGGACTGCCAGACTTGTCAATAATCTGCATTACTTCTTCCGAGAAGAACTTGCTGCTAATTTTGTCTGAGAGTGCGACGGCTATCTTCTCCTCAACCCAGTCAATTCTGTCCTTTAGTCTCTTAGCGGCTGCATAGTTGAAGATTCTGTGGTCTCTCGACGTGCTTGTTACCGGCCAAAAATTCGCCGGGTCTGAATCTTCCACGATGCCAAATTTGGGCCCAGTCTTGGTAATCTTCTGTACTATGTTCTCGCTGTTCGCGTGCTGGAAACTATCCCGTATTTGTACAATTTCTTGCAACTCCTTCCACTCTTGAGAAGCAGTATCAAAGACCTCATACGGACTTCGTATCGGAAGAGAACAAATGGGGGTCACCAATAGTACTCTGTTCTCAAGCTTCCAGTCCTCAAAACGTTTTCTGATGAACTTCTTTAGATATTTACCAACATCATCAGGGAATAATGAGTCTGGAAGGTCGACTCCTTCTCTCTCTTTGAAACTGTTGTAAACCAAGTTGACAAATGCCTCCAGGCCAGCGTACGCGGTGAAGAACGACGCTATACTCAGTGACTTGTCCATTCTCCAAATGTCTCTGTCCTGTAGCGCCAATTTACCAGTACGGTTAGTAAGCTCCCGAGACTCTTGGACCTGATCATAGTACGTTCGAGCCAATTTCAGGAGGTCTGCTGAAGCGAGTCTAAGTGATTGAAAAGGTCGAGTTCTTAGGATGACATTAGTGGTAGACATTGTACTTCACAATCAAATTACCCCCGACAGGAATCGAACCTGTATTACTAGCTCCGGAGGCTAGTGCGTTATCCATTACACCACGGGGGCAGTGTCGTTTACCGAGGTTATCCGGCTCCCGCCGGACAGCCAGAATCGGCTTGGATGGGTAGGGTACGGAATTGTTGGGTGGAGGGCAAGAAGAAGATGGATTCCCGCCTTCGCGGAATGAGGTGGGTGTACGATTCAAGGGCTCGGATGAGATGAACGGGATTCCCACGCATAATTGGGATGCTATTGCAGGATGAAAAGGAATCCCTATCAGGATCGCGGCGCGGTAATCTCCAACAATTCCATTGATTTACGTCGTCAACCGAAGTACCTTGGCAGACTTAGAACGCGGATATGGCGGGTTCGCTCATAGACCCTGAATCGAGTTCAGGGCAGACTAAGTTCGAGGCGACGGACCCACCCTACATCCAAAATAGACTTTAACTGTTTGCTATACAAGGGTTAACTAATGCGGTGGTCGCAGACTTACATACCGACACTACGTGAACAGCAGGCAGATGCTGAACTGATATCCCATCAACTGCTGCTTCGCGGTGGATATATTCGAAAACTGGCGGCGGGGGTTTATCTCTATCTCCCGCTGATGAACCGGGTGATCGACAAATTCTCCAATATCGTGCGCGAAGAGATGAACGCGGCGGGGGGACTTGAGATAACGATGTCGGTGCTCTGTCCGGCCGAGGTTTGGCAGCAGACCGGTCGATACACGACAGTCGGCAAAGAACAGATGCGGATGAAGGACCGTCACCAGCATGAAATGATCCTCTGCGGAACGCACGAAGAGACGGTGACACATCTGGTCGCGGGGGAAGTGAAAAGTTATCGTCAGTTGCCGCTCAATCTCTATCAGATCCAGGTGAAATTCCGCGATGAGATACGTCCACGGTTCGGGCTGATGCGCGGACGTGAGTTCATCATGAAGGATGCGTACACGTTTGACGCGGATGAAGCATCGTTCATGAAGACCTACGAACGGATGGTGCAGGCATATTTTAATGTCTTCAAGCGGGCAGGGATCGATGTCGTCAAAGTCGAGTCGGATACCGGCGCGATGGGCGGAAAAGCGGCGCATGAGTTCATGCTGTTGGTCGATACCGAAGCCGGGGAAGAGGTGATCCTTTTCTGCGACAAATGCAACTACGCGGCAAACCGTGAGAAGGCGACATTCAAGGATCCGGAGAAGATTAGCAAAGAGTCCGAACTTAAGGCGATGCAGGTGGTGGATACGCCGGGGGCGGCGACTATCGAGCAGGTGACATCGTTCCTGAAAGTAGGGGCGACAAAGTTGGTCAAAACGCTAATCTACATGGCGGACGGAAAGCCGGTGGCGGCGATGGTGCGTGGGGATCGTGACCTGAACGAAGTGAAGCTGAAAAACGCCCTGAAGGCGATTGACCTGGCGATGGCGACCGCTGAGCAGGTAGCGGAAGTAACCAAGGCGCCGGTTGGGTTTGCTGGACCGGTCGGATTGAAGGATGTGACGATTCTCGTTGATCCGCTGGTTGAGAAGATGAGCAACTTTGTGGTCGGCGCGAACCAGAACGAAAAGCATATCATCAATGTCAATCTGGGGCGAGATTTTGCGGCGACTCAGGTTGTGGACCTATCGGCGGCACGAGGTGGGGATATCTGTCCGAATTGCGATGGGCATATGGTGGCGAAGTCGGGGATCGAGGTGGGGAATACCTTCATGCTGGGGACCAAGTATTCAATCCCGCTGAACGCGACGTTTTTGGATGCCGAGGGGAAAGAGAACCCGATGATCATGGGGTCATATGGGATCGGGATCACGCGCACACCGCAGGCGGCGCTGGAGCGGTATCATGACGAGAAGGGGATAATCTGGCCGAAGAGTATCGCGCCGTACCTGGTCCAGTTGATTCCGCTGAACCTGGGGAACCAGCCGCAGAAGGACGCGGCGGAGGCGATTTACGCCGCATTGACAAAGGCGGGGATAGAAGTACTGTATGACGACCGGGAGGAGCGTGCGGGGGTCAAGTTTAACGATGCTGACCTGATAGGCTTGCCTATCCGTATCACTATAGGGGACAAGTCGTTAAAGGATGGGAAAGTAGAACTCAAGGCGCGGGCCGAGGCGACCATGGAACTGGTTCCGGTGGACGGGGTGGTGGAGGCGGTCCGGAATCTGGCGGCGAGGTTGTCATAGTCCAGAATTTTGTTGCTTCATAACAAGTTAGTCTGTATCATACCCTCTTGGCGAAATCCGGGTTTATCCCGGATTTCCGGTATATGCGAGATTTTTGGGGTATGGCAGAGGACCAGAAGCAAAAGGTTTGGAACCTGATCGAGCCGGCAATGCGGGCGGAAGGATGCGAGATCGCCGATATGGCGCTCTCTCGCTACAAGACCTCCGTTCTGCTCAGGGTATACCTGTACCGGCAAGGGGGTCTAAGCCTTGAGCAGTGCGCCCATATGTCGCACGTGGTCGGGGAGGTGATCGAGGGAACCGATCTGTTCGCGGGTGGTTATACACTTGAAGTATCCTCCCCCGGACTTGATCGGCCGTTGAAGACCTTCCGAGACTTTTTCTATCGGGTGGGCGAGACGGTGAAGATCGCCTTTGTCGATCCCAAACGGAAAGCAGTAACGGCCGAGATCGTCTCCGCGACGGAGGAATCGGTCACGTTTCGCGAGAAGGACACGGAGTTGGTCGTCCCGCTCGCTGAAATAGAGAGAGCAAAAATAGTCTTTTGATGGAGTTGGTCTGATGGCATTCGACATGCTCGAAGCAATGACCTTGATCGCACGCGAAAAGAATATCGATTTCGACGCGGTCGTGGAAACCCTGGAAGCGAGTTTGCTCGCGGCGGCGAAGAAGAAATATGCCTACACGGATAATATTTCGTTCAAGTTCGACCGGAAGGCGAATGAGCTTTCGATGATCGCCACCAAGAAGGTGGTGAACCAGGTGAACGACCCGAATATCGAGATCGCGCTGGTGGACGCGCGGGAGCTCGACCCAGAAGCGCAGCTTGGGGATGAACTGGATATTTATCTGGATTATGAGTTCGAGTTTGGTCGCAACGCGATCAATTCGGCGAAGCAGATATTGATCCAGAAGATCCGCGAGGCGGAGCACGAACGGATATACAACGAATTCATCGACAAGGTCGGGACGCTGGTGACCGGTGTCGTTCAACAGATCGACAAAGGGAACGTGATCGTCAACCTTGGACGCGGCGAGGCTATTCTGCTGGTCAAGGAGCAGATCCCGCGCGAGAAGTTCCGTCAGGGCGACCGTATCCGTGCGTATATTCTGGATGTGCAGAAGACGCCGCGCGGTCCGCAGATCATCCTGTCGCGCGTGAATAACGAGTTCCTGCGGGCGCTGTTCGCGCTTGAGGTGCCGGAGATCTACGAGAAGATCATCGAGATACGGGCGATCGCCCGCGAACCCGGTGAGCGCGCGAAGATCGCGGTCTATTCCTCGGATGAGCGAATCGACCCGGTGGGCGCCTGTGTCGGGATAAAGGGCGTGCGGGTGCAGAGTATTGTCCGCGAGCTGAATAACGAGCGAATAGATATCGTGCCGTTCACGTCGAATCCGGAAGTGTTTGTCACGCGGGCCTTGGCTCCGGCCAAGGTGACGGCGATCGATGTGTTTGAGGCCGAGAAGAAGATGACGGTGGCGGTGGAGGATGAAAAGCTGTCATTGGCGATCGGCCGAAACGGGCAGAACGCGCGGTTGGCCTCGCGACTGACCGGATGGAAAGTGAATATCCTGGCGGAGTCGGAATACAACGACCAGAAGAAGCGTGAAGCTGAGATGCTGGTGCCGGTGGGCGACCTTGAGGGGATCGGGGCGAAGATACGCGATCGGTTGATCGAATCGGATATCAGTTCGATCCAGCGACTGGCCGCGGCGTCGGTTGAGACCCTGACCAAGATCGAGGGGATCGGCCAGAAGACGGCCGAGACGTTGATAGAGCGCGCCAAAGAGCGTGTTGAGGAGATCGAGCGGGAGCGCCTTGTAGCAGACAAGCTGGAGAGCGCCAAGACGACCGTGACAGTCGCCGATGACAAGCTCGCGGAGAGCGATCTTTTCCATTCCGATGAGCATATGGCAGCGGAAGAAGAAGAAGACGATGACGATGACGACGACGAAGATGATGAAGACGATGATGAAGACGAAGTAGGTGATGACGAAGCGGAGGATGCGGAAGAGAAAAAGTAGGGAGTAGAAGTGATCGTCGGATCCGTTGAGGCGGGTCGACGCGAAAAGGCATGCGGCCGCGCCGTAGTGGCGCGTGAGTGGACAGAAGGGATACGATAAGAAAACGTATATGGCAGATATCACCACCGACCAGAAACGAATCTACGAGCTCGCGAAGGATTACAAGATCTCGTCGCCTGCGATGATGAAGATCTTGCAGGAGCTGGGGTTTTCTCCGAAATCGCATATGTCGGTCGCCTCTCCGGAGATGATCACGGCCGTAGAGGGGAAGTTCAATCAAGAGCGTCAGACTGCCAAGAAAGAGATGGAGCAGAAGACGCAGGCGAAAGAAGCGAGGGAGAAAGCGGCCGCGGCCGCGGCCGCTGGTCCGGTCGTGACGCCTCCACGCGCGCATGTGACTCCTCCCACGGTAACACCTCCCAGCGCGCCGGTGGTGGCTGAGGCCGCCCCAACCGCGGTTCCCGGTGCGGCTGTGGCGATCGGCGGCATCAAGGTCAGCGACGACAACACGCCGGTCGCGGGATTGATGCGGAAGATCGAGAAGAAGAAGAAAAAGAAAGAGCGTCGTCGGAAAAAGGACCGTCGCGAGGTCGATCAGGCCGAAGTACAGAAGGCGTTCCGCTCGACGATGGCAAACCTCAGCGGCACGCGAACGAAGAAGAAGTATCACCGTGGTCCCGAAGATCATCTCGAAGCGGATTCTGATGATGGTGATGTCGTTGAAGTTAACGAGTATATGTCCGTGGCCGAATTGGCCAACCTGCTCGACCATAAACCGGCCGAGGTTATCGCCAAGCTGTTTGAGATGGGGATGATGGCGACGATCAACCAGCGTCTCGATATGGATACGATCGAGATGGTGGCGTCAGAGTTCGGCGTCGAAGTGAAGCAGCGGGCGGAGATAGGTGAGGAGTTCCGCGAGGAAGAGCACTCGGAGATGGCGACGCACCGTGCGCCGGTGGTGACGGTGATGGGACATGTCGACCACGGCAAAACGTCGCTGCTTGATTATATCAGAAAGACCAACGTCGTAGCCGGCGAGGCCGGCGCGATCACGCAGCATATCGGCGCGTACGAAGTGATGCACAACAATGACCGGATCGTCTTTTTGGATACTCCCGGTCACGAGGCATTTACAGCGATGCGCGCACGCGGCGCGCACCTGACGGATATCGTCGTGCTGGTAGTCGCCGCGGATGAGGCGGTGATGCCGCAGACGGTGGAAGCTATCGACCACGCTCGCGCGGCCGGTTCACCGATCATTGTCGCGATAAACAAGATAGACAAGCCTGGCGCGAATCCGGAGAATGTTCGGACCCAGCTTTCCCACCACAACCTGCTGTCCGAAGATTGGGGCGGCAAAACGATCATGGTTGAGGTGTCGGCCAAGCAGGGGATCGGGATCGAGAAGTTGCTCGATATGATATTGCTTCAGGCGGAGATGATGGATCTAAAGGCGGACGCGACGATCCGCGCCCAGGGCGTGGTAGTTGATTCGCGCCTGGAAAAAGGACGCGGCCCGATCGCCACGGTCCTGATTCAGAAGGGGACATGCAAAGTCGGTGACCCGATCGTTGCCGGCACATTCTACGGTCGAATCCGTACGTTACTGAACGATCATGACAAGAAGATAGATGTGGTTCATCCCTCGACACCGGCACAGATCACCGGTCTCAATGGTGTCCCGCAGGCGGGTGATACTTTCATGGCGGTGGCGGATGACGCTGAGGCCAAAGAGATCGCCACCAAACGGAGCCAGGTAAAGCGTGAGTATGAATCGCGCCGTCCGATGGGCCATGTCACTCTGGAGAGAGTGTTCGATCAGATCAAAGAGGGTCAGATCAAGGAAGTCCGCATGGTCATCAAGGGAGATGTGGATGGTTCTGTCGAGGTGCTCTCAGATACGTTGGGCAAGATATCAACCAGTGAAGTTAAGACGAATATCATCCGTCGGGGTGTTGGCGCGATAACCGAGTCGGACGTTCTCCTGGCGGCGGCTTCGAACGCGATCATTATCGGGTTCCAGGTACAGCCGGACAGCCGTGCGCGTGAGGTCGCTCGCCGTGAGAAAGTTGATGTCAGGACATACGACATCATTTACGAAGCCGAAGATGACGTGCGCAAGGCGCTCGAAGGTCTGCTGGCTCCGACTGTTTCAGAGCAATTCGTGGGGGCGGCGGAAGTTCGCGACCTGTTCCGGGTACCGAAAGTCGGCGTGATCGCCGGTTGTTATGTCCGCGAGGGGCGTATCAATCGCAAAGATAAGATCCGCCTGACGCGCGATGGAAAGGTTATATACACCGGAGTGATAGGCTCACTGAAACGCTTCAAGGATGACGCGCGTGAGGTCAAGGAAGGGTTCGAGTGCGGTATCGGCATCGAGAACTTCAACGATCTCAAGGTTGGTGACAGAATTGAGGCGTTCGAGCTGGTAGAGACGGCCCGGACATTGCAGGCGTAAGAGATGAAGCAGTACAAGCGTTCGGACAGACTCCAGGAGCAGTTGTTGCGTGATGTATCGACGCTGCTGGAAGGTCCGCTGAGGGAGCTGGGTTCAGGGTTGCTGACCTTTACGAAGGTGAAGTTGACCAATGACCTCCGCTATGCCACCATCTACTATTCGTTCCTCGGGACCGATGAGGCGCGGGCGCGTTCGGAGTCGTATCTCGAGCGGGAACGTGGGTGGATCCGGATGCAACTCGGACGGAATCTACGGGTGCGCAATATCCCGGAGATAAGCTTCAAGTTCGATCCTTCGATCGAAGAGAGTATCAGGATCGAGCAATTGTTCGCGCAGATCAGGAATGAAGGCAATAAAGAATAGAGAGATCACCGTTTCGATGCCGACCGCGGCGATCGAAGGGCTGCTTCGATCAGCAGAGCGGGTTTTGGTGGTGTCGCATATCGACCCTGATGGCGACGCATTGGGGACTCAACTAGCCTTCGGCGAATATCTGAGATGGATGGGGAAGCAGGTTTTCCTGGTGCGGGATTCAGAGATACCTTTCAAGTATCAGTTTTTGCCGCGAATTGATGAGATCCGGCAGACATCGACACTCCCGGCCGGATTCGCAGTGGACGCGGCCGTGGTGCTTGAATGCCCGACAGTCGCTCGAGTGGGAACCGCATCGGCGTATATGACGCAGAATGTCCGGATCGTCAATATCGATCACCATCGGGATAATGACGCGTTTGGGGAGATCAATTGGGTGGATATTGCGCCCTCGTCGGTTGGCGAGATGGCGTTTGAATATTTCGAGGCAGTCGGATATCAGATCACACCGGATGTGGCGCTATCGCTTTACACGGCAATCCTGACCGACACTGGTCGCTTCCGGTATGCGTCGACCTCTCCGCGGACGATGGAGATAGCCGGGAAGTTGATCGAATACGGGGCTGATCCGCATCTGGTGACCGATCGAGTCTATTACAATATGCGGCCCTCGAGCATGAAGTTGACCGGCAAGGTACTTAACTCGATAGAGTATTTCTGTGAAGGACGTGTCTGCATTCTGTCGCTCACGCAGGAGATGCTGAGAGAGGCACACGCAGTCGAATCGGAGTCTGATGGTCTTGTTGATTTCACACTCTTTACCGAAGGAGTGCGGGCAGGGGCATTGGTTAAGGAGTTGCAGAACGGCCAGACCAAAGTCTCGTTCCGGTCGCAGGATGGGATAAACGTGGCGCAGTTAGCGTACAAATATGGCGGCGGTGGGCACTTCAACGCGGCGGGATGCACGATCCCGAAACCGTTCGCGGAGGCCAAGAAAGAAGTCGCGTGCATGTTATGTGAGGCGTATCGTGGCCTGGCTCAATAAATATTCAGGCGTTTTGCTGTTCGATAAGCCATCGGGCTTAACCAGCCATGATATGGTCTATCGGGTACGCCGGATATTGCAGCAGCAGGAGGTTGGCCACACGGGGACGTTGGATCCCATGGCGACCGGGCTGTTGGTGATGTGTGTCGGTCGGGCGACAAAGATAGCGCAGTTCATATCAAATCTCGAGAAGTGTTATGTCGCGGAAGTGAAACTTGGTCTGAGCTCGGCGACGTACGATGCCGAGGGGCTTGACCCCGAATCAGTGGCCGTGGACACAACTCATATTACGTTGGCAGAAATGCAAGAAGTATTGAGCAGGTTTGTCGGCACGCAGAGGCAGCAGGTACCGGCGCATAGCGCAGTGCGAATAAATGGCCAGCATCTGTATGAACTGGCGCGGCGCGGACAGGACATGGATCTCCCGGAGCGCGAAGTGACTATTTCAATGCTGCAGCTTGAGTCGTTCGAGAATGGGACGATCCGCTTTGCCGTGGGATGTTCCAAGGGGACGTATATACGATCCCTGGCTCACCAGATAGGGGAGCGTCTCGGATGCGGCGCCTATTTGGCGGCCCTGCGGAGAACTTCGGTGGGGCCATTCTCAGTGCTTGACGCGGTCACGCATGATCAGTTGGTGAAGATGGCCGAAGAAGGGAAAGCCGAGAGCGCCCTGATGCCGATAAGCCAGGTGCTACAGTTTGGCGCGATCTGCATTGATGACTCGTTCCGTAAGCAGGTTGGTTTTGGACGTATCCCGAACTGGGCGGATGTCAACCGTGTAGAGGGTGAGTTCGAGCCGGGTGACCGGGTAGTGATAAAGAGTGTGACCGGAGAGGTGCTGGCAGTTGGCATTGCCGGCTCAAGTTCGGACGGGTTTGCGGAGCAAGCCGGACAGCCGTTGTCGAGTTATGTGAGAGTCCTGGCATGACGGCACGGTTTGTGTATGATCTCAATGATTATCACGCGTCGACATCGGGAGTGGTGGCGACCCTTGGAACATTTGACGGTATCCATCGCGGTCACCAGGCGATCTTCAGCCGGGTGAAGGAAGTCAGCCACGCGACGGGACTTCCGTCAGTGCTGGTGACATTCGACCCACACCCGCGGTTTGTGGTGTCGCCGCAGAACGCGCCATTGCTGTTGACAACGACTCCGGAAAAGGAAGAGTTCATTCCGGCGTATTTCGATGGCCAGGTTGTGGTGCTTTCCTTTACGAAAGAGCTGATGAATCTTTCGGCGGAGGAGTTCGTCAAGCAGATACTGCTCGATCGGCTGGGCGTAAAGAAGCTGATCGTCGGTTACGACCATGCGTTCGGTAAAAATCGCAGCGGCAACACCACCGAATTGCGACGACTCGCGGGAGTGTATGGATTCGAGGTTGAAGTGGTCGATCCGGTGTTGATCGACGGGACCGCGGTGTCATCGACGCGGATCAGGAAAGCGATACAAGGAAATTCGTACGCTGAGGCGCTCAGCTTGCTCGGCCACAATTACGCGATCTACGGAACGGTGGAGCGCGGGATCGGGCTGGGACGGAAGTTGGGGTATCCGACGGCGAATGTCGCATATAGTCCGATGAAACTATTGCCGCCCGAAGGGGTCTACGCCTGCTGGGTTGAAGTGGACGGGGAGGCCAAGTGCGGGATGATGTTCATCGGGAAGAATCATTTTAACCCGTCGGGACGGGTGACGGTCGAGGCGAATCTGTTTGATTTCGATCGGGACATCTACGACCACCACATTTCGGTCTACCCGACGCATTTTGTGAGGTCGAATCAGTGGTTTGAATCGACGGATGCGCTGGTGGCGCAGATCGCAAAAGACAAGATCAATGTTATGCATATATTATCACAAGGAGCACAGACATGCCAGTAACGAAAGAGCAGAAGGCCAAGGTCATCGAGCAGCACCGACTGCACGGGACCGACACCGGCTCGCCGGAGGTGCAGATCGCTTTGCTGACGGAGCGGATCAACCTCCTGACAGAACACATGAAAACACACAAGAAGGATTTCCACACGCGTCACGGCCTGCTGAAGCTGGTCGGACAGCGTCGACGTTTGCTTGACTACCTCAAGGATCGCGATATCGAGAGCTATCGCGCGATGCTTGGTGAACTTGGTCTGCGGCGCTAACAAAGGAACAGATACTTTTTATGGCACATAAGGTAGAATTTGAGATCGGCGGCCGGACGATGATCATCGAGACCGGTCGAATGGCCAAGCAGGCGAACGGCGCCGTGACAGTGCAGTACGCGGATTCCATGGTGATCGCGACTGTCTGCGCGATGCAGGAGCCAAAGGAAGGTCAGGACTTTTTCCCGTTAACTGTTGAGTATCGCGAGAAGTCGTACGCTGCGGGGAAGATCCCGGGCGGATTTTTCAAACGTGAAGGGCGACCGTCGGAGAAGGAGATCCTCTCCGCGCGAATCATCGATCGCCCGATCCGTCCGTTATTCCCGGATGACTATTACGGCGAAACGCAGGTGATCTGCTATGTCATTTCGCATGACCAGAAGAACGACACCGATATTCTCGGCCTGATCGGCACTTCGGCGGCGATCGCCGTGTCGGATGTTCCGATACAGAAGACGATCGCGGGTGTACGTGTCGGGCGCATTGATGGGCAGTTTGTCATCAATCCGACGATCGACACGCTCGAGGACGCGGATATCAATATCACGATGGCCGGTTCCGCCGACAGCATCACGATGGTAGAAGGCGGCACGCGCGAGGTATCCGAGGAGGATATCGTGCAGGCGTTGATGTTCGGCCACGAACATATCAAGCAGATCGTCGAGCAGATCGAGAAGCTGAAAGCGATGGCCGGCAAGCCGAAATTCACCTACACCCCTGTGGTGAAGGATGCGGCGATCGAGGCCCGCGTGAAAGAGCTCGCCGGGAACAAGTATGATGAGTTCAATCGGATAGCCGATAAGGACGCACGTCGCGACTCCAAACGGGCTCTCAAGAAAGAGATCCTGGAGACGTTGAAAGCGGAGTTCCCGGACAAAAAGAACGCGATCAATAACGTTCTGGAAGAGTTGGATTCGCATTCCATGCGCTCCATGATCCTTAATACCGGGAGGCGCATCGATGGACGTGGCCCGGATGATATCCGTCAGATCACGTGCGAAGTCGGCGTGCTTCCGCGAGCGCACGGTTCCGCGCTGTTCACGCGTGGACAGACGCAGGCCCTGGTCGCGGTGACATTGGGAACGAAGATGGACGAGCAGCGTCTGGACGAACTCGAAGGCGAGTCGACCAAGAGCTATATGCTGCATTACAATTTCCCGCCGTTCTCGACCGGTGAGACCAAGATGATCCGCGGCACGAGCCGTCGTGAGATCGGCCATGGCAACCTGGCCGAGCGCGCGCTAATTCCAGTGATCCCGTCAGAGGTTCACTTCCCGTACACGGTGCGAGTGGTTTCGGACGTATTGGAGTCAAACGGTTCATCGTCGATGGCGTCGGTTTGCGGCGCGTCGTTGGCGTTCATGGATGCCGGTGTGCCGATCAAGACGGCGATCGCGGGTATCGCGATGGGGTTGATCCAGGAGAACGGGAAGACGGTCGTGCTGACCGATATTCTCGGCGACGAGGATCATTTCGGCGATATGGATTTCAAGGTGGCCGGTTCGAAAGATGGTGTCACCTCGATCCAGATGGATATCAAGATCACGGGTCTGGATGTTGAGACGATGCGGACGGCGCTGGATCGCGCCCGGGTCGCGCGGTTGAGCATCCTGGATAACATGAACCGGACGATTTCGAAGAATCGTGACCAGTTGTCTGAGTACGCACCACGGATCCTGATACTGAAGATCAACCCGTCGAAGATCGGCGAGGTGATTGGCCCCGGTGGCAAGGTGATCCGCGCGATCATCGAAGAGACCGGCGCGAAGATCGATATCAGCGATGACGGTACGGTATTGATCGCCTCGGTTGACGGTGAGGCCGGCCGCAGAGCGCTGGCCCGCGTCCAGGAGATCGTCGAGGAGCCGGAGATCGGCCGGACCTACAATGGTCTGGTGCGACGGATCGCGGAGTTCGGCGCGTTTGTCGAGATCCTGCCGGGGACCGACGGTCTGGTGCACATCTCCGAGTTGGATGTAAATCGCGTACGTCGCGTCGAGGACATCTGCAAGGTAGGTGACCGGATGGATGTGAAGGTGATCAATGTCGACGGTGACGGTAAGATCCGTCTCTCTCGCAAGGCGTTGTTGCTGCAGAAGCAGGACGCGTAGGCGAGAGCGCCGTTTATGATATCATCGAAGCATTTTGTCACAGATGGCAGCGTGTATCGCAAGACGGAGCTCAGAAATGGGCTCCGGATAGTTACGGAGACGCTGCCATCGGTGCGTTCAATAGCAATCGGCGTCTGGGTGGATGTCGGTTCACGGCATGAGACTCCCGCGGAAAATGGGCTTTCTCATTTTGTGGAGCATATGCTGTTCAAGGGCTCGCACAAGCGTTCGGCCCGGGAACTGGCCGCGGCATTGGAGACGCTGGGTGGTTCGCTCAATGGATTTACGTCCCGCGAGCAGACCTGCTACTACGCCCGTGTCCTGGATGAGCACCTGCCGATAGCCGTGGATGTGCTGGCCGATCTGACGTGCAATGCCACGCTGACAACCACGCACGTCAACCGCGAAAAGCAGGTTGTCTGCGAGGAGATAAAAGAGGCGCTGGATAACCCATCGGACAAGATCCATGATCTGTTCTCGCAGACTTTCTGGGGAAAACATCCGTTGGGTCAACCGATCATGGGGACGCAGGCGAATATCAAGGCGGTGACGAGACCGCGCGTGGTGGAGTTCGTCAAAAAGAACTACCGCGCGGAGTCGATAGTGATCGCGGCCTCGGGGTCGGTCAATCATGATCAACTAGTGAAAATGGTCAAGAAGTACTTCCGGTTTGAAGCGGGAGCTTCGGCTCCGGCAAGCCGGGCGAACGAGCCGACAGAACGTCGCATTAATATCGAACCGAATAGTCAGAAGCAAACGCACGTCTGCCTAGGCTTCGCGGCGCTGCCATATGAGTCGGAAGAACGGATGACTTTGCTGGCGCTGAGTTCGTATTTGGGCGGCGGGATGTCTTCCGTGTTGTTCCAGAAGATCCGTGAGGATCGCGGACTGGCGTATTCGGTCTATTCGTTCAATGACTTCTATCGCGACACCGGGATATTCGGAGTCTACCTCGGGACGGATAAAAAGCATTTGAGCAAGGGCGTTGAGTTGATCCTGACCGAGCTCAAGACTATGCGGAAGAAGCGGCTGGGGAGTTCTGACCTAAGCAAGTTGAAGTCCCAGATGAAGGGGCATTTGATCCTGAGCCAGGAGTCGACGAACAGCCGAATGAACCGTCTGGCACGTCAGGAATTGCTTATCGGCAGTTACCAGCCGTTGACTGAGATGGTGACCGATATCGAAGCAGTGTCAGCATCCAAGTTGCAGAGTTTGGCGAATCAATTGTTCGATCTGTCGCGGGTGCAGGTCGCGGTGCTGGGACCGGTGGCCAAAGGGGCATTGGATGGCGCCTTCTGACCGAAAGCATAATGCGGTCGTGAAAGATCCGGCGCCGGCAGTACTCGTGTTTCACAAGCTGCAGGCGTCGTTTTCATTTGGGGCGACCAATTTCTCGCCGCGTCGGTTGGCTGGATTATTACAGTGGCTGGCATCGCGGAAAGAAGAGATCATAATCACTATCGATGATGGTTACCAGCATCTGACCCGCGTGCTGCCGCCATTGATGGAGAAATACCAATTTCGCCCGTTAGTATTTGTTCCGACAGGGTGGATAGGCAAAAGCAATAGCTGGGATTACAGCCATTGGTTTAGTCGATGCCCGCACCTTGAGCGGCGAGAGATACGGGAACTGGCGAATATGGGGGTCAGGTTCGGATCGCACGGGCACTCGCATCAAGCGTTGACGGCATTATCTGACCGAACACTGAAGATGGAACTGAGGCAGTCGAGAGAATTGCTTGCAGAACTGGCGGCGCAGGAGATTCGCAGTATCAGTTATCCATTCGGAAGGTTTGATCAGCGGGTTCTGGAGGCGGCGGATTGGGCGGGGTATACCGCCGGGTTCAGCATGTGTTTCCCAGCGCAGGATGACCCGGAACTGGCGCAAGGACGGATTCCAATATACGGGTATGACACCAGGTTGACCATCAGCCATAAGCTGGGCGAGGGAGTTCCGTACCAAATAGAGAAACTCAAGTCGCGGATAACGAATCAGTTGTCGGGCGGGACCGTCATACTCAACCGCTTGCGGCGGTTGGACTAAACTCTTGCGATACTGAGCCGTTCTTACTACCATACGAGCTTTAGGTAACTGAAGGAATTTCCATGGATACGCCGATCAAGCCCGGACAAAGATATGATTTCGCCGCTATTGAGAAGAAATGGCAGGAGCGGTGGGAGCGCGACCAGCTCTTTCGCGCGAGCGATTCCCCGGATCCCAAGAACAAGTTCTATATGCTGGTGATGTTCGCCTATCCATCGGGTGATATCCACATGGGTCATTTCCGGAATTACATCATTGGTGATGCCGTGGCGCGCCGCCAGATGATGCTGGGAAAAGATGTGATCTACCCATTCGGCTGGGACGCGTTCGGACTTCCGGCAGAACGTGCGGCGATTCAGCGGAATATTCATCCGTCGGAATGGACGCTCAAGAATATTGGCGTGTCGCGTTCGACCCTTCAAAAGGTAGGAATCGCGTTTGACTGGTCGCGTGAAGTGGTCACGTGTGCTCCAGATTACTACAAATGGACACAGTGGATATTCATCCAGCTATTCAAGTATGGCAAGGCGTATCGGAAACGCGGGTTTGTCAATTGGTGCCCAGAGGACAAAACGGTACTGGCTAACGAGCAGGTCAAAGAAGGGCGTTGCGAACGGTGCGGGACTCTGGTCGAAAAGAAAGACCAGATGGGGTGGTACTTCCGGATAACCGACTACGCCGATCGCCTGATAGACTCCCTTGACAGTCTCCCTGGCTGGCCGGAAAATGTCCGGACAATGCAGAAGGAGTGGATCGGGCGGTCATATGGATTGGAAGTTGATTTCCAGATAGAGGGGTCGGGGGAGAGGCTGGCGATATTCACCACCCGGCCGGATACGATTTACGGTGTGACGTTCATGGCAATCTCGCCGGAAGCCGAGGTTCTGCGGAAGCTGGATCTGGCGCCGGAGTATGCCCAGAAGGTCAAAGAGTATCAGAAGTTGGCGGCGGGGCGGACGGATATTGAGCGGGCGGCGGCGACCCTTGAGAAGGATGGCGTGTTCACCGGGAAATACGCTATCAATCCGTTTAATGGCGAGCGGGTGCAGCTATGGGTCGCGGATTATGTGCTGGCCGGGTACGGAACTGGTGCCGTGATGGCGGTCCCCGCACACGATGAGCGAGACTTCGCTTTCGCTAAGAAGTACGATATTCCGATTAAAGTAGTAATTCACCCAGACGCAGATACCGCATTAGACACCAGTACGTTGGCTAACGCCTTCACCGAGTATGGTCCTATGGTCAACTCCGGTGAATTCAACGGAAA
>JAYRFH010000039.1:0-3033 GCA_041908405.1 Candidatus Zixiibacteriota bacterium
AAACTACCGATCATCGGGATCGGTGGTATCGCCAACTGGCAGGATGTCGTTGAATTCATGTTGTTCGGCGCGACCGCGGTGCAGATCGGAACCCAGCTCTTCGTTGAGCCCGACGCCCCGGTCAAGATCGCCGCCGGACTGAAAGAATATATGAAGCGGAAAAAACTGGCCACGGTCGACGACCTGGTCGGCAAAGTGCAGAGGTGGTAATGTCAGCCGTTCGCAACCTTCAGAAGATACAGCAGAAGAATCGCTCCATGATCTGTTTGGGGCTCGATCTTGACCCCAAAAAGATGCCATCGGAATACTCCGGCTCCGCCAAGGGGCTGTTTGATTTCGCGCATCGTATAATCGACGCCACCGCCGATCTGGTCTGCGCCTACAAACCTAATATGGCGTTCTACGAGTCGCTCGGGCCGGACGGCCTCTCGCTCCTCAAAGTCATCCGCGACCGGATCCCCGAAGATATCCCGGTCATCATGGATGGCAAACGTGGCGACATCGGCAATACCGCGCAGTATTACGCGGAGGCGATGTTCGACCGTTATCGCGCCGACTGGGTGACGCTTAATCCGTACATGGGGTATGATTCACTCCGTCCGTTCCTTGAATTCAAGGACAAAGGCGTGTTTATCCTCTGTCTCACCTCGAATTCCGGTTCGCGCGATTTTCAGTTGCTGGAGATCGACCACAAACCGCTCTATATCCATGTCGCCGAAAAAGTGCTCTACTGGAACAAAGAACAGAATTGCGGTCTGGTCGTCGGCGCGACCCATCCGGATCAATTAAAAGAGATACGCGCGGTCTCCGGCGACATGCCGTTCCTGATCCCCGGTGTCGGGGCGCAGGGTGGATCGCTCGAGGAAGCGGCGGTGATGGGGAGCGACGAATTTCGTAAGCCCGCGGTGATCAATGTTTCGCGCTCGGTGCTGTATGCGTCCAACGACAAAGATTTCGCGCAACGCGCCCGTCAGGAACTGGAGCGTTTGAACGCTCAAGTGACGCAGCTTCGACAGAGGGTGATGTCCAGCCAGCAGGTTTCGCAACCTGCCCAGTCGGAGCAGCAGGCCGAGGCACCGACTCCAGAGCCGCAAGGCTCCGGCGGCGAACAGGTTCAGGTAGACACACCGCCGCCCGGTCAGTAACTATCCCGCGCGGGCTGAATGCACGCTCCGCTTCATTTTTCGGCGTTTCGTCATTTTTCAAGCCCTATATCGGGTCTTCAATCGTATACTTATTGAGTCTTTAATAGTGCACGACATCGGGGATTGGGAGACCGCAGGAGGTTCGCATGATCATCGGTGATGAAAAGGGTGAATTAAAAGCTGCCGAGGAACAGTTTCAGGCGGCGCGGGAGAAACTGCTCGCGGTCCGTCGCGCGCAACCGCCGCTCCACGTGAAAGATTACGTTCTCACTAGTCCTCACGGCAAACCAGTGATGCTCTCAGACCTGTTCGCCGGTAAAGACGAACTGATGGTCATTCACAATATGGGGCGGGGATGCGCCTATTGCACACTCTGGGCGGATGGCTTCAATGGTGTCTGGCAGCATCTGGCGAACCGGGTGCCGTTCGCGGTAGTGACACCGGATTCCGCGGAGAAGGTCAAGGAGTTCTCTTTGGGTCGTGGCTGGACATTTTCGATCTACTCATCGCACGGCACCAGTTTCTTCCCGGATCTTGGATTCGCCAATGAAAAGGGTTCGCCGTATCCGGGCGTGTCGACCTTCAAACGGAACAGCGATGGTTCGATCGTGCGCACCTGCTTTGATTATTTCGGTCCCGGCGATCTGTACTGCTCGGTCTGGCACCTGATGGATCTGTTGCCGAAGGGGATCAACGAGTGGGAGCCGAAATACAAGTACTGACAATCGTTGGCTCACTTGGCAGGCCGTAGTGCACGATAGGCCCAGATGAAAGCAACCATGAAAACCGCATCAGCGATCGCCCACGGTTTCCAAAAATCGGGAATTCCCTCGGCCGCCCAATAATAGAAGACCAAGCCACTATAAGACAGTTTGAGCAGAATGCCGTACGGAATCAGATTGCGATTCTCCAATGGCTTCTGCGCGATTGTGCAGAACATCAGCGCAAAGACCACCAGAAGCGCACCCGGAAATTGGACGTAGCCGAAGTGGTTTGGTGGAGTTACGTCTGTCCACCTAAAGATCGACGGAGCCGCGAACAAGAAAGCTAATCCCAACACGCCATCATAAACTGACGCGATATAGAATGTCGCCGTAATCTGTTTGAGCTTGTTCATAGGTGAGTCCCTTTTTCCAGTTTCTGCTGACGTAATGACTGTTTGAAATTGTCGCGGCGGAATTTCGTAAACTCTTCACTGTACAATTTGGTCACCAGTCGGCGGAACCCTGCCGCGAGTTGCTCGACAGTCATCTGCTTGGGAATGTAATTCACATCGAAGAGCGTGCATTTCTTCCAGTTCGTCGGTTCAAGAAGCCGTTTTTCCGCAGCGAGTCGGTCGTACAAGGGCGTTCCAGGGAACGGAGTCAGAATAGTGACCTGTACCTCGTAGAGGCCAGAATCTCGCACAAAATCAAATACCTGGTCGAAGATCTCCGCCGTGTGATTATCCAGTCCAATGATGAAACATCCATTTACCGTGATGCCGTGGTTTTGGATGGTCCTGATCGCTTCGCGATACTGGTGATACCGCTTCTGCTTCCAGTTGCTGTTGAGTTCCATGCCGGAAAGTCCTGCAGCGTCCGGACTCTCTAAACCGATAAGCACCTGCTGACAGCCGCTTTGACGCATCAACGCGAGCAGTTCCGGGTCATCGGCAACGGAGATATCTGTTTCCGTGAACCAGCGCAGGTTCTTGTCTTTCAAGTCGGAGGTAAGTTCGCGCCAATAGGCGCGATTTACCATAGAATTGTCATCGGCGAACTCGAGAAACGGGTTCTTCCAGAGCTTCAGAATAGTGTCGATCTCAGCCAAAACTCGGCCAACGGGTTTTTGCTTGTACCTATCCGATATAAGGATCGACCCTGCGCAGAACTCACATCGGTGTGGG
>JAYRFH010000040.1:0-2397 GCA_041908405.1 Candidatus Zixiibacteriota bacterium
GGCCCTATCAGATCGACCATCCGGCTGACGATCTTCTCCGATGTCAGGAAATGCTGGCCGAGCCGCTTCTTGGCATGGTACTCCGCCATATCATCCGCCAAATGTCTCCACCATCCGGTAGAGTTTGCGACAGGTCCGGTCGGTCACCCGGACCACTTCCGCTTTGGTTATCCCGCGCAGAGTGGCGAGCGTCTCCGCGACATACGACACATACGCCGGCATATTTGTTTTCCCGCGGTGCGGCACCGGCGTAAGGTACGGCGCGTCCGTTTCCAAGATTATCTTGTCCAACGGCACCTGCTTCGCCATCTCCGCCATTCCCGCCTTCGGGAATGTTATCACGCCGCCAACCGACACGACAAAGCCGAGATCAAACACTCTCGCCGCGTCATCCGCATTGCCGGGAAAACAGTGAAAGACGCCCCCCGGGAGTTTCTTCGCGTATGGCTTGATTATCTCGAGCGTATCCTCGAATGCCTCCCGCGTATGAATCACCACCGGCATCTGAAGTTCCACCGCCAGGTCGAGCTGTTCGCCAAACGCCCGCTTCTGCACCGGGCGCGGCGACATATCGCGATAATAATCCAATCCGATCTCCCCTATCGCCTGTATCTTTTCCCGCTTCGCCAGCTCTTTCAGTCGTGCCAATGCCTGTGGCGTGCAGGTCGTCGCATCATGCGGATGTATCCCCACTGTGCCATACACCATCGCGTGCGCCGCGGCGAGTTTAACGACATTCTCGGAGGATTCCATATCCGCGCCGATCGTCACAACAGCATCTACTCCCGCCGCTTTTGCCTGCGTCAGGAGTGGTTCAACTTCGTTATTGTAGACGCGTGAATCGAGATGACAGTGTGAGTCTATCATCAGCCTACTTTGGCGCCGGGCGACGCTACCCCGTCCGGACGAACCAGCACCAGATGTTTGCCTGCCTTTGCCGCCAGCAACATCCCGCGCGATTCCACTCCCCGGATCACTGCCGGCTTGAGATTGGTCACCACGATGATATACGTTCCGATCATCTGCTCGGGGGAATAATGCTCCGCGATCCCCGCGATGATCTGCCGCTGTTCCGTGCCGATATCGATCTGCAGCTTCAACAGCTTGTTCGCTCCTTCGACCCGTTCGGCAAAAAGCACCTGCGCGACGCGGAGATCCGCCTTCTGGAAATCAGCGATATCCAGCAAGCTGTCATCGTTCGGCGCGACATCCGGCTTTTTCACTTCCGGCTTTTCTTTCACCGCTGATGGCGTGAATGTCCCCTCAATACGCGGGAAAACCGGCTGGTCGATACTGATCTTCGTCCCCGGCACCAGGTCGAAGAACTCGCGCGCCTTTCGCAGGGTCAGCGAGGAATCATCCAGCCCGAGCACCTCGCGAATTTCCTTCATCTTGCGCGGCATCACCGGATAAAGAATGATCGAGACAATGCGCAGGACTTCACAGCAGGCGTAGAGCACGCCACCCTGCTTGTCAATTTCGCCCGCTTTGCGCAACTGCCACGGCGCGGCGTCATTAAAGAACTTGTTCGCCGCACGCACCAGATTGAGAGCGTCGGCGATCGCGTTGCTCAACCGGAAATGCTTGATATGCGAATACGCCGCGTCCGGTAACTGCTCGGACAACAGCATCAACTGCTCCAATCCCTCGATATTGCGATACGGCTCCGGCAATTTCCCGCCGAAATCCGCCATGATCATCTTCGTGACGCGCGAGACCAGATTCCCGAGGTCGTTCGCCAGATCTGAATTGTATTGCGTCACAAACCGCTTCGCCTGAACATCGCCATCAATTCCAAACGGATACTGCGTCAGCAAAAGATACCGCGTTCCATCCGGCCCGAACTGCGCGACCATGTCGTTCGGGTCGATGATATTCCCGAGTGTTTTGGACATCTTCTCGCCATCGACCGTAAAGAACCCATGGATGTAGATCGTGTTCGGCAATTTCAAACCTGCCGCCATCAACATGGCCGGCCAGTACAAGGTATGAAACTTGAGGATATCTTTCCCGATCAGGTGAACGACTTCCCCTTCGTCCCACCAGAGATTGAACGACTTCGGGTCATCCCCATATCCAATCCCGGTGATATAATTAGACAGCGCGTCCACCCAGACATACGCCACCTGGGTTCGGTCGAACGACAACGGTATTCCCCACTTCACCCGTTCGCGTGAGACCGAGAAATCCGGCACATCCTGCCCGATCAAGCCAAGTACTTCATTGCGACGTTCTTCCGGAAGAATCTGCAGCTCTCCCGTTTCGATCATCGATTTGATCTTCTGGACGTAGGCGGAGAGTCGGAAGAAATAATTCTTCTCCCGCAGTTTTTCCGGCGCGCGTTTATGATCCGGGCAGAGACCGTTCACCAGATCCTTTTCGGTCAGGAACTTCTCA
>JAYRFH010000041.1:0-10970 GCA_041908405.1 Candidatus Zixiibacteriota bacterium
AATATCGGCGGGTTTATCTCTGAGGTCCTGATGCTGGGGGTACCGCGTCCGGGGGGAGGTTTGGTGCTGGTCAGCCCGATTGAGGAGGCGGAGTTGGGCGGACGGCTGTATTAGAGTCCCTCACCCGTCCCGGCCTGCACGGGGGCACCCTCTCCCAGGGGAAGCGGGGAAGAACCTCCTGACACTCTCCATCAGACAAAAAATATAGTAGCGACTCCACGATTTGTCCGTATATTGTGGTGGAGGTGATTCGTATGACCTCGATTGATGCCATTATCAATCGACAACTCCTCAAGTGGGAGTTGGAGCGTCGGCGGACATCTGAGGAGACTCATCCGCCGCACGCGGAACCGTACCGCATTATCACGATCAGCCGTCAAACCGGCTCACGCGGCTCGTATCTCGCCACAGAGTTAGCGGAACGACTAGGCTTCCAGAGATTGCATCGGGAGGTGATCGACGCGATCGCCAAAGAGTCAGGGTATTACAAGCGATTGCTTGAGGCGCTCGATGAACGGACACGCGGACATCTGCACAGCGCATTCGAAGCGGCCATGACCGGTCAACTGGTCGATCGGTCGGACTACAATGAGTATCTGCATAAGGTCGTGATGTCGCTGGCCGAGTTGGGCGGAGTGATTCTGATGGGGCGGGGAGGGAATTACATCCTCGGGCCGCGCAAAGGGATGCACGTGCGGGTGGTCTGCCCGTACGCGACACGGATCGAGAATATCTGCCGCTACAAGCAGATGGCGCCGCGCGACGCGAAGGAGATGATCGACAAGTCCGACAAGGAGCGCCGCGAGTTCATCAAATCGGTGTATCACCATGATATCGATGATCCGATGCATTACGATCTGGTGATCAATACCGGCCTGATGAGTCTGGAGAGCGCGGTCTCGCTGATCGAGTCGGCGTTTCACGCGAAGATGGCGGTACTTCGCGCGCACTGATGCTGTCAGCGGGTGGCGCGGACCATCAACATGAGCGGGAACTTGTAGGGACCATCGGGCGGATACCAGCGATCTTCGACCTGGCGCCACTGTTCAGTGACCTGGTAGTAGGAGTAGTCGTATTCGCCGAGTTTGGTGATGGTCAGCCCCGCGGCGATGAGTGAGTTGACGACTTCGGCCAGTGTATGCTGCCATTCGGTGCTTGGATTCTGTCGCCGGTAGTCGCGGTCGGCGTAATCGGGGAGGTCTGCATGCGTTTCCGACTCAGTCGAAAAGTAATGGAGGGAGGTTTCATACATGCCGAGCGACGCAGGGTGGTCGTCGATGAGGAGAAATTGCCCGCCCGGCTTCAGGAATCGGGCGATCACTTTCGCCCAACTTGATATATCCCCCAGCCAACAGAGTGTGCCGTAGGATTGGTGGACGATATCAAACTGCTCGTTCAACTGTGTCGATAACTCCAGAATATCGGATCGAATGAATCGCGCGGAGTCGAGCCCCGCCCTGGATTTCAGTTCGTTCGCGCGGAGGATGGACTGATCGGCGATATCGACACCAGTGACGATCGCCCCTTTGCGCGCCCAGGAGAGCGTGTCGAGGCCGAACTGGCACATCAGGTGGAGGAGGGTTTTGCCGGAGACATCGCCAAGTTCACGCTGTTCGAGTTGTTTAAGGGTGGAGGCGCCATCAAGGAACTCTTTTACGCGGTAGGACGGGTGGGCGACGTGAATATCTACCAGTTCGTTCCACATCCGTCGATTCTGTTCAAGTCCATCGTGCGGCATTATTTGCGCGCTCCGATCAAGACGATCAGTCCGATCAGCAGGAAAACCGCATTGATTCCCCAGACCGCGACGAGCTCGGGAACCTTTTCATTGTAACCCGCGGACTGCAGTATCTTGAATAGCACGAAATAGAGTAGTGATATGCCCGCCCCCACGGAAAACGAAACTGCGATGCCGGACCGCTGTGGATTGGCCGCGAACGGAACGCAGATCAGGATGATAATAACCGAAGTGAGCGGGAACGCGTATTTGATCTGTAGGTCGATCGATTCTCTGAGATACGGACCGCCGGTTCGTTTTTGCAGTTCGATGTAATCTTTCAATTCATCGAGCCCCATGTCTTCGGGCTTGACCAATCGGCTCTGGAAATCACCGGGTTTATCTTTGATGAGAGTGAACGTCAGGGTGTCGAACACGCTGAAGGTCTCTTTGGCGGTGGAGTCAAAATCGCGCACCTGGCCGGAGGTGAGGAGCCATCGATGATCCTCGAAGCGGACTTTTTCGGCGGTGACGATCTGCACCAGGCGGTGGTTCTGAGTGGAGTAGAACTTGAAATCGCGGCCATCGCCACGGTCGGTGTCAAACGATGTGATGGTGTAAAACTTACCGGGGCTGATCTGGCGATAGACATTCCGCACTTTGGCGAGCGCCGCCTTGGAGCGGGACTCTATGGTGAACTCTTTCATTTCCACGCGACGCTGGTTGAGCGGAGGGAAAAGATATTCGCTGTAATAGAAGTGTGCCGCGGCGAGGATGGCGGTCGCGATGAGGTACGGCGCAATAACGCGGTAGAGAGAGATACCGGCCGCTTTCATGGCGAGGATCTCGCGACGTCGAGCGAGGATCGAGACGGAGAAAAGCGCGGCGAGAAGTACAAACATCGGGAGGAACGACTTGAGCACCCATCCGCCAAAGAAAAGATAGTATTGGAGAATGGTCAGTAGCGGAATCTGATGGTCGACGAAGTCGCGCAACTGCTCGACCATGTTGACGACTATGATCGTCAGGCCGATCGCTACGGTGACAACCAGCAGCGCCACCAAGTAATGCCGCAGGAGATAGAGGTCGAGCTTCTTGATCATCCGCGATGCACCTGCCGGAAGAAACCGAAGACCGGCTTTTCAGTCACGACGATATAGATGAGATAGATACCGATGGTGCCTAGAAGGATATTGGCCCCCCACATGGCGACGAAGGGGGAGAGAATGCCGCGATCGGCCAGATCCTCGCCGCCAATCAAAAATGCCCAGTAGACAATAAACAGCAGGATCGAAATGCTGATGGCGACCCCCATCCCGCCCTTGCGCGCCATGATAGCGAGCGGCGCGCCAATTAAGACGAAGGCGAGCGAAGCGGAAGGGATGGAATATTTCTTGTATATCTCTATCTGGAACTTGGCGACCGCTTTCTGCCGGCTCTCCAATTGCTGAATATTTCGCTCGAGCGATTTCACCAATACCAGAATATCCGACTGCAGGGATGTTCGGGCGGTTGAGTCGGTCATCAGCGCCTTGGTGGGAGGCGCAAAGGTATCCGAGAAGAGGAAAGAGAACTTCTCCTTAAGACTGTTGTACGAACTGGCGCGCAACGGCTCCATCTGTTTAAGATTGCTGATGACCTGCTGTTTCATGGTATCGATAGGCATTTCGCGATCGGTTCGATACTCAGACTCCGTGCGGACGAGTTCCGACCCGGTGCCGCCAATATTAATCACCTGATTCTCAAAATCGACTTTGCGATAATTGGCAGGGTTCTCCAGATCCATAGAGTGCAGTTCTCCATTGTAGAGGGTGAACTGGAGGTTTTTGCCGTTATCCATCGATTTCAGGTAGCCATATTCCGCGATGATCAGTCTTGGCTTGGTCGGATTTTTGGTTTCGGTGATGCGGACCCCTTCGACACGCGAGGTCGCGTGGTCGATATGATCAAGTTGCACGAGATAGCCGGGTATTTCGGTCACAAAGACGCCCGAGCGAAAGACCAAAGTCGGCCGCATGGCGGAGATGTCTCCCCAGAGCATGCGAGCACGTTTATTAAGGTCGGGGAGGACAGCATCGTTAAACCAGATCATCACGCCGGTCAGGATAGACGCGGCGATCAATAACGGTATCAGGAGTTGCAGCAGGTTAATGCCTGAGGATTTGATGGCGGTGACTTCGAAATCCGCGGTGAGGCGCCCAAATGCCATGAGTGTGGCTACAAGCACAGACATGGGAACAGAGAGCGCGAGCATCCAGGCGAGATTGAGCCCAATTAATTCGAGCACCACCCAGATGGAGAGATCCTTGTCAATTACCTGGTCGACGATCTTGGGGACATACTCGATGATCAAGAGAAAGGTGATAATGAACAGCGCGAAGAAAAAGGGCGCGATGTGCTCTTTCAGTATGTAGCGCTGCAGGATCTTCATAAGGCTCTGGAAAATATACCAGTTATACCCGGTAGACAACTTTTATATTCCCGGCCGTGCGAAGTTGTTGGCAACCGGTTCGGGCGACTGTATGTTAGCGGTTGACCGGCAAATATCCAGCCTACAGGGGTGAGCCAGATGGATACAAAGAAGATTCGCGACTACGTCGTCAAAGACCAGATTATCGGCTATTTCGTCGTCCGGAAAAAGGATGTCAAAGAGTACCGCAAAGGGGTCTATGTTCAACTTGAGCTGGGGGACAATACCGGGCGGATAATGGGGGTTATCTGGGAGCCGGACTATTTTAGCCAAACCGATCTGACCGAGGGGATGGTAGTCAAGGTCGGGGGACTGGTCGGGGAGTACAATAACAAGCTGCAACTTCAGGTCAATCGTATCCGTCTGGCCAAGGATGACGAGTACCAATTAGAGGATATTCTTCCGCACTCGAGCCAGAGCAACGAACAACGACTCGCGCGGATCATGGCGCTGGCGGACAAGATCCAGAACAGCTATGTGCGCCAGTTGGTCGACTCATTCCTCAACGACAAACAGTTTGTCGACGACTATTTGAAAGCGGCGGCGGGGAAGCTCTGGCATCACGCGTATGTGGGCGGGTTATCGGAGCATTCGGCCAATGTCGGCGAGCTGGCGCTTCGCGTGGCGGCGGGGTATGATTTCCTCAATAAAGATTATCTGATATTTGGGGGGATATTTCACGATGCCGGCAAGATCCGGTCATATTCGGCGGATATGAAGATCGATTTCACCGACGAAGGCCGCCTGATAGATCATATCTGTATTTGCGATGCCTGGATCGCGCAACGAGCAGCGACGATCGAGGGATTTCCAGAAAAATTGCTTATCAAACTTCGGCACATGATCCTTTCACACCAAGGGGAGCGAGATTACGGGTCGCCGGTGGTGCCGATGATGCCGGAATCTTTGGTGCTCTACTATTGTGACGAGATCGACAGCAAGATGGGGGCGATGGACCGGATCCGGCGGAAGCAGAAAGAGGCGGGGTGGTCGGAGTTTGTGAAGATGCTCGACCGGTTCCTCTATTTCGAGACAGCGGGGGAAGAGACGGAGTAGGGGACGGCTTGGGAGCAACCGGGGGAATAATAAGGCCGACAAGCGGTTAATTAGTTTTGATGGGGGTGGGATTCGTGTTGCCTTTTTGGAATTGGCGTGTAAATTGGAGCGTTCCAAACGCCCGATTTTTGTTTTGGCACGGAGAGATGGCCGAGTGGTTGAAGGCGCACGCCTGGAAAGCGTGTATAGGTCACCCCTATCCTGGGTTCGAATCCCAGTCTCTCCGCCAGTTAAGTGATATCTCGTTACAAGTATCCTTTCGTTTGCAGTAGTCACCAATGAAAAATCCAGCCTCACATATCGAACTACTATCTGTAGCTTTTCTCCTTTCCTACTTGTTCGGTACTATCTTTGGCCTCTCTTTTCTTCTTGTGCCAAATGGCTGGTTCATGCTTTCAACTTCTCTGCTGATTAGCTTCCTGGGACTACTTTCCGCTTACGGTCTCTTCAAGAAGAAAGCCTGGGGTCGTACTCTAGCGCTCATCACTAGTGTCCCGGGATTCATGTTTCTCCCCGTTGGAACCATCTGCAGCATCTATGCATTCTGGGTTCTTTCCCGACCTGAGGCAAAAGCCCTGTTGTTGTCTCCAGAGGAGCAAGGTGATGCATCTTCATCTTCTATTCATTCTTGACTTGGACTCCCGGTAAGCCGTAATTACATAAGCGTGCAGTCTGGGTAATGGCGCGGGGGCGACAAAACGAGACCAGACATTCTATCCGAATTCGACAATGCCAATCTTGCGATAACGGCCGTGGCAGTACGCCAAATGCCGGCGTCGCGCTGTCACCTCAACCGGGCGAGGAGATATGAAGTTCTCATACTACTTCGACAAGTCGCGGAACCTGATCGTCATCGAGAAATCCGGGCCAGTCACGGTCGATGAAGATATTGACCTGATCGCCAAAATACGGGCCGATGCCAATTATCAGAAGGGGATGAACTCGATCATCGATATGACTTCCGCAGTCTATGACTGGGGAATGAAAGATATCGATCGGTTCCGGATGCATGTCCATGAGATGGCCCGCGAGATGGGGCCGACCAAGTGGGCATTGGTTTCGAATGGCGGCGTGACTTTGTCCAACGCGAAACTGTATATCATGCTACACGAGGTCCGTCCGACCAACCTGAATCTCAAACTGTTCACGGCGCGGTTTGACGCGATTAAGTGGCTCGAAAGCAAGGACTGATTTTCGGGCTTTTTCCGCTTTTCGTCGGCCGCGCTAAGTAACCAAACGTCAACTGATTCCAGCGGCCTATAAACCGTTTCCCCACTTTTTCCGATACTAGAGAGACCATCGAACCGGAGGTCTGTCCAGGAATGAACATGCGAATCCCGCTTAGTCTGGCCGTAGCCGCTCTGGCATGCATACTAGTGCTCGCCTGCAGTGGCACGATCAAAACACGCCACGAGTATTATCCTTCGCACAAACTTCAGGAGCGGTGGTCCGAGGTTCGTGACTCCAGCGGGCAGTATGTCAAAAATGGTCAGTATGAGCAGTTTTACGAGACCGGGGCGCGGCAGGCGCGCGGGGAGTATCTTCGCGGAAAGAAATCCGGCCCGTGGATCGCATGGTATCCGGATGGTCATATGAAGGAGTCCGTGAACTACCTCAAGGGTCTCCGCGATGGTATCTACACAAGTTATTTCCCGAATGGCCATGTCGAGACGGAAGGTTCCTACAGGAAAGATCAACCGGTAGGCAAGTGGTCCACATGGCACGAGAACGGACGTCCCGCGCAGAAGTGGTCGTACCGGAACGGCGCGGAGGATGGCGACTTCAAGCGCTGGCATCCGAATGGGAAACTGGCCGAGGAAGGGAAGTTCGACGACGGACTGAAGGTCGGCAAGTGGGTGAGCTGGCATTCAAATGGGAAGAAGCGCGAAGAGATACATTATGAGAATGGGAGACTGAACGGCCCATTCGTATCATGGCACACGACGGGGATGCGGCAATCCGAGGGGGAATATGTGGATGGCAAAAAGCACGGTGTCTGGATAACGTATTCCGACACTGGTCTCGAACAGAAGAAAGAGATGTTCCGTGACGGTGAACTGACGCCGTTGGCCACCAATTGACCCGATTGCGCCATAACAATTTGGCGACTCTCCTCAGTTCCCTGCTCGGGGAACTTGAAAAATCTTTGCATGAATTCTCGCCTGAGACGTATTTACTACAAAGAGTCAATTGACCTGAATCCTCTTTAATCCGCTACTGGGAGAATAGCAATGGCTAAACTCACACTTCTGCTGACCGGGCTGATCCTCGCTGTGCTGATCGGATGCAGTGATTCCACTGTCACGGCACCGTCATCCGACGCTTCCTCTCCAACCGCCGACCTACCTGAAAAAGCCGATCAAATGGTAGCGCTGTATGGCGCGACCGATGAAGGCGCGCTGGAACTCGATATGGCCGACGCCGTACGTCTCGGGCTTGAACATTATCTGGCGGACACAAGCTATGATGTGTACGCGGTGACAACGGTGTGGGGATCATTCTCAACGGCAAGCACGCCGCCGCAGAACAGCACTACGGTCGATTGGAGCGGATCGATGAATGTCAATGGCGTGGGAGATATGGGGGTAATCTCCGTTATCTCTTTCGACAATGGGCAGGATTCGCTGATACCAACCGCTGACCCGATGACGATCGCGTGGCGATCGTTGACGACGAATGATATTGACGGGCTGGTGACATTTATCGCGATGAAACGGGGAATATTCTATATCCAGGCGCCGTCGTTCTATTTCCGCAGCGCGCCTGTGAGTGTCGAATTCGCGGTCGATCAGCTTGCTCATTTCCAGGCGTTTTATCCGACAGGGAATCTCTCCGGCCTCGCGATCTATGGCCGAAAGCTGAAACCGATACACTGTCCGCGGGGACAGATAAGCGGGCAATGGGTCCGCGCCGATTCAACACATATGAATGGCGCGTTTGAGGCAGTCTGGCGGTCTGTCGGAACGAACACTGGTACTGTCAGCGAAGTTGGGCGACTGCAGGGGAATTTCTGGACCGGGGACGCGCAGAATCTGTTTGCCGGTGTCTGGATGGATGCCAACGGTGTCGTCACCGGAAATGTTCAGGGGACCTGGATGTATACGGACTACGCGATGTGTCCGGTCTGCGGGACACGGTATGGAGTTTTCGAGGGAGAGATATTCGACCTTACCGGTCAATCGGTCGGAGTACTCAAGGGTGGATTCGGCGAAATGACGATAGCGACGCCAACACCGCCGCCGTTGGCGTTGTCGATGGCCGGTGTCTTCCGGTTCAAATGTCCAACTTCGAACGATTCAGATATCGCCGCGGATTAGATCGGCCGTCTATGACAAGCAGTTGAGCCCCCGGCATCCTGCCGGGGGCTTTTTTCGTCCGGATTGAAGGGGAAAGTCCTCCGGCTAATCCGCTAAGCGGATGTAAGTTCGGTGGTGGCCTGACTGTGCAATAATCGGTCAGGCAATCCGCTTCACAATCCTGAATATCAACCGACAATCAAGGTAACTGATTAAGAAAACAGCACAGGAGATACCATGTCTCTGCTTATCGAAATCATTGAATGGATGGACCAATCCGGTGATGAGATGATCTACCGGTTGCCGCAGGAAGGTTCCGCGGATTTCAAACTTGGCGCGCAGTTGATCGTCCGCGACAGCCAACAGGCGATCTTTTTCAAGGATGGCCACGCCGCTGATATGTTCTCGACGGGGCGTCATACATTGACGTCGATGAACCTCCCGATCCTGACCCGCCTTCTGGCGTTTCCATTCGGGTTTAATTCGCCGTTCCGCGCGGAAGTTTACTTTGTCAACCTGAAGGTTTTCACCAATCTGAAGTGGGGGACCCGCGACCCTGTGACCTTCCGGGACAACCAGCTCGGTCTGGTTCGTCTTCGCGGACATGGGACCTATACTTTCCGCGTTGAGAAGCCGTCGCTCTTCCTCAATTCGCTGGTGGGCCGTCAGGCGAAGTATACGACCGAGGATATCAATGACTATCTGCGGGATGTCATTATCGCGCGGTTGAATGATCTGCTGGGCGAACGACTGAAAACGATTCTCGACCTGCCGGCGCAATACAGTGAATTGGCGAAAGAGTTTGAGAAGATAATCAAAGTGGAATTCGAGAAATACGGTCTGGCGTTAGTCGATTTCTATATCTCGACCATCACGCCGCCGGATGAGGTCGCCAAGATGATCGACCAGCGTTCCGGTATGGGAGCGGTCGGAGATCTTGACAAGTTCATGAAGTATGAGATCGCCAAGGGTCTTGGCACGCAGGGAGGCGCGGCTTCGGCTGGCGCCGGCATGATGATGGGAGCCGGAGTTGGATTGATGACCCCGGGTATCTTCCAAAAGTCGATGGGTGCCGAACGGACCGAGGTCTATCTGACCTGCACCTCGTGCAAGCGCGAAGTACCGTCGGATTCGAGCTTCTGCCCGAATTGCGGCACCAAGCTGCACAGCAAATTGTCCTGTAAGTTCTGTTCATCGGAGTTACTGGTCGGCGCGAATTTCTGCGCCAATTGTGGAAAGCCGGTCGATGGTCAGTCCACGCCGAACGGGCAGTAACGGATTTACGATCGAGGTCGGCTGTCCCGGATGTGGCGCCGACCTTGCTCTGGAAAAGGACTTCCGCCTTCTCCAGTGTACGCATTGTGGATCGGTGCTCCGGATCAGCATGCCGGAACTTCCGCCCGCCTATTTCACCAAACCGAAGAAATCACCGCAGGAGATCCGCTTCCTGCTGGATCGATATTGTCGCGAGTATGACATCTCCTTGCCAGGCAGTAACGCGCCGTTGTCACTCATTTACTATCCCTACTGGAAGATTGACGCGGTGACGCTGAAGGTGCGGACATCGGTGTACGAGGTGTCACGGCGAGAGGATGATGAGTACGATGATGGCTCGGTCGAGGAGAAGGAACTGACGACCATCAACCTCGCGGCCTATTCGTCGTCGGCACCGGCAACAGATGTCGCAGAATCGATCCCGTATTCACTAGGCGTCAGGGCTGAATATCTTGGGCTGATCCCTTTCGTGAAAGCGAAGATCGATCAGGGCGCCCGTTGTCTGGCGGTCAATGAGTCGTTTGAGAACGCGGTGGATAGAGCGGTGAAAGCGACCGCTGGCCTTGCCCGGTTTGACCGTGCGGACAACAAAAACAACTCGACCATCCTGTTCCACCCAAAAGCGTCGATCATCTATTTCCCGTATTATCTTGCCGACCGCTATACCTCGCGGGGGACAGAGCGGATCGTGCTCGATGCCGTCACCGGCCGAGTGGCAGGCACTGAGACTCTTGCCGAAAGTCCGAGCGAGCCTTCCGACAAACAATCCATCACGTTTGGGTCTTTGGGAGTGGAGTTTCACCGATGCACGAATTGCGGTGTCGATCTTCCGTTCGGACGGTCGCTGGTCTACGCGTGCCACAATTGCGGACGGATCGAGTTCCTTGATTCATGCGCGGAGTTGAACCGGGAACTGCTGGTCAATCGGGGGAAGATCGACAAGGCGAGCACGTACTTTCCGTTCTGGGTGATAAAAGCGAATGCGGAGCGTCAGGGGACGCAGCAGTTTGTCGTGCCGGCGTTTGAGATGCGGAACGCCGAGACGACCTATCGACTCAGTTCGCGCATGACCACGGCGATCCAGCATATCGAGTGCGAACGGATGGGGGACCTGATACGCCAGGAGATACCGGTGACGCGTTCGATAGATGACAGC
>JAYRFH010000042.1:0-5113 GCA_041908405.1 Candidatus Zixiibacteriota bacterium
AAGCCGAGCCAACTTCGCAGCATCTCACATTTGATCGCAGCTGAATCCGGATATATGGCGATCGACCCGGAACTCGGACAAATCGTTTTGTTCGACACTGATTGGAGTGTCAAAAAGATCCTGATCGGCCATGGCCATGGCTCGCGCGGCAAAGTCTGGGAACCATCGGACCTGAAACGTGATCTCTCTGGTCGACTGGTTGTTTCCGATCGCGGAGACTTCCCTCTCCAGATATTTGCTCCAACCGGTTCACTTCTCGTCAGTGCCGATTGGAACGCCCCTGACCGTCAGCGCACCTGGGAAGCCTCGGCTGTCGCGATCACCCGGCAAGAGATCATCTGGGTGGCTGACACTTCCAATCGCCTCTGGCGACTCTATGACCAGACCGGAAGTCAGGTCTCTGAATTCCCTTTCTCCCCTCCGGGTTTATTGCCGAAAGCAGCGGCCGTAACCGTCGACAACCGGCTCGTCGTTTTGGATGAACGTGGGACAGTCTCCATCTGGAGTCTTTTGTAATAGAAGGTCCGAAAGATGTTGTATCGACAGATTATCATTGGCGTCTCGATACTTCTCCTGCCAGTCATGGCGGCGGCGGGACAGTGGCATATTGCCGGGTCGCTCAAATGCGGCGACTGTCACCTGCAACATGCCAGCAACCAGATGGAAACTCCCGGCACTGCCTTCAGCTATATGCTGAAGAAGAACTCGGTCAACGAGCTCTGCCTCTCCTGTCATGATGGCGCCGATCAGACCGCTCCCGATGTCGTCACTCCAATACAGATGTACAACGGCACCCCTTCTCAACAAAGCGGCGCGGGACATTTCGGGATCATGGGATTCGACAACGAAACCGGCCATGCGATTGGTATCCCTGCCACCATGCCGCTGCAGGGAATGTCTCAGACTATGGAATTGAATTGTGCCTCTTGCCACGCCGTCCACGGAAACAACAACTACCGGAATCTTGCGCATGATCCGGCCGGTACCGGCGCGGATATTTCCGTGTTCGAAGATATCGATGTTGTGACCTTGCAGAAGCCAAGCGATCCGCCTACATCCGGCGCAACCGCCCTGGCCTACGAACGCGACAACACTGCTTACCTTTCCGAACAAATGGATCGCTGGTGTATCGCCTGCCACGACATGCTGGCCAACAACGCAACGGGCATCTTGCCCGCGCATTTCAATGGACATCCAAGCAATGTTGCTCTGAATGAGAATTCTTTTGAACCGCATGCTGACCCCGCCCATTGGGTCGCCGGAGCCGACGAAGGTTTCACCATCGGGACTGGTGACGGCATTGCGCGTCTGCCCTATCTGGCGCCACAGGCAAATTCGTTCATTACCGCCAAGATCCCGCAGGCAACCAATCGAGTCGGATGTATCAGTTGTCACAAAGGACATGGATCTGACAATAAGCAAGGAATGCTCTGGCCATATATCGAGGGCGGCACCGGATACATAGCCGGTTGCCAGCAGTGTCACAACAAATGAGCGGAAGAATGAATAGGAAGCACACCAGACCTCTCTCCGGAATTGCAGCTATGGCAGTGACAGTCGTTGCCTTCTTGCTGATTGCGACCGTCTGGGTTATTGCATCAGGCGACTTCCGCGAATCGCCGCACGGTTCGCTCCTGAATGGCGTGCAACGCATCAGCGAGTCGCCCAAAGGGAGCTGTATCCAGTGCCATACGAATCATGGCGGTGGCTCGGCGCTGCCTTTCGGCCTCTTCCAGGAAAACTCGAACGAGCTTTGCATGAGCCAGTCGGTCGGCGGCTGTCATGCCGATCAGCCGGCCGGTGGGACTTCAGGCTACCCGGCGACCGAATCTAATCGCCTTCCGCTCGGCTCAACCGACCCCGGCTACTTCGAGCATAACTCCGCCGGCATCCGCCTCCCGGGAGTCAACAATCTGGTTCGCTGGCCCGGCCGCGTGGTCTGGCAGAATAGCACATATTCCCCACACTATGCCGATGGTGACATGCCGATCCGCGATGCCTTCGGCAATGGCTCCTGTGACAATTGCCACGACGTCCACGGCGGCAGTTCATCTCGCGATATGCTCGATACCACGTATAGCGGAGTTGCCGGATCGCAAATCGGAACTCGGGCGGACAATTTTGAGCTCTGTCTTTCCTGTCATGACCTGAATGGCCCGCTCGGCATGAGCGAAGGTGCCAAATATATCTCCGACTATTACGATCGCTCGATCAACCCCGGCGAACGAAGCGGCCATGGTATCTCATCCGGATCCGGCTACGTACCGTCCGGCGCCCGTCTCCCCTGTTACGATTGCCACAATCCGCACGGCTCACAGGGTTACGCCAACGGCGGTCCGAATGGCTTCCTACTGAGTGATGAACGTCCCGGCTGGTATGGCCTGACCGATATTCAGAACGATAATACGCAGGTCCGACGTTTCTGTTTTGGCTGTCACCAATCGTCTGACGGACAAGGCGGCGGTCAGGTCGAAGGAATGACCTTGGAGCAACTTCCTTCCGAAGTTGCGGCACATGCGTTCAGCGGGACGGTTCATTGTTATGATTGCCACGGAAAAGATTACTCCTCTCCTTCCGGGCGTAATGTGCACAATCCATCCGACGGCGAAGGCTCCGAAAACTTGCTTCAACCGCCAGCCGCCGGCAAGATTCGCGGAGGGCGGCGCTAATGTCCCGGCTTCTGCTCATCTGTTCGCTGATCGCGCTGATGGCGTCCTCGCTTCAGGCAGGCCGGATCTATGGAACCGGCAACTGGTCATGGCAACACATAGAACAACTCGGCGATCGGATAGTCCTCGTACAACGGCCCGGCACCGAAGAATACGATCAGGTGATCCAGAATGTGAATACCGCGGATGACCTGAACGCCGAGACGATCTTCCTTAATTATGAAGATGTCCTCTGGTACAAGAATCGCCTCCGGATATCCGCCTATCTAAGCCGCCGCGAAATGAGCTTTTCCGACACTCGCGAATTCCGTCCTACCTATTCCGCGGAACTGCGCTCCTACGGCTACTTCATTTCCAGTAGCTACTCGCCGTACACGCAGCGCGCCGTCACCCAGACCGGCACCGGATTGGTGCAGGCCGATATCATTCATCGCGACTGGCGCAATACCCTGGCGCTGTCGTACCCCAAGATGCCGACGCTTGCCTTCGTCTACAACCGCAACGAATCACATGACAAAGAACGGTCCGGACGGATCGATGGCGAGACGCGCAACTTTTTGGTCGAGACTGGATACTCGTGGGAAGTTGTTTCCGCTCGAATCAACTACTCTAATCTCCGCCAGGAAAGCCGCCAGGCGTTTCCTTTTGTTAACACACAGCGCAGTTATACCGGCACCGCCAGCACCAGCCGGCAATTGGGCAAACTGGGATTCTTCAGCAGCAATTACACCTACTACAATACGAGAAATACACGCGAGGTCGACCAGCTCCAGGCGATCACCCGTACGACCAATCATTCCGCCACGGCGATGCTCTCTTCTCAAGAATGGCGACATCTCATCGCCTCAGTCTCCTATAGCGGGCGATTCGGTGAAAGCAGACTCCACAGCAGCAAGTTCGAATCACAGAACCAGTCGTATGCCGGGCAGGTAAGCTACCGCCCCCTGGGTTATCTCTCCTTCGACCTTACCAAATCATACCAGTTCAATCGCGATCGTGAGATCACGGATATCAACGAGAATCTCTCCCTGGCGACCACCCTTACCCGGGCGATCCGGCGGGGGATCGACACGCGCATGACCGTCTCTCGCATCTGGATACAGCAGGCTCCACAGGCGATTCCGTCCGATAACGAGAAGTACACAATGGACACATACTACGCCTCCCTCAGTTTTGAGCCGTATGGATTCGTTCGCACGCTCTTTGATGCCTCAGTGGTGCACAATTCCGAACCATCGTTGCCCGAACAACGCTATCAAATGAACGTTTCGATGAACTCCCGCGTCTACTTCACTCGCACACTCGAGGGTCGTATCAATATGACTGCCCTCTATCAAGGCGCTGATTTTGAGATCGGACATAGCTATTCGCAGAATATGAATTTCGGCGGAAGCTTCACTCCGCAGTCGAACATGACCGTGAACGTCAACTACCTCTATACGACCATCAACGCGTCCGAGAAGATCACGTCCGGGACCTGGATCGGCTACGCCAGTTATTCCTTCCGGCGCGCTTTTACGCTGAGCGCCTCGGCGAACCGTCAGGAACAGGAAGCGACGTCAATCCCCCTCTCCGGAACAGCGCAGAAAATTTCACTGGCTCCATACACGATCAACGGTCAGATCCAGATGAATCTCTCCCCTCGGACCACGCTCACGACGGCATACATTTATACCGAGACTCCGACACGACAGGGACAAAAAGTGATCGACCGTTCAGTTCAGGTTATTGTTAATGTTCAACTATAGAAGGACCAGCAGCATATGAAACGGCTCTACCTGATTCTCCTCATGCTTCCGACCATCCTGGTCGCGTTCTCCTGCGGAGGGCCGAGAATGTACGTCAATCAGGAAGCTGATTTCGGCTTCTATGAAAAGGTCGGCGTACTCCCCTTCTCCAATCTTTCCGCAGATCGCAACGCCTCGGAAAAGGTCACCGCCAGCTTTGTGACCGAATTGCTCATCGGTGGCGAGGTCGACATCGCCAACATGGGAGATGTCCTCAAGGCCTTCAAAACAACCGTCAAAGATGAACGGACTAACCTCCCTGAGCAGATGACGATCGAGGAAGGGATGACGATTGGCCGTGATGCCCAGGTGCAGGGACTTTTTGTCGGCGCCGTTCGGGAATATGGCATGGTCCGGATCGGAACTGAAGAGTTCCCCCTGATCTCTGTCAACATCCGGTTTATCGATTGCCAGTCAGGCAAAGTTGCCTGGACCTACGAAACGACCAAGCGCGGTGGTCCCAAGTTCCCCATTTTCTCGTTTGGAGAAACCCACACTCTTGGCGAAATGACCTCGAAAGTCTGCCGTTCTGCGGCCGGCGATTTCCTGGGAAAGGTAAAGTGAGGATAGCCGTATGCGTCGGAACCTCCTTCTCCTGACGATCCTACTGTTCGCCCTTTCCGGATGCGCCTCCCATATGGTCGCGCGCAAAGGAAA
>JAYRFH010000043.1:0-3500 GCA_041908405.1 Candidatus Zixiibacteriota bacterium
CTGTCTATTAATGCCGGTGAACGCGTAGTCGTCATGGGGGCGAACGGCTCCGGAAAGACCACCCTCGCACGGATCATCGCCGGACTAATAAAACCGACCCGAGGGGAGATGCGTATTGACTTGCCTGAGTCTCTTCCGCCAGTCTCGCGCATCGGCATCCTATTTCAGAATCCGGACAACCAGATGGTTTCATCGGTGGTTGAGAATGAGATCGCGTTTGCGCTGGAGAATCTGGCGACGCCCATGGCCGAGATGGAAGTGCGCGTGACCGAGACGCTTCAGCGGTTCGGTATCGAACATTTGCGCACGCGACTGACGCATGAACTTTCCGGCGGCGAGAAACAGCGCGTTGCGCTGGCGTCGGTGATGATCGCCAATCCACGCATTTTGATACTGGATGAGCCGGATTCATTCTTGGATTCTTCGGGCATGCAGCTTCTCGAGTCTGAGCTAAAGCGATTGCACGAAGAACAGCCGGATCTCATAGAAATACGGATCACGCAGTATCCCGATGTAGCGAAGAGCTATCCCCGGATGTTGGTCTTTGTGGACGGTAGGCTCGAAGCGGATCACCAGCCGTCAAAGATTTTCGTAGCCCGCGCCTTCTGCAATAGCGCCGGGATCGTCAACAATGACAGTGAGTCTGAACATGAGGATTCACAGGCTATTGAGTTGTGTACGAATGCCGATGTGTTGCATTCAATCGAGGCCAAGGAACTGTCTTTCTCTTATTCCGAGGATCAGCTGGTTATTGATGATCTGTCGTTTGTCTGGAGCCGAGGAGAAGTGATCGGTGTGGCCGGTGATTCCGGCTCGGGCAAAACGACACTCGGCCTGCTCCTCGCGGGACTTCACAAACCGACCAAGGGGGAACTGCTTTATTTTGATTCCGAGAATTATCTGCTCGGTCTTGCACCTCGACCGGGATGGGTCGCCGCGGCATTTCAACAACCTGAACGTCAGTTTTTTCTCCCGACCTGTTTTGAAGAAGTCGCGTTTGGGCCACGCAATTTCGGACAGACCATGACACGAGAATCCGGCTCGAATTGGCTACAGCTTGTTGGATTGGAGCCGAACGAATTTCTTGAACGTGATCCGTTTTCATTGTCGATGGGTGAGAAACGACGGCTGGCGTTCGCATCGATATTGTCGATGCATCCTCCCTTCATAATTTTTGATGAACCAACCTGTGGTCTGGACCCCAGGGGGGTAGGGAAGTTCATGCAACTGACTCGAGCACTCAAAGAGGCCGCAGTTGGACAGATGATAATCTCGCATGACCGGTCATTACTGACGGATGTGTGCGACCGGACAATTCGACTCATACGCCCCTAATTCGTTTCCAATCAAACAGATAACAGCGTTTCCGAGGGCTATTCCTGTCATTTTGGCAGGGGTTTTCGTGGAACTTGACAGGTCGCGTGTGACCGCGTACATTTCCACTATCCATGGACTCCAAATCGATTCTCAAATTCATTGCCTCCAAAGCGGACCGCCCCATGAAGATGAAGGAGCTGGCCCGCGCGCTAGATATTCCACAGGATGAGTACGCCAAGTTTCGCAAGACGGTCAAAGGGCTACTGGAGACTGGCCAATTGGTGATGCTCAAGCGGAGTCGTATAGGTCTCCCCGAAGAATTGAATGTGGCGGTCGGGTCAGTCCAGATCACACGCGGCGGAACTGGTTACTTGATACAAGAAGGTCGTGATATTGACCTGCTCATCCCTCCGCATGCCCTGGGAACTGCGCTCGATGGTGACAAGGTAATGGTTCGGTTGACCGGACATTTTAATGGTCGAGAGTCTGCGTCCGTTATCAAGGTGATCGAGCGCGCTCCGCGAAATATCGTCGGCGTGTTCCACCGCACCAAAACGATGCTATATGTTCAGCCGGATAATCCGCGGATACATCGCGATATCTATATCCCTCCTGATGCCACGCTGGATGCCGAAGACGGCGAGAAAGTCGTCGCGCAGTTGGTCGCATGGGATAATCCGTACCAGAATCCCGAAGGAAAACTTATCGAGCGTATCGGTTTCCCCGGTGAGCCGGGTGTCGATATGATGACCGTGATCCGTGGATTCGGTCTTCCGACCGAATTCCCCGAGCAAGTGCTCGCCGAGGCAGAACGAGCCGCCGCCGCGCTCGACGATGTTGACACCAGTGAACGACTCGATCTCTCTAAAGAGCTGGTATACACGATCGACCCGGAAGACGCGAAAGATCATGATGATGCTGTCTCGGTTGAACGGAATGAGCTTGGGTACAAGCTGGGCGTGCATATTGCCGATGTCGCTCATTTTGTGCAGGAAGGCTCGGAGCTTGACCTGGAAGCGGTTCGTCGCGGAAACTCGGTATATCTCCCCGGTATGGTGATCCCGATGTTGCCTGAGGCGCTCTCCGCCGATACCTGTTCGCTCAGGGCAAACAAACGTCGTCTGGCTCATTCGGCGATCATACAGTTTGATCATAAAGGGAAGATGCTCTCCTGGACGATACATGACACGGTCATCAAGTCTCGCGCGAAACTGACCTACGAAGAAGTACAGGCGTTTTTCGACACTGGCCAGGCCGACAGTAGGTTGGATAAGGTGACGGAGAATCTCTTGATCGCGCGGGAGTTGGCGCAGTTGCTGACCAAGCGTCGCTTTGCCGAGGGTTCATTGGATTTTGACCTGCCGGAAGCAAAGATCGTGATGAACAAGAAGGGGGAGGTACTCGAGCTGGGGCATCGTGTGCGCCTTGAATCTCACCGTCTGGTCGAAGAGTTCATGCTGGCGGCGAATCGCGCGGTGGCGCTCGAGATGATGCGGGCGGCGCGGCCATTCCTCTATCGCGTTCACGACAAACCTGATCTTGAGAAGCTGGAAGCGTTTTCGCAGTTGGTGACCCGACTTGGATACAAATTCCCGGTCTCGCCGAATATGAAGCCGATCCAGATCGCCAGGTTTCTCGACACGGTCAAGAATGTGCCGGAAGAGGAATTCATCAATGAATTGCTCCTTCGCTCAATGAAGAAAGCAGTCTATCAGCGCGAGAATATCGGACATTTTGGCCTGGCCTTCTCTCACTATACGCACTTTACGTCACCTATACGAAGATATCCGGATCTGATGGTCCACCGTCTGCTGCGCCGACATCGCTTGGGACAGTTTACGCCGGCTTTCGCCAAGAAATTGAGTCCACTGATCGACCAAGTAGGGAGTCACTGCTCCGAGACGGAACGTCAGGCCGAAGCGGCCGAGCGCCAGGCTATAAAAGTCAAACAAGTGACTTTCATGGCGAACCGACTGGGAGAAGAATACAACGGCGTCATCTCCGGTGTGACCACCTATGGATTTTTCGTGCGCTTAGAGAACATGGGAGTGGAGGGGTTGGTGCGGATGTCGGCAGTAGATGATGACTATTACCAGTACGACGAAAAGAACTATCGGATCGTGGGGCGGAGAAAAAACAAGGTGTTTCGGCTGGGCGACGCGGTGCGAGTAGGAGTATTATCC
>JAYRFH010000044.1:0-23495 GCA_041908405.1 Candidatus Zixiibacteriota bacterium
AACTACAAAGGGATCTTCTTTTTCACTGAGACGGTCGACGCGCTCTCGTTGTCGTACAAGGTTGAGGTGATCGAGGCGAAGAACATCTGGGTGCCGAGTATGTAGGTTAGAAGGGGTTGCTTCGTCGACTGCTCGCGACGCTCGCATGCTCCTCGCAATGACGTTGCAGGCTAGCGCGCACATGAGAAGTCTTGTAGGTCGGGTTGAAGGCGGCTTCACAAAACCGAACTCACGCATCAACACCGACCGAAGCCTCAAACCCGACAGATTGTTGAACTATGAAGGACTGATAGCTTAATGAATGCCAGCATGCAAAACGAGAGCACGACCATAGACACCTCGTCGCTAATCAAGACGCATCGAGCATTCTCCGTAGCATCGTGTCTAATGTATGTTTTGTTCCGGTCAGACATCGGTGGGCTACCTCCGACATTGCACGAATTTTTCAACAACAGCCTGGTTCACGGATCGGTGGTCTGGACAATGTTCGTGGCCGATTTGGTTGGCTTATGGTTCGGCAGGCGGTATAGCTCGCAACAGAGTGGCAAAAGGCTCAGTGAATTGTTCTCTGGCGAGGCCTTCAGGTTAGCCAACTTCAGACCCTACCTACTTGTCCCTGCGTTCGTCGCGGCTTTCGAGTTGGTGGTGGTTATCTTTCGTCTCAGAAGCTGAATGATGTAGAAGACTGCGTCGGGTTTCGCTGCGCACATCTTTGAGTCCAAGCTTTCTCTTGTGAATCCGCTCAACCCGACCTGCATCACGACCCCTGCGTTTCCACCAACCAATCCCCTCCCCGTTGTCAAGCGCAATCGACATCCCGAAAAATTCTCTCACACCATCTGCGCTTTGCCCGTTGACAGCGCCGAACCGGTTGCCGTATTTTTCCGCCATGGAACAGTTCTTTCTTTGCGCCTGCTGTGGCGAGGAAAACGACATCACGATCGACCAGCTCGAGGGTGATAACCAGGAGTTCGTGCAGGACTGCTCAGTCTGCTGCCGACCCAACGTCATTATCGCGAAGTTCAATTACCACTCTAACGAGTTCGACCTCGAGGTATATCAGGAAGATGTAGGATAGGCGGTATGTCCAGGCTTCGCCTCATCGGCACTGGACTCTTCGCCGCCGCGCTGCTGACCCGACTAGGGTTTTACTTCCTGACCGGCTATACAGCCGATGACGCTTTCATCACTTTTCGGTACGCTGAACAGATCGCTCTCGGGAACGGGTTCGTCTATAATTTGGGCGAACGGGCTCTCGGGACCACCACGCCGCTTTTCACGCTGCTGCTTTCCATCTTTTCGCTGATGCGGATCCCCTTGGTCTGGGGAGCGCTGGCGATATCGCTGGTAGCGTCCGGCCTGACCGCGCTGGTGCTCTACAAGTTCGCTCGGGCGTTGCGGTTCACTCATCTGGCGATACTCCCGGCCGCACTCTATATCGGTTTTCCGCGTTCTATCCCGGCGGAGATATCCGGGATGGAGACAGCTTTCTTTACTCTGTTGGTTATCTCTGCGTTCTACTTCCAGCATCGCAAGTTGGGGATATACGCGCTCGGGATGGCGACGCTCGCCTCGGTCACACGGCCGGAGGGACTCGGTTTACTCGCGATGTTGTTGCTGTACAACCTCTGGCAGGATCGCACCGCCTGGTTACGGCTGATCTTCACGCCGCTGATGATCCTCGGCCCCTGGCTGCTGTTCGCCTGGCAATATTTCGGGTCGGTCATCCCTCATTCAGTCACCGCCAAAATGGCATTGTATAGTCAGTTCGGCACAATGGCGCCAACCGAAGCGCTGGTTCACCTGCTCTATCTTGATTCGCCGTTCGGATGGATCATGCTGGCACTGCTACTGATCGGCACATGGGAGCTGAACCGCTCACAAAACGCCGGCAAACTTGAACTGGTCTGGATAGTTGGGATCTTCCTCTTTTTCTCCCTAAGCAAAACACATCTCTTTCATTGGTATATCACACCGATATATCCGGTTTTTCTGCTGTTTGTTGCCGCAGGTATCAACGCGATATGTGAACGGGTCCGGATTGCGCCATCGCTCGCCGGCAGACTCGGCGAAAGTGGCGCGGTGGTCGCCGCGCTAGCACTCATCGCATTGTCATTCACGCAAGTTGATCACTATAGAGAGATTCAGCAGACGACCGAGAGGGTGCACAAGGAGATAGGGACCTATCTCTTCGCGCAGACGGAACCGGATGCGATTGTCGCGGTGGAAGATATCGGCTATATGGGATACTATTCGAAGCGGATCATTCTTGACCGCGATGGTCTGGTCTCACCGATCGCGGTCGAGTACAACCGGACCGCGCACTACCTTGACCTGGTGAGTGATACGCAGCCGGCCTATCTGGTCGCTTGTGTTGGGTCGCCGTTGAGTCCGTTTCTTGATGACCCCAAGTTTGTCGCCATGTATCATGAACTTAAGCGGTTTAGCTACCGTACTACTGAGTATCGCGTCTATCAGCGCAATTAGCATAGAGGAGTGACCATGAAAGCATCGGTGCAGATTCGAAGGGCCCGCGAGAAGGATCTTCTCCCCGCCTTCAAGATGGTCGAGAAGTCATTCAACCACCTGCGGAAAAAGCATTCAATGAAGCCGATCAAGTTCCCCCTGCAGGAACTCCCGCCGGTACAGAAACACCTCTTCTCCACCGACGGCCACCGCGCCTGGTGCGCCTGGAAAGGGAACAAGATAGTTGGCTACACACACGCGCTGGTCCGCGGCAAACAGTGGTATCTGGGTTACCTGTTCATCGATCCGAACCTTCAGGACAAAGGAGTCGGCCGGAAACTGCTTGAGAAGGTCTATTTCAAGAAACCCGGCATGACCCACGCGCTCTGCACCTTCTCTTACAATATGCAGGCGGTCGGGATCTATTCTCAATTCGGAATGGTCCCGATTCAGGGACTCGCCTGGCTCGGCGGCCAGCAGGGCAAATTCAAGATGCCAAAACCGACCGGATTGCAGGCATCGAGTGACCTGAGCAAAGCGGATATCGCCTGGATAAACTCTCTGGAAAAGAAAGTGCGCGGATACGACCGCGATGTTGAGTGGAAATTCTGGACATCAAACGAGCAGTTCGAGCCGTTCGTTTTCCGCGATAAAGGGAAACGGGTCGCGTATGGCCTGCTCTACAAGAAGATGGGGATCGGGCCGGTCGGCGCGATCAGCACTGAATATATGACCAAAGTGGCCGCGGAGCTGATCCGTCGGGCCAAACCGCCGAAGAAGGAGTCGATCTCTATTTGGGTGCCGACCTCCAATATCGCGCTTTACCAATCGCTGATAAAGACAGGATTCCGGCTCGGCGAGATAACGGTTTTCATGTCGGACAAGTCATATACCGACTTCCAACGGTATGTGCCGACACATCTTGCGATCTTTTAGTCACACTTGACCGACCGGCGGCATGCGACAAGCTACCGCCGGTTTCTTCTGCCCATCTTGTCGATTCAGTGCCACATTCCAGAAGGCGGATATGTACTTGCCGGCCCATTATCAAAACAGGGGAAAGATTGTCGAAGTTCTTGTGGGGCAAAGAGAACAACTACGGTTTGGTAATCCTTGATATTACATAATTCTGGTATTTCCGGAATTGTGGGTATATATTTGGGGCGTGATTACCAAAAAGACTGAGTATGCTATTCGCGCGCTGTGGGAGTTGGCTCACAACCCCAGTGATCTCGCGACCGCCAACCAGATCGCACATCGGCAGGCGATCCCGCCAAAATATCTTCCTCAGATCATTTCCGAATTGAGTCGAGCGGGATTATTATTGTCGGTGCGAGGGTATGGCGGCGGCGTCAAACTGAGTCGCCCCCCACGGGAAATCTCGTTGCTGCATGTCATCGAGGCGATGCAGGGGAAGTTAACGATGTTCGAGTGCCAGGTTGGCAACTACGAATGCATCAATCTCCCCAACTGCGAGTTGCAGTGCACATATGGGAAAGCCCAGTCCGCCCTCGAGAAAGTGTTCCGGGAAACAAAACTCTCGGACATTCGGTTCAAGCAGCAAACGAGAGGACGCGATGGTCACTAAAGAAACCGTTCTGCACATTCTCAGCGGAATCGAGGACCCGGAACTCAAGCGGCCGTTGACCGAACTTGATATGGTCAAGTTCGTTGAGATCAACGGCGGCGATGTTACGGTTGGCATTACGCTTACGGTCCCCGGCTGCCCGCTCAAGGATAAGATCACCCAGGATGTCACAGCTGGCGTACGCCTCATCCCCGAGGTAACATCGGTTAAGGTCGTATTTGATGTCATGACCGATGAGCAGCGCGCGCGTTTGCGCGAGAAGCTCGGTCTTGGCAAGGCTCCCGGTCGCGAGCCCGCGACCATTATCAACTTCGCGAAAAGATTTATCGCGGTCTCATCCGGCAAGGGTGGTGTCGGCAAATCGACCGTCACTACCAATGTCGCCGCGGCGCTGGCCCGGATGGGAAGGAAAGTCGGACTGCTGGATGCCGATGTGTACGGCTTCTCTATCCCTCGTATGCTCGGGGTGCATGGCCAGCCGACCATTATCGACGACAAGATCGTCCCGCTCCGCAAAGGGGATAATCTGCAAGTTGTCTCGATGGGATTTTTCGTCCACGAGGATGATCCGGTTATTTGGCGCGGTCCGATGCTGCACAAAGCAATCAATCAGTTTCTGACCGATGTGGTGTGGGATGATCTGGATTATCTCTTCCTGGATCTTCCGCCCGGCACCGGTGATGTTACCTTGACGATTGCGCAGGCGATCCCCGCCGCGGAATTGCTGGTCGTCACTACACCGCAGGCGACGGCCACGCATGTCGCCGGACGTGTGGCGAAGTTGGCGGAGCGCACGCACTTGCGCGTGATCGGCGTCATTGAGAATATGGCCTATTTCGAAACGAATGGTCAGCGCGAGTATATCTTTGGAAAGAATGGCGGCAAAGAATTGGCCAAGCGTTTGGGTGTTGATCTGCTTGGTGAGATACCGTTACAGATCTCGATTCGCGAAGGCGCCGACTCTGGCCGACCGGCCGCGTTGAGCGGAGATGCCTCGCAGATAAAGCTGTTCGAGGAGATCGCGCGGGCAATCGAACAGACGGAATAGCGATAACCGTTTGAGAATCATCCGTGTTATCCACACGGGATTGTAAATAGTCGGCGCGCCGCAGTGGCGCGCCGATCTGTTTTCCACTATCCATTATTTCTAAAGTTGTATCTCACAAGAGATTCAAAATTGTGTGAATTATTTGTGAGTGCCCGCTTGACGGGCTTTCCGGGGGACTGATTATTATCCCCACGATGAAATTGATTGATTCACATACTGTTAATACGATGTGGACATTTCTCCACCACGCTGCTAAACTGTTTCACGGCAGTGTGGTTTTCCGATAATTATTAACACGGACATGTTGACAACTGTGTGGGTAATGGTGGGTATCTGCCTGCCCTGAAAGAGTAACCGGCTGCGTTTGAAAGGATTCCAAACGGCCACCTATGTTAACAACTGACCCAGGGAGGAAATCTGATTGCTCGAAATGAATTCGAATTCTCAGCAATGGACCGACTGTCTCAAGTACATGTCACGTCGGGTCAAAGAACAATCCTTTAACATCTGGCTGCGCAACACACGAGGGGAACCGAACGGCAACGGCGAGTTCAAGATCGCGGTGCCGAACCAATTTGTCGCGGATTGGATCAACAGTCATTTTCGCGATATAATTGAGGAATCATTTACGGAGGTTCTCGGGCATCGCTATCAGCCCGTCTATGTTATCACTGCGCAACCGGAGGCGGTAGATCAAGTGAGTATCAACTTTGAATCTCCGACCCCGGCGCCACGTCCTCCTGCGCCGAATAACACCCACCACAATCTGAATCGCCGCTACAATTTCGACACCCTGGTCGTAGGCGATTTCAACCAGTTCGCCTGCGCGGCGGCGCAGGCGGTAGCCGAAGAGTCCGGCACCGCCCGCTACAATCCCCTTCTCATCTACGGCGGCACAGGACTCGGCAAAACCCATATCGTTCAGGCAATCGGCAATTACATTGTCGACCAGTTCCCGACACGACGGGTGATGTATGCCACCTCCGAGAAATTCACTTCTGATTTCATCGCGGCGATCTCCGATCGCACGATCTCGGATTTCTCCAAGATGTATCGCGATGTCGACCTGCTTATAATCGATGATATCCAGTTCTTCACCGGGAAGGAATCGACGCAGGAGCAATTCTTCCACACCTTCAACTCGCTCTACCACAGCGGAAAGCAGATCATCCTGACATCTGACCGTCCGCCGCGGGAGATTAAAGGGTTGGAAGAGCGGCTGCTGTCTCGCTTCTCCATGGGACTGGTCACCGATCTGCAGGCCCCCGACCTTGAGAACCGTACCGCCATCTTGCTGAAAAAGCTGGAAGCGGAAGGGACTTCGATGCCGGACACCGTGGTCACGTATATCGCCGACCAGATCACATCCAACGTCCGCGAGCTGGAAGGCGCGCTGATTCGGGTGCTGGCCTATTCTTCGATGAAGAAAGTGCCGGTCGACCTGGAGATGGCCCAGAAAGTCCTCGGGGATCTTCTGGACAAGCAGAAGAAAGAAGTGACTATCGAGGCTATTCAGAAGGAGACCGCGCGTCACATGGGGGTTGAGATCGCGGTGATGACCGCCAAAAAGAAGACCGCCAAGATCGCGCTGGCGCGGCAGATCGCGATGTACCTTTGCCGTTCCTTGACGGATAACTCGCTGAAAATGATAGGCGCGGCGTTTGGCGGACGCGATCATTCCACGGTGATCCATGCGTGTGATTTGATCTCACAGCGTATCGCGGCGGATAGCGCGTTCCGCGAAAGAATTGACAAAATCTCAGCGTCACTTTTGTATTAACAGTGGTTGTGAGTAAATGTGTGAGTGCACTCTGGATAACCGGACAACAGTAAATGCTGTGGATAACCGTATGAGTTGCTCTTGGTCTATACACAACCAGTGTTGGAATATGCCGCAACCGGGAGATCGAGATAAACGGTTCAATGACAAGATCAAAAGTGATTTTGCGTCGCCGTTTTTTTCGCCTATTCACAATCTGACATCACTTATTACCAGTATTTCATATATATCTCAGGTAACTAATAAGAGTATATGTGAAGAACACGGGAGAAATGCTTCATGAAGTTCTCATTGCCGAAATCGCGTCTGAGTGGCGCGCTACAATCCATTCTCCAGGTAGTGCCGACCAAATCGACTCTGCCTATCCTGACCAATATCCTGTTTGAGGCGCTTGAGAATAAGCTGAAGCTCTCTGCCACGGACCTGGATATTTCTATTACCGCGACGGTTGAAAGTAATGTCGCCAAAAAAGGCTCAGTTGCGTTGCCGGCCCGAATACTCTTTGAGATTATCCGCGAACTGCCGGAAGCGGAGATCACCTTTGAGGCGGTCGGTAACCGGGTTGAGATGAAGATTCCAAACGGGACCTATAAGATCGCGTCGGTTTCGCCGGAAGACTTTCCGAAACTCCCGACCATCAACACCAAAAAGGAGATTCGGATCGAATCGGCGGATTTCATCAGAATGATCCGTAAGACTACATTCGCTTGTTCGACTGATGAAACCCGTCCGGCGTTGAATGGCGTGCTCTGGCAGACCAAAGGAGATCGAACCCAGATGGTGGCGACTGATGGTCACCGCCTGGCTCGCATTTCGGTAACCAACAGCAAATTGAAAGCGATGACCGAGGATCTGATCATTCCACCCAAGGTCCTGAATCTAATTCCAAAATTCGTTGATGATACCCAGAAAGAGATCGGTATCATCTTTGGTGAAAACAGTATCATCTTCAATCTGGATAATATTATTCTCACCTCGCGACTTATCGAGGGTCCGTATCCAAACTTTGAGCAGGTTATCCCGGCCAGCAACGACAAGAAGATGGTCGTGGCGAAGGATGATCTGGCTGGCGCGGTACGGCGTGTATCGATCCTCTCAAACGCCCTGACCCACCAGGTCCGCTTCTCTATTAAGAAGGGTTCGCTCACGTTGGCGACCAACAACCAGGATGTCGGCGGCGAAGGGAAAGAGGTTCTGGATTGCGATTACACCGGTGAAGCGGTTGATATCGGATACAACTCGCAGTATGTGACGGATATTCTTTCCCGTATCGATGGTGGCGAGGTGATCTTCGAGCTCTCCTCCCCGGTCGCCGCGGGATTGGTTTACAGCCCGGAAACGAGCAAGGAAGATTTCCTCTGTCTGGTGATGCCGCTCAGGCTGGCTGAGTAGTAGCGCTTGACAGTCCAGTGGAGTAACAGAATCAGCCGGGTGAGCCAACGATGATCGTCGAACGCGCGGCTGTTTCCAATTTCCGGAATTTCGAATCGCTCGAGGTTCGCTTCTCGCCGGGGGTGAATGTTTTTTTCGGTGCCAATGGCTCCGGCAAAACCAATCTCCTGGAGGCCCTTTTTGTCTTATGTCTCGGCCGCTCCCAACGGACAGCGGCCGATGCTGTTCTGGTGCGTCAGGGGGAAGAGGTTTACCGGATCGAAGGGGATATCAATCAGGACGGCCGGATACGCGCTATCGCGGTCGCCTACCAAAAAGGGGGGCGGAAGAAGATCACACGCGACGCTATCCCTATTAGAATCGCTGAACTATTCGAAACGGTCTGCGCGGTGTCATCCGGTCCGGAGGATTCCGATATTCTCTCAGGAGGACCATCGGTCCGCAGAACTTTCCTGGATATCTATCTCAGCCAATATTCCCGCGCCTATCTCGATATCCTCAAAGATTATCACCGGGTGTTGGCGCAAAAAAACGCCGCGCTGAAGATCCAGATGGATTGCTCGGCCTATGACGAACTGATCATCCAGTACGGAGCGAAGATAATCCGGACCAGGCAGGAGTTTATCGGCCTACTGCGTGAAGTCACGTCGAGGCATTATGCGTCGATCGCCAACGGAGAAAAACTTGATATTCGTTATGAGACTTGTGTACCATCGGATATGACTGATCTGGCGATAATCGAGGGAGGGTTGGCCGCGGCCCTGGCAAAAGGGGCGGTGCGGGAACGCGCTACCTGCCAGGCGATGGTCGGACCGCATCGGGATGAACTGGCGATATCAATCGGTGACTACCCGGCCAGAACCCACGGCTCGCAGGGGCAATGGCGGACCGCCGCGGTATCGCTGAAATTGGCCGTCTATGAGATGCTTCGCGAGAAGCGGAAGCTGGCACCGGTACTTCTGCTCGACGAGATCTTCGCCGAACTGGACATGGATCGCGCACATCGATTGATTGACGCATTCTCCGGATACAACCAACTCTTTCTGACCACGGCAGTCGAACCGCCGGAACCGCTGCGCAAGCATGGCCGCCGCTATCGAATTTCGCGCGGCACACTGGAGGAGATCTCCTGATGGCCGGCCTGCGAGTGAGCAACCTTTCCAAATCTTTTGGATCAAACAAGATTCTCGACTCTGTGTCGCTTGAACTCGCGGATGGCGAACTGCTGGTTGTGCTCGGTCCATCGGGATGCGGCAAATCGACACTTCTCCGTTTGATCGCCGGACTCGAAGAGGTTGATTCAGGCGAGATACATATCGGCGAGCGACGCGTGGATCAGCTTCGACCACGCGATAGAAATGTGGCGCTCGTTTTCCAAAACTACTCGCTCTACCCGCATATGACGGTGGCCAAGAATCTCGCCTTCCCGTTGACCGTCGCAAAGGTTGCTAGGAACGAGATCAAAGAGAAGGTCGCCAAAGTGGCGGCAATGCTTGGTCTTGAGGATCGACTGCAAGCCAAACCGAGTCAGCTCTCCGGCGGACAGCGCCAGCGTGTGGCGCTTGGACGGGCGATAATTCGGGAGCCTTCGCTTTTCCTTTTGGATGAACCACTCTCCAATCTGGATGCGGACCTTCGCGCGCGGATGCGGCTGGAGATCGTCGCCCTGCAGAAACAGCTGAAGAAGGCGATGGTCCATGTCACGCATGACCAGACAGAAGCCTTGACTATGGCTGACCGGATCGCGCTCCTGGATAAAGGGAACCTGATCCAACTGGGGACGCCGGAAGAACTATATCGCAAGCCGGCGACAACCTTTGTGGCTTCATTCATCGGCCAACCGAAAATCAACTTGGTGAATATCGAAATTGAGAACGGCTACACCCGGCCATTCAATCTGAATGTTGGCAGTCAGCTCTCCGGCAAGGCAATTCTCGGAATTCGTCCGGAAGTAATACAGGTCTGGTCGGATGAAGAATACTCCGGTCAGGTGGAATCAGTGGAGTATCTGGGGGATCAGTATTTTGCTCGCATCAAGTTTGGTGAGCTGTTGCTGACAGCCTCGAAGATCGCGACTGAGCCGCAGGTAGGGCGTAATGTGACATTCTCGCTCAAACGCGAGGATCTGTTGTTCTTTGATGCCGCATCGGGGAAACGGCTGGATTTAAATCTCTCTATGGAACAATCAGCGTAGCCGCTGACATTTCGGGCAGAAGTGCGCCGAACGTTGTCCGATCTGAATCCGCTTGATTGCTGTTCCACATCGTTCGCATGATTCCCCCTCGTTCCCATAGACCTTCAGATACTTCTGGAATGTCCCTGCTTTCCCGTTTACGTTCGAATACGAATCAACTGAAGTCCCGCGCAATCGGATTGCCTTCTTCAACAGGAACTGGATATGTCCATGTAGTTCTTTCAGTTTTACTGCCGAGAGTGACGTGGTCAGGCGTCGCGGATGGATTCGGCTCAAGTAGAGCGACTCATCGGCGTAGATATTCCCCACTCCTGCGATAAAGTTCTGGTCCATTAGCGCCATCTTGATCTGCCGCGGACGACGATGCGCAATCTCCACAAATTGCTGGCCGGACATCTCCAGCGGCTCGGGGCCAAGCTTGGCCAATGCCGGTTGTTTCCACAGTTCATTGTTTGGGAAAACGCGCAGGCGGCCGAATCGCCGGAAATCATTGAAGCGAAGCTGCATCGAATCGGCGGCTGAATTCGGTTCAAACTCGAAGACCACCAGGTCATGTTTGGTCACCGGAGCATCGCGATGGATCCAGAAAAAGTGCCCGGTCATCTTGAGATGCCCCCACAGGGTCAGATCGTCCGAAAGCTGGATTAGGATATTCTTCCCGCGGCGGGCGACAGATTCGATTCGTTTCCCTGAAAGAACTTCGGAGAATATCCCGGGAGCGAGTGACTTGGCGACCAGCAACGTGCTGGTGTGCGCGTTGCGGGTGTCGATCGAGCGGATAGTCCGTCCAACGACAGTCGCGCGTAGTCCGCGAACAACAGTTTCAACTTCGGGGAGTTCAGGCATGATTCAAATATAACGGGATTTCGAACCAAAGGGCAACCGGCTGGCTACTGCTTTACCACCGAAACCTCGCCGGCGGATATCACCATCCGCTTGCCGCCATGATACAAGATCAACGCGCCTGAAGGGTCGATATCGGTCGCCACACCTTCAATAATATTGTCGCCCGAAAGCAGTCGCACTGTTTTGCCAAGCATCTTCGAAAATTTCCTGAGGCGGCGTTGCGCCTTCTTAAGCCCGTACTTCTGATAGGCAAGATATTCTTCTTCAAAATTCCGGAGGAAGGCTTTCAACAGTTCAGCGCGGTTGACGACATGTTTGGTCGAAACCCGAAGTGAGGTCGCTATTCGTCGGATATCCGGCGGAAAATCAGCCGCCTTCTGGTTAACATTGATCCCGACTCCGACCACCACATGATGTATCTTGTTTTTTTCGGCGGATAGCTCTGTGAGGATGCCGCACATCTTCTTACCGGAGAGTAGAATGTCGTTTGGCCACTTGATGGCAACCTCACCGGGCGCGTACGGTTCCAGCGTTTCCGCCAACGCGACCGCAGTCATAATAGATAGACCCGGTGCTTGCTCCGGCCTGAGGCGCGGACGGAGAAGTATCGAAACGTAAATGCCGGTAGATTCGGGAGAGAACCAGATGCGGCCAAGTCTTCCTCTCCCCTGGCTCTGCTGTTCAGCAGTGACGATCAGCCCTTCCGGAGCGCCGGTCTCCGCCATCTGCGCGACCAGGTCGTTGGTTGACTTCACCAGGCGATAGGAGTGGATATGCTTGCCGATGAGCCGTGTCTTGAGACGATACCCGATCTCGGTCGCGGTCAGCAGATCAGGCGCGTGCAGAAAGGTCACCTGTTTACTGGTAGCTTTGAGCTTGTATCCCCAACTCTGTATCTCCTGCAGGACAGCGTCGAGTTGTTCGGAATCGAGCTTAAACTTTGCTTGCAGGCGCGAAGTCGGCACTGACTCTTTGCTCCGGACATAATGCAGCAGGTGGTCGGCTATCTCGTGCACCAGGATTCCTGACTTAACGATATCGCGGAAACGGCTCATTAGTCTACCTGCAGAGAGAAATCAACCACCGGCGCGGAATGTGTGATAGCGCCGACCGAAATAAAGTCGACACCGGTTTGAGCGATAGGTCCGACTGTCTCGAGAGTGACATTGCCGGAGGCCTCTAAACTAATCGATGGATTCAGCGAACGAGCAAGCTGAACCATATGATTGAGTGAATCGACAGTCTGGTTATCCAGAAGCAGCCGGTCAACTTTAGCGGAGATTGCCTCTCGAAGTTGCGATTCGTTGGTCACCTCGACTTCGATAAGTATCTTGCTTGCCTCCGCCTGAAACTGGAGCCTGAATTCGCGCGACTGGAGATATTCGCGGGCAAGTTGCACCGCGCCGAGTATAGATCCCGCACTGGCGATATGATTATCCTTGATGAGGATCATATCATACAGTCCCATCCGGTGGTTCATCCCACCGCCATGGTGCACCGCCATCTTTTCAAGATGGCGCATTCCGGGCGTGGTTTTCCGCGTGTCGAGAATACGAGCCTGAGTACCGGCGGTCTTTTCGACGAACTTTGCGGTCAACGTGGCCACGCCGGACAAATGTGCCAGAAAATTGAGGGCGACCCGTTCGGAGGCGAGAACAGTCTGGTTGAAACCATCGACCTCAAAGATCACCGCCCCCTTCTCAAATCGGTCACCATCCTGGAAATGCGCGGTGACGCGGTTGGCGGAATCGACAACATCGTACACGCGTAGCGCCGGGAGCATGCCGGACAATACTCCAGCCTGCTTGGCCACCAACCGGGCTTTGATCGGGTTAGGCTCCAGACAGGCGAGCGAGGTCAGGTCGCCCCGGCCGATATCCTCGGCGAGTGCCTCTTTGACCAGACGGTGAATTGATTCCTGCAGCAGATCCATGATGACATCAATTGGCAATCGAATGTTCTTAGACTATATTACGCCAATGGCGCGTAAAGATAAAGCCAAAAAGCGGATAGCGGTTATCGGCTACGGCGGGCAGGGACGGGCGATCGCCCTCAACCTGCGTGATTCAGGTTGGGATGTTTCTGTTGGTCTCCGACCGCGCTCACGGTCAACCGCTCTAGCCAGACGCGATGGATTCAAGAATGTGGGCGCAATCCAGACTGTTGTCGCCGAGGCCGACATCGTCTGTTTCGCCTTCCCCGACCATCTGCACGGCCAAGTGTTTGACAAAGAGATTCGGACTGCTCTAAAAAGCGGTTCCACCCTCTGGTTTCTGCACGGAACCTCGATTCATTTCGGCTTTGTGAAGCCGCCCAAATCGTGCGATGTCATCATGGTGGCGCCGCATGCGCCGGGGACCGCGGTTCGCGAACTGTTCCTCGGAGAACGAACTGTCTCCGCCTTCTGGGCCGTTCAACAGAACAGATCAGGCAAGGCTCGGCAGACCGCCTTTGCGCTGGCAGTGGGATGCGGCTTCAAGCGGTCACGTCTCGTCAAAACCAGCTTTAAAGATGAGTCAATCGGTGACCTGTTCGGCGAACAGGCTGTCCTCTGCGGAGGTCTGGCAATGCTTATTAGTGCCGGGTATGAGACATTACTCAAATCCGGACTAAAGCCGGAGCATGCCTATCTCGAGGTCGCCTATCAACTCGACCTGATAATCGCGCTCATCAAAAAGTATGGTATGCAGGGGATGTGGGAGCGCATATCCGTGGCGGCACGCTATGGTTCGCTTCTGACCGGCCCAAGATTAATCGACTCATCGGTGAAAAAACGGATGACATCCGTTCTCAAAGAGATCGAGTCGGGGAGATTCGCGAAGAAATTGCAGTCACTCGGTTCGCAGGATATCACTCAATTGAATCAGTCGCTTAAGCGGCTGACCCCAGCTTCGTTTGACCGGGCCGCGGCCAAACAGCGTAAGCGTTCCCGATAAATCCTCACTACTATCTCTTCTATTGCCGGTATCTTTCGGTGAGACAAGCAGATAAATCCTGACCGCAACAGGCACAAAAAACAGCCTTTCTGTCCATTTTATGACATCCCGGTGACAAATCCACTTCAACATCCGCTAAGTTTCGCCCTGTGAAGATATTCACTAAGCGAGACTGGAACATGCGATACGTACGACTTCTGATTCTGATATGCGCTTCCCTCACCATCTCGAATATGGCAACAGCCGGGACTTTGACCGGCCGCGTGCAGGATATTGAGACCGGCAACCCGATCTCCGATGCCATCATTCGCGTGGTCGAAACGAACCAGATGACAGCCAGCGACAAGAAGGGGGTCTACCAGATCACGGGACTTGCCGACGGCACGTATCATCTCGCCGCAACCCATGTGGCGTATGACCCAAGCGACACTCTTGCAGTAACCGTCGCGGGCGAGACGGTGCATGATCTGACACTCACACCCATGCCCTGGGTGCTCAATGATGTTGTCGTTACCGGAACTCGCTCTCCGCATCTGCTCAAAGAAGTACCGGTTCAGACCGAGGTTATCACCCAGCGTGATTTCCAGCGGACCGGCGCGAAGTCGGTCGATGAGGCGCTGTCATCGACTATCGGCACGACCATCTCCAACAATGATTTCACCGGTTCGGGCGCATCGATCCGTGGAATCGACAAAGACCGCGTCATGGTTTTGGTCGATGGTGAGCGCGCCGTCGGACGAGTGAATGGCACGATCGACCTCTCCCAATTCTCCCTGACCAACGTGCAGAAGATCGAAGTGGTCAAAGGGACCGGCTCGACTCTGTACGGCTCCGAGGCGATGGGGGGTGTGATAAATATCATCACCAAGCCGCCGGAGAAGGAAACGAAATCCGCCAAGTTCTACGCCGACTATGGCACCAACAACACCGGCAGCCCATCGGGCGAATTTCTCTGGGGCGGTTCCAAAGCCGCACTAGCCACCGGCGTAAAATACTACTCGACCGATGGCTTCGACCTGTTGCCGGAAACTCCGCACACCAACGGCGGCGACCAGATACATCGCTGGAATTTCGACGCCAAACTGACCCACTACCTCTCTCAGAAATGGCGTCTCACCACTACCGGGCGGTTCATGCATGAAAAGCGGAACTGGATCGAATCCGAAGAGTGGCCCGGTTTCACGCTGGTATACGATGACGAGGAGACCAACAAGCGGTATGAAGGCTCGGTCGGATTTCAGTATATCTCCGGCGAAAAATACTCGATGAACTTCAAGCTATATGGCACCTTCTACGACCATATCTGGTCGAAGACCGACCAGGAGACCGGTACCTGGGTGGATACGTCGGAGACCGAAGATTCCTATTGGGAAGCCTCCTATTCATCCAACTATGTCATCGGCGATAATCATGTGGCGACGTATGGCGCCAACTATATCCAGCAGGACCTGACTTCTTCAGAACTGAGCGGTGAGAAAAAAGCTTCCACCTCCGGCGCGGCCTATCTTCAGTATGAATACGCGCCGATAAAGAAACTGACTTTCCTCCCCGGTGTACGTTACGAGAACCACTCGGTCTTTGGCGGACGGTTCAATCCCTCGCTCAATATCATGTACCAGCCGAATGACAATATAAAGTTCCGCGCGTTTAGTGGCTACGGATTCCGCGCGCCATCAATAAAGGAGCAGTATTTCATCTTCGACCATAGCGCGGCGGGCTATATCGTCTACGGCGGGCAGGTTGATCTGCCGGATAATATCTCGTTCGATCCGAATCATCCATATCGTCCGCTCGAAGAAGAGACCTCGCTGAACAATTCGCTGTCGGTGGAGTTCTCGTACGGGACGATCGGGCTGCATCGGTTCACCTATTTTTATAATCATCTCGATGACCTTATCGAATTCACCATGGTTGGCTCAAGCCCGACCTACTGGCGCGGTATCTATGTCTACCAGAATGTCGACCGGGCATTTACTCAGGGGATAGAGTGGGAATCGCGCGTGCGTCTGGCCTCCTGGCTGGATATGTCGTTCTCCTACAACTTTCTCGAGGCGCACAATCTGGCGAATGGCGCCGACCTGATAAATCGACCGCCGCACACTGTAAAAACAGTGGTCTCGGTCTTTGACACCAAGACCGGCTTGGGCGGAAGTTTCTGGGGGAACTATCAGTCGCACAAGCTTTGGACCTCCCGGTCCAATACCGGTGAGCAGGAAGGGGAAGCGACCTGGGCGCCTCACCGGACGACTTTGAATCTCAATTTCTTCAAGCGATTCTCCGGCGATATGGAAGCATTTGTCCGTTTAGAGAATCTGCTGGATGAAACGGATGTGATATACGGATACTGGCCGGGACGACAGGTTTTCGCCGGTTTCCGCTTTGGACTGCAACTCACAGATAACCAATAGAAGGAGTGGAATTGTGAAGTCACTATTTGCGGTACTGGCCGCACTTGTCTTGATGATCGGCGTGATCGGCTGCTCGGATGACGACAATCCGGCGAAGTCAAATCCGCCGACCAACACGGCAACCTCGACCTGGGATGAATCGGGTCAATTCTGGCGCTCGACAGTAGATGCGTCGAATTACGATGTGTTTACCTACTTCTCATTCACGACCAAAGACACGACGACGACCGGAGTGCCGAAAGTGGCGGCGACAGCATGGGACCTTGGTTTCCGTCGCGAAGTCGTGAAGACCAATGGCGGCGCTTCCTCGAACAATTCGGGGGATCTGCAGGCGGTAAGTCTTGGCGCTGTCGATTTCGCCAATGTCACTGTTGCTGACACTGCCGGAAAAACCTGGGCCGGTGACCAGATAGAGTATTTCTTTGATGACTGGTACACGTACACCGGTCCGCCGCTGCACCAACTTCTTCCGAATCGGAATGTCTACTCAATGCTGGACGCCAGCGGGCATCACTACGTGAAATTCCGGATCGATTCACTGACCGGCGCGGGAATGCCCCCCGATATGGGGACAGTTTGGCTGACCTACTATTACCAGCCGACCGTGGACGATCTGACTCTCCCCGGCCCGACAGTGTCAACTCATTTCGCGGTCGAAAGTGGAACGATTTATTTCGATTTCTCTTCCGGTAGCGTGGTCACTCCTGCGACGCCGAGCAATTCAACCGAATGGGATCTTGGATTCTCCGCGTACAATGTTTTCCAGAATAGCGGCCCAAACGGCTCCGGTGACTGCAGAGGATTTTACGCCTACACCGAGTTGACCGACCCGACCGATATCGATGGTTTCACGTCGCAGCCGGTCGGCGCGCCGCTTTTCCCGGATATCCCAAGCTCGGCTTTGACCGATTGGTATAACTACACCGGTCCGCCGCTGCACCAGTTGCTGTCGAAGGACAATGTTTACCTGCTCAAGACGGGCGACACGGTCTACAAGATGATGATTGAAAGTTACTATGCGAATGTTGGCGGAGTACCGACATCCGGTCACTACACCTTCATCTGGAAAGAACTCTAATTCCTTTGTGTGTTTGGTTGCGTTCCCCCGGTGTCGTCTGGCCTCGGGGGTTTTCTTTGCCGCCCGACCGGGCCGATTTTCTCCTAATTTGTTAGGATTCAGTCAGATGACACCCTGCATGCCCCTCGGCTGTGCAATTGATGAACAGCCTTGCACAGCCAGGCGGAAGCATCCGTTGGCGACCATTTTCCAACCGATTATCTTTCAGCCGACTACCGGGCTATCCGGTGCCAACCTCCTGATTCAGGGTAGCGGCACACTCTTTGCTCTTTGACTACTCACGACATGACGATATAACCGTCACTGTTGTTAGACCAGACCCCTGATTGACCACCAGGGGTTTCTTTTTTGCCGGTCGCACACGGCGCTATCCCTCTTCCGGTAAAAGAGTTGACCACACCCGCCACGCCCGATAGATTGCCCCCAGTACCATGAAACTGATCCTCCAACGAGCTGCAATCGTCATTCTGGCTCTCGCCGGAATCTATGGTGGCTACCTGTTGTATGACACCCTCCGGGTCCGCTCACTCCCGGAGAAGCTGGCCGCCATCATTCATGATGAGGATCTTCGGACCCTCACTCCCCGCCTCAAAGACTTTATCAAAGATGATTCGCTGGTGGTGCGCGCGCGCGCGGCCCTGGCGATAGGGCGCATTGGCGACAAAAAAGGGGCGGAGATCCTGATGGACGCACTGCATGACCCATCCATTCTGGTCGGTCAGAACGCGGCGTTCGGTCTTGGACTTATCGGCGACAAGACTTACGCGGATAAACTGCTGGATGCCGCGGAAAACCTCCCCGGCGGTGTCGCGGCCAGCGCGGTACTCGCGGCAGGACGTCTCAGCGACAGCAGTATGATCGAGACGCTCGACAACCTGACCAGTTTTCTCGGTGATGCCTCCCCCGAAGTTCGGGAGGCCGCCTGTTATGGTCTCTTCTTCGCCAAAGCAACTGATCAACTCACGGCGCTTGAGAATATGCTCATGCTCGAGCAGGATAGCATGGTGCAACGCGCGGCGCTATTCACTATGGCGCGACTCGGCGCCGACGCGCAGTCAGTTTACTCGCGTTTTCTCGCCGATGCTGACCCCGGTGTACGTTCACTCGCTGTCCGCGGCATGGGGAATGTGAAAACTCCCGAAGCACTGCAGTTTCTGGGGATGGCACTCAACGATGTCGACCAGGGAGTAGAAGCAGAGGCCATCACCGCGCTGGCCAAGCACGGATCGTATGAAGCCTCGAACTATCTCTGGCGAAAACTCCCGCAGATCTCCGGCGACAAACTAACGGTCACTATGATCGACGCACTGCGTCAGCTCAAAGCAGAACAGGCGGTCGATGCGGTCATCAGTCTGACCACACTCTCCCCGACCGATAACGTTCTGGCCTCCGGGATGAAATATCTCGCGACCGTGCAGTCGGACCGGGCGGTTAATCTGATAGACTCTGTCCGGACAATGAAGCCATCGCCGTATGTCCGCGCCGCCTGCGTCGAAGCATATGGGATGATGGAACGAGATGCCGTCCTCCCCCGCGTGGCGCAGATGTTTGCCGATGAGGACCCGCTGGTCCGATCGGCGGCATTCGATGTCCTGACCAAACTCGATTCGGCCAATCTCGATTACTATATCGGGCAGGCGCTCAATGATCAGGATGTTGTCCTGCTGGTGCAGGGAATCGATGCGATAATCGGTCACAAGCTTGATCGGTATGTGAAGACGCTCTCTGAGATCATGGCGCGCGGGCCGGAAGTAGATGCCGATGTTCGCCGCACGATCATCGATGGCCTGCCGACTCTGTTTGATGAATTTGGTCAGGACAGCGCACTGGTACGGCTGCTTATTGATGGGATTCTGGATAAAGAGTATATCGTCCGGCGGAGCGCTGCGATTGTATACGAGAAGAAGATGAACGAAGATCGGTGGGCGCAGGTGCCGCCGGCGGAGACTCGTATCACTGAATCGCAGATCCGCGCGGCGGTAGAAAAGTACACGACGAATCCGACCGCCCGAATTATCACTGAAAAGGGCGAGATCGAGATGGTTCTTCGCTTTGATATCGCCCCTCTGACCGTGATCAACTTCATAGAACTGGCGCAATCTGGAACCTATGACGGCCTGAAATTCCATCGCGTGGTTCCGAATTTCGTGATTCAGGGAGGCGACCCGCGCGGCGATGGCTGGGGCGGACCGGGCTACCAGATTCGATGTGAGTACTCGGAACTGCCGTACCGTCGAGGGACTGTCGGGATCGCGACCTCCGGGAAGGATACCGGCGGCTCGCAGTTCTTCATTGCGCTCTCACCGCAGCCGCACCTGAACGGTCGGTACACGGTGTTCGGCGAAGTGACCGATGGCATGGAGATCGCCGATGAGATCGTCCGCGGCGACTTGATACAAAAGATAATGATCCTTACAGGGGCTATTGAGAAATGAAGAGCATTCTAACTATTGTTTTTGCATTACTTACCGCGCTGAGTTTGTCCGCGCAAACCACTCCACCAGATGCTGAACAACTTATCGCGAAGATATTGGAAGTGGACAAGCAGCAGCGCGAACAGATCAAGGATCTGGTGATCCTTTCAGAATATATCAAGGGTGAAGAAAAGGACGACGGAACATTCGAGGAAAAAGTCCGCTTCAACAAACGGATCTCCATCAAATATCTGGCGGATACCGCCTGGATGCATGAAGAGTACCTCTCCGGCGTCAAAGAGGGAAAGCCAATGTCTGACAAGGATTGTCAGGACGCGGCCAAAGAAGACAGGGAGAAAAAGAAACGTCGGGCGACACCGAATATCAGCTATCCGATGCTGAAGCCGTTCTACCCGGAGAAGCAGTCACTCTACCAGATAGACTACCTGGGGATCGCGGGTGAACGAGTTGATGGTTACCTCTGTCACTACTTCAAGGTGACCGCCAAAGAGCCGATTGACACCCTGCTGAATGGCGACTACTTCTTTGATACCGAATCGCTGCACCTGGTGCGCGTGACCTTCTCGCCATCGGCGTTGGTGAATCGCACGATGTTCAAGATGTCCAAAATGAATATGGCGCTGAACTACCTTCCGACCAGCGAAGGATACTGGATCCCGACCATGTTTTCGTTTAACATGAAAGCCAAGGCGATGTGGCTGATAAACGTCCCGACCGCCGCAACCGAGACCTACAGCGATCCGATCATCAACAGCGGCGTACCGGATTCACTCTTCGAGGTGAAAGATGAGTAGGCAGGAATATACAACGGAGCTGGTGCCGATTTCGATGCCGGCAGACTGCAATCTGGTTTTTGGTCAGTCGCACTTCATCAAGACGGTCGAAGATCTGTATGAAGCGCTGGTGACCTCGGGGATGGGGATCAAATTCGGGATCGCTTTTTGTGAAGCCTCTGGCAAGCGTCTTATCCGGACGGATGGCAACGATGCCGAGATGATTGCGGCGGCCACCAAGTCGGCGCAGGCGGTAGGAGCGGGACATACGTTTTTCGTCTATATGAAGAATGGATTCCCGATCAATATCCTGAATCGCATTAAAGAGTCGCAGGAAATCTGCCGGATCTTCTGCGCGACCGCGAATCCACTGCAGGTGATTGTGGCGGTCAGCGCACAAGGGCGCGGGGTGCTGGGCGTTATCGATGGCGAACCGCCGTTGGGCATCGAAGGTGACGCGGACAAGAAGGAACGAATAGAGTTCCTGCGCAAGATCGGCTACAAACGTTAGCAGAAATGAGCAGGCATGAAGAAGTTTGAGATAGAACGCTCAGGGACTGAGCGGCTGATAATCGAAGAATCAGAATACAAGGGACACCAGTTGGTGTCACTGCGGATATACTTCCTCTCTGATGACCAGAGTTGGCTCCCGACCAAAAAGGGAGTGACGTTCAAGCGGGAACAGCTCGACGAAGTCATTGGCTACCTGAATCAGATCAAGGGGAGCTGAGTAAGCTCCCTCCCCTCAATGTTTACATTCGCCATCGACAAAAAACGACTTCTCGCGCATTTTCAGAAAGACCCGGTCCTGTTCGCGTATCATATCGGTGATCTGGATGACCGCTATTTCCCGCACTGCCAGTTCGCCTGCACCTATGGCGAGACCGCGCACATACTCGAATCGGTTCTTATCTACAGTGGGCTGAAGACCCCAAGCGTGCTGGCCTTTGGGACGACAGACGATTTTCCACAACTGCTCGACGAACTAATGCCGGTCCTTCCGCTCAAATTCTTCTGCCACTATCTGCCGCAATATCGCGATACATTTCTTCAGGCGTACACAGAGACAGACCTGGGACTTCACCACAAGATGAAGTTGACCAATTTCAAACCGGTCGACACGAGCCTGAAAGGGGCGGAGATCAGACCGCTATCGACATTGGATGCGGAGAACGTCCTTTCGTTTTATCGCTCTGCCTATCCGGATGGATATTTCGAACCGCATATGCTTGAGAGCGGCAGGTTTGTTGGATTGATGATCGACCGACGGTTGGTTTCGGTTGCCGGCGTGCATATCTACTCGCCGACCTACAAGATCGCGGTACTGGGGGCGATCGCGACTTTGCCTGAATATCGCGACAAAGGTTTGGCTACCATCCTCACTTCTTACCTGTGTCAGCAACTGGTGAAAGAAAAGTTATTGATCTGCCTGAATGTCAAAGCGGACAATACTGCCGCTATCCAGAGCTACAGCCGAATCGGCTTCGAGAAAACGCACGAATACCAGGAAGCGTTGTTTGAACTTCGACGCTAAGACTCGCCCGCGTCCTTCAAATCTCCATAAGCAGTATAGGGTTGCGGCAACAGCTATGTCCGGCCGCCTATAGAATCAGCCTATTCTCTATCCACTAATAAGCTGTTGTACAACGGCTTAGCTCTTCGGCAACCGCTTTGCTCTATTAGATTTCGGGACTGCTGAAACGTCCCGATGGAGAACGTCATCATGACTGCATTGAGAATCCTATCATTAATAGTCGGCGCGGCTGTCGCTATGGCGATTTCGGTCTCTGCCGGCGAATCAGGGGAGCAAAAGCAGCCGATTCCGGAGCCGCTGAAAGAGTACTATTACTCTGGTCTGGCGCCGGACCAATTGGCCTACGCAGTTGACCTCTGGTACGATGCAGTCCTGAAAGGGGATCAACCTCGACTGGTTCAGGCCGAACAATCGATGCTGGCACTGCTCCAGCGCGATCTCGATTCGACCGCCTATGTTGTCGAGCAGTTCCGTCAACTGCTCTGGCAGGCGCAGGTCGCCTCGGTGGTGCTTCCAGATACCGGGCAATCGCTCTCCGATGATCTGCCGGTGCTCGAGTTTGTCAACCGTGAGCATTTCTCTTACGCGATCGATCTCTGCAAGACCAAAGAGCGCCTGGTCACAGCGATCCGTCGAAGCGGCGCAATAAGTAACAAGTACAGACTTATCAGTGACTATATCGAAGTGCTCCGCCGCCAGGTGGGCCTTCCCAAGTTGAAACTGGCGGGGATACCGGCAGTGGGGACTGGCCAGTCGAAAGTGCCGGTGAAGCCGGTCGATGTTACGGTGTCGGAGGGGGATATCCCGAATCCGCTGGAGAACTAACGGGAGCGTAAGGTTTTGAAAGATATCGGCATTTGTCTCTCTTCTCTCCTTCTTGTGTGAGCCCTTCGTCAGACGCCGCCGTCGCTCCCAACGGCGGCGTCACTTTTTGACCAACTTTCATTGATTCACTGACAGCCCCTGTCAGTGCCAAGTCAGATAATTCACCACAGACCGGAGGGATCTACCTTTCAC
>JAYRFH010000045.1:0-2391 GCA_041908405.1 Candidatus Zixiibacteriota bacterium
CAATGTCCATCTTGAAGGAGACAGTACAGTTGCCGATTTCGACAACAACTACTGGTTCACCGACGGCTGGAACTCTCTCTACGGTACTGCGGAAGCAAATTCGATGACCACCGCAACCGAGAACTACGCTATCGCGCTGCGTCAGGGAGATAATGCCATCGCCGACGGTTGCCGGATAAAGGTCCGCAACAATCGATTCAGGGCGGGGACTGCACACAGTGGTGGACGCGGTATTTTCATCTCCGGCGTGGAAGGGATAAACTACAATTACGACGATAGCTGCATAGCCATCTATAACAACGATTTCAATGTACACCAGGGATTTGACGGTTACGCTGCGACCATCAAAGGGATCATTATGCGCGAGGACTGGGGAAATGTCCGCGTGCATCATAACAATATAGTGATCCCGATGTATCAGAATCCGCCGAATAACGGGTATGGCCAAGGGCCATCGTCCGGCGTCCAGTTGACGGCCAATACCGGCTACAACCTGTATATGAAGCACAACACCATCAGCACCTACTTTGTCGACAACTTCACGTTCGATGAACGAGTCGGCTCCGGTGGTGTGGCGGCATATTGTGTCGTGCTCGATGAAAACTACATGAACTCCCCCAACTTGCTGATCGACAGCAACACGTTTATCACCAATAACGTGTTCATCCGATGGGGATTCTTTAATGGACATGGCGGAAACCCGCAGTTCCGTGGCAATACTTTCCAGTACTATAACGGGACATCGCCAAACAACGACAACACCTGGACGGCTTATCTTGGCTATGGTGCGCCATCAAGCCAGCATGCCTATAACAATTACTTGATCGACCCGATCTTCACCAACGGGGTTTCGGAAACCCATGTCGTCGTTTCCGATGCCGAACCGGATTCGCTGTCGCTCGGGTACAAGGTGACCTTGTCCGTCGCCGTGCGCGGCAGCAACTCACTGCCGGTGGCGAATGCCACGGTGACGATCCGCAACAACTACGGGTTCGTGGTCGGCACCGGACTTACCAATGCCGCCGGTGTTTTCTCCGGATTGGTCACGTACCGCAATCTGTTTAATGCGGCATTTTCGAATCCTGATTCGACCAATTACAATCCATTCTCGATCAAGGCCAAGAAAGGGAATGACAGTACTACCGTCTCCTACACGGTGGGCTGGAATGCGAAATCACCGCAGGTAGTGCTGGCCAATACGATCGGCGATCCCGGCGGCGCAGATGTGATCCCGCCCGGCACGATCACGACCCTGGGTGCTGTTGCGGGCCCCGATCCAGGATCGGTCTTGCTGTCGTGGGATGCACCCGGCAACGATGACTTTTCCGGAACCGCTTCCGGCTATATGATCAAATATGCGCTGACGGCGATTGACGATGATGCATCGTTCGATCGGGCGACCAGCCTGGAAAACCCGCCGACCCCATCGGCGGCGGGGACCCGCGAAGAAGCGCTTATCCAGAATCTGCTGGTTGGACGGATGTATTATGTCGCAGTCAAAGCGTTCGATGGCGACGGGAATGTCGGTTCGTTGTCGAATGAAACGATCAGCTTTGCGACGGGGATAGCCCCGCCCTGGGCCGATTCAGCGAGGGTCAGCATAGCTTTTCAAAATGCGAGGCTATATTCTCACCGCCTCGCGTCGTACCTCCAGCTACGGCATGAATACCAGATGGACACGTCCGCGGATTTCTCGAATCCGCGGATTCTTGTTGATGCCGGTACCGGTGCGACCTCGATGGTCTCATTCGACAGCCTGGTACAAGGAGAGACGTACCGATGGAGAGTTCGGTCTTTCGCCGCCGACAGCTCGATCTTCTCGGTCTGGGTGAACGGCCCACAGTTCAGCTTTGACCCGGACATTTCTGCCGGTGAAGAGGACGTGGACACCATCAAAGCATATCCCAATCCGCTCCGGCTGGCGGAGAATCAGTCCATTACCTTTACCGATGTTCCGGCTGGTTCCGAACTGATCATCCTGACGATCTCAGGAGAGCTGGTGAAGCGGTTTACTCCGGAGACCAAACAGGATGTGGTTTGGGACGCTCACAATGAGTCCGGTGAACCGGTGGCATCGGGAAACTATCTTTGGTATATCACGGGAACAGATGAACGAGGTAAGCTGATCGTCATTCGTTAACGGTTCTGGTTGAATACGTTTCGTTATTTTCGACTATTTCACGACTACACATGGGAATATCAAACACGCTCTGAGCGGCTGACACGCGCTCCGATGATTCCTCTTTGTCCAAAATGAAAAGCGGAAGGGAAATCCCCTTCCGCTTTTGCATTTTCAGTAGTTGAGTCGAGTTACTTAACTGCTTGCGGCTGTCGTGCCAGGTTGGCATCATGGAATTGCGCCCAGACCGGCTGGAAGAATTGCATAAATCC
>JAYRFH010000046.1:0-28245 GCA_041908405.1 Candidatus Zixiibacteriota bacterium
AAAACAGTCTCGCCGTCGACGATAGTTGAATTGGATGCCTTGACCTTTTTCGCCACTTTGTCGAACAGATCAAGCCCGGTCTCCAGAGTCCGCAGGAATCCTTCCTCTTCGGTTCGGATGACTTTCTGAATATGCTCCTGCTTTTCGCGGATCTCAGGGTATGCCGCTCCCATCTCGTGCACCAGCACTGGAACCAGCCTGTAAATGAACGGCTCGTGCGCGCCGAGAAGTCGTCCATGTCGCGCCGCACGTCGAAGGATCCGGCGCAATACATACCCGCGGCCTTCATTGGAAATTCCCGCGCCATCGGCAAGAGCAAACGTCAGCGCCCGAATATGGTCAGCCACGACATGATGTGACGACTTGTTGTCTGCGTACTTGGCATGGGTCAAGTCGGAGATCGCTTTGATGATCGTCTGGAACAGATCGATCTGATAGTTGCTGTCGACATCTTGCAGGATACAGGCGATTCGCTCCAAACCTGCACCAGTGTCAACTGAGGGACGGGGGAGCGGGACTACCTGACCATCAGGCTGTTGTTCATACTGCATGAAGACCAGATTCCAGAATTCAACGAACCTCTCGGTCTCGCCGTTGACGACATCATTTGGACCCGTACCATATTGCTCGCCTCGGTCGATATGAATTTCCGTACACGGGCCGCAGGGGCCGACGTCTCCCATCGACCAGAAGTTGTCCTTTTTGCCGAAGCGGAGGATTCGTCCGTTCTTCAGTTCCGGAGCGATCTTCTCCCAGAGCTTGTACGCGTCATCATCGGTCTCGTAAACACTGGCATAGAGCCGGTCGGTCGGGAGCTTGAGTGTTTTGGTGACCCATTCCCAGGCATAGAAGATCGCTTCCTCTTTGAAATAATCGCCAAAGGAGAAGTTACCGAGCATCTCGAAGAAGGTATGGTGCCGCGCCGTGAAGCCGACATTATCCAGATCGTTATGCTTGCCGCCGGCGCGGATGCATTTTTGTGAGCTAGTGGCACGTTTGTAGTCGGTTTTGCGCTGGCCGGTGAAGACATCCTTGAATTGGTTCATCCCGGCATTGGTGAAGAGAATAGTCGGGTCGTTGAAAGGGACGACCGGCGATGATGCCACCAGTTTGTGGTCGTGCCGGACAAAATAGTCCAGAAATGAGGAGCGAATATCTGCGGTCTTAATGGTTGCCTGCCTCGTTATCCCGGTTGTACAGTTGCTCAAAGGCCGCTTTGGCGGCCGAGTAGCCGATCCCCCTCCGGCTCAAATAAGTATATGCTTTGGTGCGGGCCCGTTCAAGGTCAAATTCCTTGAGGCTGTTCCACTTGCGCTCGAGCGAGGCAACTGCCAGCGCCACCTCATCCTGATCCCCAAGCACCAGGTCAGCCGTTGTTTCGGCCAGGTCCCGGTCGATATGCTTACGTCGAAGCCAGTTTATCAGAAATTCACGTCCGGCCGGGTTATGAGCAAGGAATCTGGACGCCTGGTCATGCGCAAAGTGGGCATCATCCAGAAGTCCCCGGTCGCGATAGCGTTTGATGGTCAGCTTGATCGATTCGGCTTTGAACTTCCGTTGCGCCAGTTTGACCCTGATCTGGCCGACTGAGTGCTCCCGTGTTGCCAACATACGTGCCACCAAACGATCACATTCCGCCAGCTCGGACTCGGCCTCGAGTTGCTCAAGCTGAGGTTGGGTGATAACGATACCCGCTTTGAGCCGATGCCGGTACACCAGTTCATCGGAAACCAGCAGCGGTTGTTCGCGATGGGTGATAACGACGCGGTATCGGCTTCCGGAGCCGATCGGCTTGCACTCGATAATAGCAATCGACTGATCGGTCATACGTTCTCCCAGGTTCCACCAAGTATATCAGGATACCGATATTTCCAAAACAACAATTTACCGCGCTGGTCGGTCCCGCAAACTCCGTTAGAGTAAGAAAGAATGCATGAGAAACGAAGTTCATTGTTGACGGGGAACATGTGAAACTGTTATCATGGCACATCATGCGTCACGAACTTCTCGCCGCATGACCTCCCGTTTGTCGGGGAACCGCCCGGGAGAGCCTGCCTAAACGTTTTTGCATGCGCAAGGAAGACGATGGAACTCGATTTGCAGGGAAACATATCCAAGTTCACGCTCCCGGAGATCTTCCAACTGATCGCGGCTGGGCGCAAATCCGGAACACTCGGCATTCAAAAAGATGACTCGATCGTCATGATCTACTTCGAGTCGGGTGATATCATCTACGGCTATGGGCCGCGCCAGACATTTCACCTCGGACAGTTGCTGAAAGAACGCCGCAAGTTATCTTCGACGCAGCTCGAGGAAGCAGTACAGGCGCAGGCGCGCACCGACAATACGAAACGGCTCGGTGAGATCCTCATCTCCAAAGGATATATCGACCGCGCCGATCTCGAGTCGGTCATCAAAGAACAGATCGAGTTTCTGCTCTTCTCTCTGCTGACCTGGCAGGAGGGGACATTCAAGTTCTACGAAAATCAGTACCCGACCGAAGAAGAAGTGACGGTTCGCCTCTCTGTCGAGAACGTCATTCTCGAGGGTCTGCGCCGCGTTGATGAGATGAATATGATCAACGAGGTACTCCCCGACCGCAACGCCGTCTATACTATCTCCGCGTCGCAAGGTGGACGGACCCGCGCGGTCACTCTCCAGGCGGCCGAGTGGAATATCATGGCGCTCGTTGATGGCCATCGCACGGTTAACGACATCTGCCGCGACAGTAATCTCGGACAGGAAGAAGCACTCAAGCGGATGGCGCTCCTGAAACTGTCAGGGATCATCACCCAAACAGAGAAAAAGCCGGTTGTTTCGACCAAAAATATCCCATCGCCGGAGTTGGAGAAGATGGTGAACCGCTTGGCCGGGCTGTTCGAAGAATATCTGCATCAAAAATCGAGTTCACGGTTGACGACCACTCGCAATATCACGACCACAACCATCGGAGATACGGTTGAGTCGCGCTGAAACCCTTCATTCGCTCGAGTCATTGCTTGAGCAGTTCCTCCAGCGGGCGATCACGCTCAAGGAGGAACGGTTGCGTGTGCTGGATGGGATCAACCGTCTTGATGATATCGCGCGCGGCGTGCATGCCGGCGCGGATCTGACCGAAGAAGTTGGTGGATGGTTCGCCCAGCATTCAGCCTGGTTGCAGGGACAGACCCTTAAACCGGCGGATCAGACGCGCATTCGCTCGTTACTGGAATCGATCAAGCGGGAACTAGAGCGGTCGCCCGAAGTCAGCCCTGCGCAGATCAAGATCCATCGTGAAATAGACAGGTGGGGATCGGACGAAAAAACGGCCGAGCCGCAAGTCAGAGACAAAATCGTCCTGACCCGCGGTCCGGAGGAGGCGAAGCCATCCGATGAGGATACTATCGCTATGTACGACAAAGCGTTAACGAGGATGCAGGCGATCTTCCGGGATATGTCCGCCAACAAAGGACATATTATGACGATTCTCGATGATGCCCTGCTGTCGGCCAAACACCAGCAGAGCAGAGACGCCTTGCTTTTGTCGGCCTCCATTATATATTATCTCAAGCTGAACCGTTATAAGGTCGAGCCGTATGTGAAGCGGCTGAAGGAAGCGGAGGCGCTGTTGGCCGGAGGAAAAGATGCTTAATCCTGCCGAAAAAGCGTATCTCCATGCTTTGCAGTCGCTTAAGCGACGCGACTATGCTCAGGCGGCCCATTATTTCAATCAGGCCGCGCCCTTTTTCGCCGAAAACCAGGAATTTATCCTGCTTCGGGAAACAACCACCCTGCTGGTGGCGGTTAAGGAAGAGCTACGGGAGATGGAGACCGATAAGAGAGATGAACGTATAGAGATCGAGGAGTACTTCTAGTATGGCAAAGAAAATGGACTTCGCACAGAAGTCTAAAAAGAAAGCCGAAGTGCACACCTGTCCGGTCTGCGCTGGCCCGATTCAGTATATCAAGCATGTGAAGGCAGTGAAGACCGAGGGTGGCGCGTGGAAATTCCGGGCGCTGAATACCGGTGTCTGCAAGTGCAACGAGGCGGAAATTTACGCCTAAATTGAGCACTGATTCGGAAAGCAATGAAACCCGCCACGAGGCGGGTTTTTTGTTGGTTCACAGTTCGTTCATACTTTGGCAAAGTCTGTGAAATATCTGAATGGTCATGGCAAAATCCAGTAAGGTATGAGAACGTCCCCCAAAGCGATGGCAGACCTGCCCGCGAATAGCGAACAGGTCAACCAACTCAGAACGCAAAAAGAAGCCCGGGGCTACGCAATTGTTCTTCTATGCTTGAGGTGAAGCGTATATGCTTGCTTCGGTCAGAATATCACGGTTCTGGCAAACATTGACCAACACAGGTAACGCTACCCCTGCAGTCACAGAACGGGTAGAGCAGTATTGGTGTTCCTGATATCCAACCTTGCCCTTCGATATACGCGTGGCAGCATTGACCCGCGTCAGTCGTTGGGGTCAGCGCTATTACCAGTGTAAATGTGAAAACGAAGATGAAAACGAAAGCTAAAGGAATCGCACTTGATTTACGCATGAGTCCCTCCTTGTCAGTTGTTTGTACGTGCGTAGCGTCTCCGGAACTTGGTTAGTTATGTCGCTTACTGAGCATTCAATAGAATCTGCAATTCGTCTTTGGTCATTGTGGCCGCCGTGACAGCTGTAATTCGCATGTCTCTAGACACACTCAATGAGAATGGAAATGTTCCGACGGCGAGTGATCTCATATACCGCCCATCTACATCGCATAGAAAAGCGCTTGCCAACTCAAATTTCTCTTTCATCTGAGCCATAAGCTGAGGATCTGCCCATGAGATGAATAGGAATCTAGTTTGCTGTTTGTGACTCAAGGTTGCAATTGCCTCGCACTCTGCAATACACGCCTCACAGGAGGGCTCTATAAAACAAATTACCTTGTTATCAGTTACCATTTGGGATAAGAGCACGACCTGCGAGTCACTCAATAGGAAAGTCTCATCCGGAAGAACGAGACCTATTGAAATGCCTCGCATCTGTTTCAGAGCCACTTCCGTCGCCATTTTACGCGACAGCGCTCTTTCTCGTGATTCATCGCGTCGAATTAGAGCTGACGTAGCGACGGCCAGCGCAACAGCGATTGAGACCGTTAGAAGGCATTCAACCGCATAAATGAGTATGCTTTTTAGTCTGAATGAGTGAAACATGAGCTTCCTCCCTTGCCGTTTCTTACGGCAAAAATAGACATCGTTGTCCCTTGTGTCAAGATTATTCTGAATTTTTTAGCTTGGAAAGCACGTTGGCAGTACGTAAATTTATACGTAAAGGTGGGTCGACATTTAACCGCGGGGGGTACCGTGCGGAAATGTAAGCTGTTTTTTTTTATCCCATTAATGTTGGGGGCTATTCATGTTCCAGTCATGGGATTGGCAGGGCCAGAGAAGACTGCGTTTCCACCACGCCAGACTGCCAGTGCCCCTCTGATGCGCTACTGTTCGGCATACCATTCCGTTGGCCAGCTCGGGTTGTTTATCGACAATCAGGCAGGCATCGAAGGTAATCCAACTTTGTGGAATGAGAACGATCTCTGTTTCCTGGGTAATCCAAATGGTCTAAATGCTGAGTATCCGTTTGGATCTCACAATCAATATCTCAATCGAGCAGGCATTTGGGTCGGAGGGGTTCTTGAACGCGATTCGCTAGTATCTACAGAAGGGACAGACCGACTACTTGAATGGCCAGGAAACTGGGAGCTTCTCGACGCACTCACTCCCGACGGAAATATCGAGTACCGAAGCGGACTTGACAGAGCAAACTTTCCTAACGCAATCTCCGAAGAAGACTACTTTTCCGAATCAGTTGATACTCTTGCCAATATCTTGCCGGGATATGTAGATCTGTATGACAAGATTGACACATGGCGGCGGCATATTCCGCTTGGCATTAAAGTCAATTCAAAGTCTTACGCCTGGAGTTCGCCTCAGACCGATGATATTGTACTGTTTGACTGGAGTATAACTAACATAAGTGCTCACCCCATCAGTCAGATTTTTGTTGGTATGCATGTTGACCCTGACGTTTTCTTCGTGATAGGTGCTGGAAACATCTTCGGGAGCTTCGAGGATGACATATGCGGGTACTTGAATACGTATCCTTCCGTCGGCGACTGTGCCTCCGAAGACACTGTCAATATCGCCTGGTGGGCGGATAACGATGGCGAACCGGAAAACGGACAGTTTGTCACCTCACCGGAACGGAACTCGCAAACAGCCGTGATGGGGATGCATTTACTTGGGCACCCGGAACGAGAGCGGTTGGTCAGCTACAACTGGTGGGTGACGAATGATGACCCTCGTTATGATTGGGGTCCGCGCCGTCAATCGATGGCCGGCACCGGCATCCGCGATTTTCGAACCGGTGGACTCGGCACACCCTGGGGGGACCGCAACTCTTATTATCAACTTTCCAATGGCGAAATAGACTACGATCTGGTGAGAATGCAGGAGATAACGTCCGGAGATCCGAACTGGCTCCAGCCGACACAGATAGCTCTCAATTCGTACAGCGAAGGGGCGGACATCCGCTTCCTGCTCTCTGTCGGGCCGTTTGATATTGACCCCGGCGAGGAGATCTTCTTCCCCTTTGCCATAGTGGGCGGCGAGAACTTTCACACTGATCCGACCAACGGCAATCGACTCAGAGCCGGCAATATCGATGGCTATATGGCCAACCTCAATTTCTCCGAACTCATACGTAATTCCAATATGGCCGACCGGATATACGACAACCCCGGCGTCGACACCGACGGCGACGGCTATTTTGGGAAATACGAAACCTGTGTGATGGACAGTGTTTGGATAGACTCACAATGGATCTACTCGGCCGCTGAGACGACCTGGACCGAAGGGGATGGCATTGCCGATTGGCGCGCCGCGCTCCCTCCACCCGCGCCGTATATTTGGTTGACGCCCACGCACAACGGGATACATGTCCGCTTCAATGGTTTCAAGAGCGAGACCACCCGAGACTTCTTCACAAGGCAGATCGATTTCGAAGGGTATCGGATCTATATGGGACGCGATGAAAGAGAGGGATCGTTGTCCTTGGTCGGTCAATATGACCGTGAGAATTATGACCGATATATCTATCGCCAGATCACGAACAGCACCGGCGAGTGGCAGTGCAGGGATAATCCGTTCACATTAGAGCAGCTTCGATGTTTCTACGGATCAGGAAGTGACCCTTGCCATGATTCGACTTTCCATCCTCTGAATTTCAGCAAGGCAAATCCACTACGAGAATTCCCAGGGGACACAGCAATGTATTTTGTGCCGCACGAAGTCAATGCGAGTGAACTGGTATCGTCAGGGATATACAAACTCTATCCTGATGCGCCGAAACCGACCGCCGCGGACAGCAGTAACCCCGATGCGCTCACCGAAGATGGATACTTCAAGTACTATGAGTATGGGTTTGATCTAATCAATCTTCTACCAACTGTCCGATATTATCTCAACGTTACGGCGTTTGATTTTGGTTCAGCGGCGGTCGACCAGCCAGCGCTGGAGACCAGCAAATCCGACGGCGTTCAGTTTTCATATCCATTTGCCGATGAGACCCAAGCGGGGGATAGCCTCCCGCCGGTTTATGTCTACCCGAACCCATACCTTGCCGACGGGCGGTACCGCTCCGAGGGATACGAGGGTCGCGGCGATTACCGAATCGATGACCGGGTGCGCGAAATTCACTTCGTGAATGTTCCGCTGCATTGCTGGGTGAAGATATTCACACTCGATGGCGATATGGTGAGGGCGATCCGGCATGATGCTGACGAATCTGATCCGAACGGACACCATGAAACCTGGGACATGATCAACCGCAATATCCAGTCGGTGATGTCCGGGCTCTACTATTGGACGGTCGAGGATGACAATGGGAGAACGCAGATGGGAAAACTGGTGATCATTCGGTGAGGCAGAGGAATCTGCGCACCCCTGCCTCGTTCTTGTTCGCAATTCTATATCACCGGCTCAAGTTTCAGTGTCGCGGAGGTTTTCTTTCCGTCGCGCAGATACTCAAACCTTAGTCCCGGGTTGGCGATGCGGAACTTCGCCTTCACATCCTCAAGGGTCATTCCTTCGACCGGTGTTCCATCCACGCTCATGATCTGATCCCCCGGCTTGATCCCGGCTCCCTCAGCGACGGATCCGGGAATTACGACAGCTACTAAGATTGTGTCGAAACTCTTGCCGTGAGCTTCGAATTTCATCCCGGACATATCGAGCTGCGGAATCTCCTTGAATTGGCCGTTCGGCTTCAACCAAAGACGACGTCCAGTATAGTCAAACGTGATGACAAAGTGCTTGAAGAGCTCGCCGCCAATAAGACCGTCGCGATCCTTACTCGCTCCCGCGCCGAGTTTGTCCTGCATCAATGAACCGATAAGGCTCGGTACTGCATGTCCGCCGAAATCGAGAATATCAGTCCGCGCGACCAACTGCTTGCTCGCGCCCCCCACACCGTAGCTGATATTCCCCGCGTAGGTTTTGCTCGCGCACTGCGCAAAGCTATCAGCCTCGACTTTGGGGGAAGAGATATCGATCGCCGAGTTCGCGCCGGTATCCATCAGAAATTTGCCGGTTGATCGTTTACAGCCGGCGACTTGAAACGCGATGTTGATCATCGGGAGATTCGACTCGAGGATGATCGGGATCGGTTGCTCCGTCCCTTCGTACGTGAAAGTTGCCGGGTCGTACAGATGCAGGAGTTTGTGCTCATAGTCTATCTGCACGACAAAGCGGTGGAAGAACTCGGAGCCGAGAATCCCCTCCATGCGACGGCCGATCTTCGGCTCAAGCGCATCGAGCGCGACTGCGGCCAAGGTCTGACCGGTGATAGTCGCGCCTGAAACCTCCAGAGTGAGGTCTGACACCAGCGAGACCGAGATTGACTGCTCGCCGCCGCCACGCCCCTCAATATCGCCGGACATTGCCAATCCCAGTTCTTCCGCGACCGACTTGTTTATCACTCCCATTTCGGCGCCGGTGTCCAGAATGAACCACTTCTTTGCCTTGCCATTGATGCTCACCGGCACATAGATATGGTTGCCACTGATCTGAATCGGGATACTTGTCGCGCGGTCACCGGTGGCAAAACTGAAATCCGTGGTCGCCGTCGGAGCGACAGAAAAGAGCTCATCCGGCGGAGTGACGCCGGTCTCGATTGAAATGAGTCTCGTCTCGACATCGTAGCGAGGGTCATTCCCCGTCCGCTGGCGAGTGGACATTGCGACCATTTGCCCGCTCAATTCGGCGTAATTCTCATACCAAGTGGTGCTGATGCGGTCATCGGCGGGAGTTGTCGCATGATGCGGCAGCCATTGTGAGTCAAAGTAGTATGTCGACGCAGTTCCGCCGGGCGGAGTGATGCGCAGTCCCGCGATAGAAGTGGAGTCGGGATCGACTACCGTTATCTCCGCGCCGCCGAAATCCGGAGTGAACTGCAGGCTTTGCGAGAAATAGCGCGAGGATATGACGCGCTGCAGATCGACTCCTTCTAGTGGCGAAACCTTGCCAGTTTTATCACGCTGCCAAGCGGAATCACCGAGCATGATCACTTCCTGCACAAAGAGCCCGTTCCCCAGATCGAGCTTGAAGCGATAGCGGCCATCCGCGGCTGTCCATTCTTCGTACGTTCCCGTCAGGCCGGACGCTTTTAATTCTGCTGTGATATGCGTCCCCGTACCAGGCTGACCGGATGTTTTGGCCGCGGCTTTCCAATTGTCCAATATTTGTTCTCTGGACCAGTCTGACGGCGCGGCCGCGCCGGTTGTCATCAGCAACGCAAAGGCGCTGAGACAAACAATGAGGTAAGTTTTCCAGTTCATAATGACCTCTCTATCAAATTGATAACTGCTAGCATAGTAATCAGTCTGCATCGGTGAATCGTTCTCTGAGCGTGGTCAATCCGGGAGCTTCGTTGGTCAGTAGCTCCCGATATCTGTCATGTGCCGCCTCGATGTCAGCTACATTCCCGCCTCGTTGAAGAACCGCTGACACAGCGGTAGTCATCAGTTCGGATACTAGGCCGTGGTGATACATCCAGGCGAGATACGGGCTCTCGCTTCTGACGGCGAGTCGGACCGAGCGGCAATCACGCGAGAGAAACGCGACCTGATAGACTGTGCCATCAACCACGCCATTTGCCCATTCGCCGGGCCAACGCTGGAGTGTGGTGGGGTTAGTGTGCAACACCAGATCAACGCCCGGGATATCTACCGGCGAGTATATCTTCACGACAGTCTTTACACCTCTCGAAGCCGCCGCGCGAAGATCGTCTTTCAGTGTATCAGCCGAGCGGGGGAAGAGGTCGAAGACGGCGACTTTGGTCGCACGCTGGAGCATTTGGCGGAATTGTTGAAAGAGCTGATCAACCGAACCTATCTGGTAAACGCGGTCGTCGGATTCATGGGCGGTGAAACGACCAGCCGCGGCGATCAAGTCCGCGCCGACCATGCGATGCCGTTGTTCCAGTGAGGCCAGAAGATCTGTAACTGAGATAGCGCGGTAGACTCGGGTTTTGCCATACTCCATCAGAACCGCACCACGCTCGACCAGTGAATCGAGCGCTTTGTATGTATTCGCAGTAGGTTTGCCGATCTGTCGGGCGATAGCGTATCCGGTCAACGCTGAACTCGACAACAGATGAGCGTATATCTCTGCTTCGAGACCGGTCAGTCCGAGATTCTGCAGTGCTTCGTTTATGCCTCGTTTCATTCGTCCTCTCAAATAGTAGTAGTCTATGCTACTAATACGTGTGAGTGGCCTTTTGGTTTCACCGTACATCCGTTACCTCACAAATCCCGTAACTTATTGTCCTATATTGCAAAAAACGGTTGCGTGATGGCCCGTCGGAAGATTTTCTTAGCTCAATTCAGACACTTTATCGGCCGGTCAAGACTGGCAATCCGAAAGGAAGAGCGTATGGCGTCGAAAGAGATCACCTGGCAATCAATGGTCGGTGCGTTTGTAATCTCGGCCATTATCTCCATGGCCTACCCGTACATTGTGCTGAAATTGGGGATGGGGCCGAATGTCTCGGTGCTGGCCGCGTTCCTCGGTGCGCTCTTCCTCTTGATCTTCGCGCGAAAGACGCGCGGACAAAACAGACTTCAGAATAACATCATCCAATCCGCGGCAACCTCTGCTGCCTCGACCGCCTTTATGTGTGTCGTTGCGGCGGCGTTTGGCTATCTGGAGATGAATGAATCTGTCCCGGCCGAAGCACACATCAAGATCGGCGCATGGCAGATGTTCTTCTGGCTCTTCTGCTCCGGCGCGATCGGTGTTTTTTTCTCCGCGCTGTTCCGTCGGTACTTTGTTGAGGACCCGCAGATGATCTTCGCCGATGGTGTCGCCGCGGCCGAGACGATCAATGTGCTCGACTCTACCGAAGGCAAGCAGGGCGGCAGTCGTCTGCGTACTCTTGGCTTCAGCGCGGTGATCGGCGCCGTAGTCGCTTTCTTCCGCGACGGAATAGCCGTGCTGCATACCTGGAATTTCGCGGGGCGGTTCGCGATCGGGATGGAGTGGAATGTGCTGTCTCTCGGCACCGGTATGCTGATCGGCCTGAATGTCGGTGTGTCGATGTTGGCTGGTACGCTTGCGGTTTACCTTTTCGGGCCGGTGATCATGGATCATGCCGGAATGCAGATCGTTCTCTCAAATGTCGCTCCTGAATACGTCGACCAGGTGCGGACTCTCATCACAAGCGGAGCCGCTCTGACGCCCGAGCAGACAGCTTTCCTGACGCAACATGGCGGGCTGGCCAATCGCTATATGGCCGGCAACCATTTCTCTATCGCCATGCTCTGGTTCATGTGGCCGGCGACTGCTCTGATGATCACCGCGGCTTTGACGGCAGTACTACTTCGCTGGCGCTCTCTCGTCGCGATGTTCAAAACGTTGCAGGTGGGCAAGGCCTCAGGCGGTAGCCGCGAGGACGTTTCTCTGCGCACGATCATCATCATGTCGGTGACATTCACTATTCTGCTCGCGCTCTTCCAGCATATGAACTTCTCATTACCTTTCTGGCAGACGGTGTTGTCGGTAATACTTGGATTGCCATTGATCTTGGTCGGTGTGAGAGTACTCGGCGAGACCAACAACGGCCCGGTCTCGCTCATGGCGAACACATTGCAGGCGGTCTTCAGGATCTTCTCGCCGTCGATCGGTCACAATCTGGTGGCGGCCGGTATGGCGGGGAATATCAACTCACAGGGTGAAGGATTGATGCAGGTTTTTAAGACCGGCAAGCTGGTCGGCTCGACACCGAGACTTTTGACCTGGGTGCAGTTCTTCGCAGTTGGCATTGGCGCGGCCGCGGTGGCGATCATGTATCCGATCCTGACTAATCGCTATAAACTTGGCGAAGAGCTGGTTGCGCCGACGGGTCTTAAGCTATCCAACATGGCGGTGCTGATGTCCAAGGGGATCGCGGCATTCCCACCGGACGCACTACTCTGGACAGTTATCGCCGGTATCCTTGGCGTTGTGTTAGTGCTGATGCGGCATTGGACCCACTGGAGTTGGATACCGAGCGCGGCAGGATTTGGATTCGCGCTGATCCTTCCAGGCACTCTCAATCTGGCGGTTGGTATCGGTTCAGTGGCGGGGTGGATCTGGTCGAAGATCGATCAGGAGTCGTACGAACACCACTCGGTGACCGTGGCATCAGGGTTGATAGGTGGTGAAGCGATTATCGCGGGTCTGATACTGCCGGTTCTATTCTATTTCGGCTTGTTGGGCTGACAGCGAATTTCTGACGGACGAGCGGGGTAGCGGTCATTGGATGACACGGCCCCGTTTTTTGTGCCATCTATGCGCTTATACTGCAAAGAATTACGCCATGGCCGGCGACAGTCGCGAATCGCTTGAACCACGACTGATTACCGCTATATTAGCAGAATGAACGTTCGAGAGGAAGCGTTAGTGACTGAGCTGGATACCCCGTCGCGCCAACAGGTCCACAAGATGTTTGACCGGATCGCCCATCGCTATGATCTGCTCAATCATCTTTTGTCCGGCAATCGCGATGTTGCTTGGCGTCGCAAGATGGCCGGGATGTTGCCCACACGCGGCAATCTTGACGTTCTCGATCTGGCCACGGGCACAGGTGACCAATTGCTGACAATTGCGGAATCCGGCAAACTCAGATCGGGGGTCGGGATCGATCTGGCCGAAAAGATGCTTGCGGTCGGACGGGATAAGATAAATAAGCGCGGCCAGGGAGAAATTCTCAAAATGCAGACCGGCGATGCCGGCGCAATACCATTTGGTGACTCGAAGTTCGACGCGGTCTCTATCTCTTTTGGGATTCGCAATGTTCTCGATGTACCGACGGCGTTGCGGGAAATGTATAGAGTGCTCCGTCCGGAAGGGCGAGCCATGATACTGGAATTCTCTCTCCCGCGGAACTCCGTTGTTCGAAAAGCATACTTGTTCTATTTCCGACACATTCTGCCGCGACTCGGTTCGCTAATTTCCGGCGACTCGTATGCCTACCGCTACCTGAATCAGACGGTCGAAACTTTCCCCTATGGTGACGCGTTCTGCACTTTAATGGCAGAAGCAGGCTTCACCAATGTGCAGGCGACCGAGGTTACCTTTGGGATCGCCACAATCTATATCGGGGACAAGCTGTGAGCATGGCACCCCAAACAACGGTTGAGGTGACGGGCGCCGAGGGCGCGCGGGAACTGCTCTCGCGGTTGTCCGACAGGTCTGCGGAATGGACGGCCACTAGCGGGCCGATTCGTCTTTCCTCAAAGATCTCCTCTGTTGACCTCCTCGACTGGTTGGACGCACAGGAAGTAATCATCAAGTTCTACTGGCGTTCGCGCTCCAAAGATATTGAATACGCGGCTATCACACTTCCAAGGTTTGGCCTGAACGTCCCGACTGTGCGCTTGGGAATGTTACCTCAAATCGAGATCACTGAGCCGTCGAGCGACGAAATTGATGCGCCACCAACAGCGCGCGCGTTCAACAGCTTCGGTTTCTTTGGAATCGACCGCTTCGAGCCCGAGGTTGCATTCAGCACGACTCAACGGTCTTTTATCTATCCGGATATCGAGATCATTAACGATCAGGATGGCACACGGTTGGTGTGCAATCTGGTGCATGGTGGGGATATCGAGACCTTGCGAGAAGGGCTTGCTTCATTATCATGGGACACACCAAATAGCACCTCCCTGCACAATCCGCTCGAGCGAATCGAAGTGCAATCGCGCCTACAGTGGGCCGTGGCGGTGAACCGGGCAATTGCGGCAATCGGAAGAGATGAACTGGCAAAGATCGTGCTGGCGCGTCAGGTGCGCTATCGATTTGCGGAGAGACCAAGTCCCTGGCAGATCCTGAAACGACTTCGAGAAGGCAACAGCGATAGCTACCTGTTCGGATTTGACCGAAGATCACATGACCCGTTCGTGGGAGCCTCTCCCGAGCGACTCTATAAACGTGTTGGCAAGCGTATCGAGACTGAGGCAGTTGCCGGTACGCGACCGCGCGGAAAGACTCCTGAGGAAGATGCGCGCTATCGCGACGATCTGCTGCATTCGTCGAAAGATCGCACCGAGCATGAACTGGTTGTCCGCGGAATCGCGGAATCGCTTAAACCACTCGCCAACACGATCACGGTTGGTTCAACTCCTACCGTCGTGCAGTTCAGTCAGGTTCAGCATCTGGTGATCCAGATCGAGGCGGACCTTCGACTGGGTATTACCGATGACGACCTCCTGCGAGCGCTGCAACCAACTCCGGCGGTAGGGGGCTATCCGAGAGCGAACGCGCTCGAATTGATCCCGGCGCTTGAGTCATTCGATCGTGGGCCGTACGCCGGACCGATCGGTTGGATCTCACAGAATGAGGCTGAATTTGCTGTCGGGATCAGGTCGGCGGTGATTCGTAACGAGCAGATACTGCTGACAGCCGGAGCCGGGATCGTCCAGGGCTCCGATCCAAACGCAGAGTGGGAAGAGATCGATCAGAAGTTCAATACATTTGCGTCGATCCTGAACGCGCAATGACGCTTGACCTTTCCAACATCAATACTCTCTGGGCTTCGGTTCTGGTCGAAGAACTGGTCCGCAACGGCGTAACACAATTCGTGATCTCTCCCGGTTCGCGCTCGGCTCCGCTGACTGTCGCGGTTGCACGAAACAAGCGCACGCGATCGGTGATCCACTTCGATGAGCGTGGTGCGGCGTTTTTCGCTCTCGGCTATGCGCGCGCGACCGGCAAACCCGCGGCACTCATCTGCACTTCTGGGACAGCGGTCGCGAACTATCTGCCTGCGGTTGTGGAAGCTTCTGTTGACTGCGTTCCTATGATCCTGCTGACCGCGGATCGTCCTCCGGAACTGCGTAACAAAGGGGCCAATCAGACTATCAATCAAATACAAATTTTCGGGTCATTTGTAAGATGGGACCTCTTTTTGGCGTGCCCCACAACAGACATGCCCCTGCTGCTTGCGCTCAAGATAGTGGATGAGGTAGTTGGCGCGGCACTGTCGATACCGCAGGGGCCGGTGCACTTGGATTGTCTGCTTCGTGAGCCGTTGGCACCAACCATCACAGGTGAGGATCTGGATGACCATGCCTCTGAGATTGCTGAGTGGTCTTCCGGTGACGAGCCGTTTACGTCTGCCCTTCAAACACATGGTCCGATCCCCGAGGAGGATCTGCTCAAGACCAGGGAAATACTCGGATCCACCACGAAGGGGATCATTGTGGTCGGCGCGCTGAGGCGAGATTCCGATAGAAAGGCGATCGCGTCACTTGCTACCCGTTTAGGATGGCCGATGATCGCGGATATCGGCTCTGGCTTGCGCGGAGGCGAGATTCGGACTCGTATCGATCTCTTCGACCTGATCCTGGCATCCGACCAATTCGCCTCGTCGCATCGGCCCGATGCTGTTCTCCAGTTCGGTTCACGGCTGACATCTAAACGACTACTTTCATATCTCGAGCACTCAGCGCCGCGCGACTACATTCAGGTTTTGGACCATCCGTTCGTGCATGATCCGATCGACCGGGTCACGCACCGTGTTCAGGGAGACTTGACCGGCGTTTGCGCTCAACTTGAAGGCATGACGATCACGGGCGGGTCCTCCGAGTGGTTAAATCGATGGGCCGCGGCTTCGGCCAAAGTTGATTCTTTCCTCGAACAGAATTTCGCGTCCGCCACTGAGTTGACCGAACCGTCGATCGCGCACATGCTGACAGCGGAGATTGACCAGCACGACACACTTTGGCTTGCCTCCAGCATGCCAATACGGGATCTGGATATGTTTGCCTGTCCCCGGGCGAACTGGTACACAGTTGGCGCCAATCGGGGTGCCTCTGGAATTGATGGAACAATTGCCTCCGCGGCGGGATACTCCGCGGGCATTGGCCGGCGGGTGACAGTTCTTATCGGCGACCTGGCCATGCTGCACGATCTGAACTCACTGGCTCTGCTTAAAGAGAGGGAAGTCGAGCTGACGATAATCGTCATCAATAACAACGGCGGGGGGATATTTGGACATTTGCCGATCGCGGGGGCCAAAGACGTCTTCGAGAAGTACTTTGCGACTCCACATGGCTATCACTTCGAAGATGCCGCAGCGATGTTCAAGGTTCGGTACGAACGAGTTGAAACGATCAGGCAGTTTTCCGAGTCACTTGCTCGCTCTAAGAAGCAGAGTGGATCAACCGTAATAGAGGTAGCAGTGGACAGAGAGCGGAGCCAGTCGTTTCATCAATACCTGGTAAGCGGAGCGGCCGCCAAGGTCAGTTAGGAATGAATGCACATGAACCGGCTGAATTTTCGGTCTCACGGTGACGATTCTCTGTCAGCTGTCGTCTACCTCCATGGCTTTATGGGGGATTCAGGCGATTGGAAGGAGATGGCCGACGGCCTATCGGATCGCCTTCGTGTGGTGGCAGTTGATCTCCCCGGTCATGGCCTCAGTCTATCGCTACCCAACGACTGCTATTCGATAGAGGGAGGTGCGACCCGGGTAGTAGAGCTGATGGATGACATTGGGATTGAGCAATTCGCACTAGTTGGCTACTCGATGGGAGGGAGAATGGCGCTGCATTTGGCAGCGACATACCCCGCGCGAGTGACCAGGCTGGTACTTGAGTCTGCGACGGCGGGCCTGAAAGACGAGGCGGCACGTCATGACCGGATCGCCAGCGACGAACTAAAGGCAAAAGAACTCGAGCAATTGCCGTTGGAGCGATTTGTGGAGTCCTGGTATCGACAGCCGCTGTTCGCGTCACTGGCCGATCGACCAGAACTGCTGAGACAGTTGATGGCTAAGCGCGGACAAAATGAACCTAATGAACTAGCCAAGTCACTTCGTCGGTCCGGGACCGGCACCATGGCGACACTTTGGGACGCGCTGAAAACGATTGAGATTCCCACGCTCTACCTTGCCGGCGAACTTGATCCGAAGTACGCCGCGCTGGCACGGCAGATGGCGGTAGCAATGCCCAATTGTCGGGCAGAGATAATCCCCGACGCGGGACACATAGTACATTTGGAGCAGTTGGAGACGTATATAGCGCGGCTACGCGCGTTTCTAATAACATGAGAGGATAGCATGGCAGAGATCAGATGGCAATCTGCGGGCACATACACCGACATCCTGTATCATAAAGCGGAAGGTATCGCAAAGATCACCATCAACCGTCCAGAGGTGCGCAACGCGTTCCGTCCGCTCACGGTCTTTGAGATGTCGGATGCGCTCGCCAATGCGCGCGAAGACGAGTCGATCGGCGTGATAATTCTGACCGGCGCAGGAGAGAAAGCATTCTGCTCGGGCGGGGATCAGAAAATTCGCGGCGAGGCCGGGTACAAGGATGCCAAAGGGGTGAACCGCCTTAATGTGCTCGATTTCCAGCGCCAGATGCGCACTTGCCCCAAGCCGATCATCGCGATGGTGGCCGGCTACGCGATCGGCGGCGGTCACGTTCTGCACATGATGTGCGACCTCACGATCGCCGCGGACAACGCGATCTTCGGCCAGACCGGGCCGAAAGTGGGTTCCTTTGATGGTGGCTATGGCGCCAGTTACATGGCGCGATTGGTCGGACAGAAAAAGGCGCGCGAGATCTGGTTTCTCTGCCGCCAGTACAACGCGCAGCAGGCGCTCCAGATGGGATTGGTCAACACCGTAGTGCCGCTTGATCAGCTTGAGGCGGAGACCGTGCAGTGGTGTCGCGAGGTCCTGGCCAACTCGCCGCTCGCGATTCGATGCCTCAAAGCCGCGCTTAATGCGGATTGCGATGGTCAGGCCGGGCTGCAGGAGTTGGCCGGCAACGCAACTCTGCTGTACTATATGTCAGAAGAGGCTCAAGAGGGTCGCGACGCATTCGTACAGAAACGGAAACCGAATTTCGGGAAATTCCCGCGCCGTCCATAAGAAGTTATGAGCAGCAGTTCGCCCACGGGATTCAAGGTCTGGGTGTTGGCCGCGCGGCCCAAAACACTCTGGGCCTCTATTTCGCCTATCATAATAGGAATCGCCATGGCGTATGCCGCGGGGAAGGGAGAACTGCTCCCCGCGCTTGCCGCGTTGCTGGCGGGTATACTGCTGCAGGTTGCCGCGAATTTCTCCAACGACTATATCGATTTTGTCAAAGGGATCGATAAAGCAGATCGTCTTGGCCCCATGCGGGTTACTCAGGCCGGACTTGTCTCCCCCGGCGCGATGAAAACGGCAACGGCTATAGTGCTGATGCTCGCATTTCTTCTCGGTATTTATCTGGTTTATCGTGGAGGATGGCCTATCGTCATCATTGGGCTGGCTTCGATTCTCTTCGCCGTTCTCTACACGGCCGGCCCATACCCACTGGCATATCACGGGTGGGGAGATCTTTTCGCATTCGTATTCTTTGGGCCGGTGGCGACCGCCGGAACCTACTATGTACAGGCGTTGGCGGTTCCAAACGAAGTGATCATAGCCGGGTGCGCGCCCGGTCTTTTCTCAGTCGCCATTCTGACCGTCAATAATCTTCGCGATATCGAGTCCGATACGCGCGCGCGGCGAAAGACTCTGGCTGTTCGATTTGGACGATTCTTCGCGATTCGCGAATATGTTGGCGCGGTCATTCTGGCGACTGCGGCGATACCGGTCTATCTTTCTCTTTCAGTTCCAGATAAGCAACAAGTTATGATCGCGGCCCTGACGGTCATCGCCGCGATCCCCGTGATCAAATCTGTACGCCGCGACAGCGGCCCCATTCTTAATGAGACGCTGGCCGCGACAGGAAAACTCGAATTGATGTACGCGATCCTCTTTTCTGTTGGATGGTTGTTGTGAAGATCGCCGCGTCAAGGCTGTTTCGTTATCGACTCCCATTGGCGAGAACTCTATATCTCAAGAATGAGTCGTATCTTGAACGAGAGGGAGGTGTGCTCTGGTTGGAGAGCGACAGCGGCCACAAAGGATGGGGGGAGATTGCGCCCCTGCCTGGATTCAGTAGGGAGTCTCTCGAAGACGCGCTCGCGCAGTCGAGGGAGTTGGCGGTGCGACTGAACGGTCTGTCTGTATGCGCCAGTCTAAGTGCCGTCGATGAATTTGTCGATTCACTCGACTTAAAGTTGTTGCCTTCTGTCAGGGTCGGTCTCGAATCAGCCATGCTTTATTTGGCGGCCGAGATAGAGCACCGAGCTGTCTCTTTCATCAACACAACCCCTTCCAGCGAGACGGTTCCATTGAACGGTCTGCTGACGGGGAGCGAAGACGATATCTTGCGGCAGTCCACTCTGCTGGTCAATCAAGGATACCGGGCTATCAAACTGAAAATCGGAAGGCAATCGCTCGAAGAGGATATCGCGTTGGTCTATCGCGTTCATGCGAGACTGGGAGGAAAGGCGACTCTTCGTTTGGATGCCAACCGCGCCTGGACACTGGAGCAGGCACTAACTTTCGGCAAGGCGGTAGAGGCTCTTGAGATCGAGTATGTCGAAGAGCCGCTGCAAGACAGTGATGAGCTACCCGAGCTCGCGAAACATTGGCGGCATCCTGTCGCGCTCGATGAATCACTGGTCGAACCGGAACCCGAGACATGTGAACGATTTGGCGGGCTCAAAGCGATAATTCTCAAGCCGACATTGCTTGGTGGGTTTACAAGAGCACTGGCTTGGTCAAAGTGGGCAGAGGCGAATAGCGTCATGCCGGTGGTCAGTTCATCATTTGAGACAGATCTTGGATTGACCATGCTTGGGCATTTCGCGGCTCAGATCGCGCCAAATATCCCCTGTGGGCTGGATACATCGGATTGGTTCAAAGAAAATCTTCTCCAGCGCTCCCTGCCCGTTTCTCATGGGTGCATGCATCTCAGTGATCAACATACTCTTCCGCTTGACATTAGAACCGACAGGCTGATAGAGGTATTCCATGCTTGACCTCGCCTGTGGGCTGATAGTCGCTGGTCGTCATATCTCACGTGACGATGTTGCCACCATGGTTACTGCTGTGGCGGCCAACCTGCAGAGAAACGGATTCGTACCGGGCAACCGAGTTGCGATAAAGGCCTCTACTTCTCTACAGACCGTGGTTGCTGTTCTTGGGACAATTCGAGCTGGCATGATTGCCGTTCCTGTTAATCCCAAACTACCCGATCTTGTTCAGCGCGATCTGCTACAGAGATTTGGCAGCAGCGCATTTGTCCGTGAGCGAGGCGGGAGCTTAGATACGACAGACCTGCCGTCGCTGACATTTGAAGCATTATTAGCGCCATCCGAATCGAGTGCGCTTGCAACAGATATGTCTGAGGATCGTCCCGCGGTCATCGTCACGACCTCGGGCTCGACTGGCCAGTCGAAGGGAGTGCTGCTGAACTTCGCAAGTCTCTGGTACAGTGCCGTCGGGTCAAATCAAAACATCGCGTTCGGCGAAAATGATCGCTGGCTCCTCTCGTTGCCGCTGTATCATGTTGGCGGGTTGGGTATCCTCTTTCGCGCCATAGCGGGGAAGGGAGTAGTGGTCATTCCGGATAACAACGAGTCTCTTGCAGAATCCATCGAGAAGTACGCTATAACACATTTATCGCTGGTCTCGACACAACTGGCTCGTCTCCTTGAGAAGATAGAGAAGGACCAGATTCGTCTGCCGCGGCTTAAGGCAATCCTGCTCGGAGGAAGTGCCATCGATGAGAATCTGATACGCAGCAGTATAGCATTTGACCTTCCGATCCACACAAGTTACGGCCTTACCGAAATGGGATCACAGGTGACGACTGCCGCGCCATCTGAGCCAGCCGAAAGGCTGCGGACCTCGGGGCGAGTCCTGCCGTATCGCGAATTGATGGTCGATTCGACCGGTGAGATCTGTGTGCGGGGAAGAACGCTCTTCGCAGGCTATGTGACTGGATCGGGGATTGATTCCCCCGCTGATACAGATGGCTGGTTCCATACCGGGGATATTGGCAGTATCGATTCTTCCGGCTACCTGACGGTGACTGGACGCAAAGACAACATGTTCATCTCCGGTGGTGAGAACATCCACCCTGAGGAGATCGAGGCAGTAATCCGAAGTTGCCCGGGAGTCGAGGATGTTCTGGTCGTCCCCGTGCAGTCCGCGCAGTGGGGGGACCGACCGGCAGCCTTTGTTCGGATGGTTAATAACGCGCCGATAGATCTGTCATCGCTCAAGGATGTCATGTCCGACCATCTGCCAAAGTACAAGTTTCCTGAGTACTTCTTTGAATGGCCGAGCGAGGTTGATGCCGCGCTCAAGCCGAGCCGCCCTTACTTAGCCGCGTTGGCGCGGGAACTGGTCAGGAAGCTGAGATAGTTCCCAGCTTGGTGCGAAGGTCCGGCAGCAGCGTGAGGGTCTGTCCGGTTCGCTTGTCTATCAGTACATGGACGGTCTTCACCGAACCAACAGGTTCGGTTCCATTTCGCAGCAACATATACCCCAGCGTAAAGGATGTATCGCCGATCCGCTCCGCAGTCACCTGGATCGTGATCTTATCGCCTGTATTCAGGGCAGCGCCGAAATCCGCCTCAGCGTGCACGATGGGAAGAAGGTACTGTGATGTCCTCAATAACGGAGCAAATGGATACCCGATCGATTCCATAAAGCTCTCATACGCATCATGCGCCAGCTTGAATTGCTCGGCAAAAAACAGCAGCCCGGCGGCATCGGTATGGTGAAGGCGGATCGTGGTCTGGTGAGTGAACATAACTTCTCCGTCGAATTTCGTTCCACAAACGGGTTGGCTTTACGTATATTAGCCAACCAAATAGAGAGAATGACCCTCGGTCGATACGCGCCAATATAGGAGAACGTATGCATCCAACGCAACCATCAAGGGGAATGAGGCTGGCCATCCTGGCCGCGGCTGCCCTGCTCTGTTTTGGCCTGCTGGCGCAGGCTCAAACCGGACAACTGAAACCACGCTCCGAGATCGATCCACAGTTTAAGTGGAAGCTCGAGGATATGTACCCCACGATCGACGCCTGGGAGAAGGACTTTGAGTTTCTCAAGGCCAATTACTCCCGGCTGGACCAGTTCCGCGGGCAGTTGACCGCATCGCCGGAGAATCTTATCGCGGCGTTCAAACTTCGTGACAGTCTTGGACTCATCTCGGACAACCTCTACGTCTACGCCAATTTGAAACTGGATGAGGATAATCGTATCAGCGAGAACCAGGAGCGCGCCGACCGTATCTCGAGCCTCAACGCGCAACTGGTTGAGGCATCGTCGTATTTTGAGCCGGAAATTCTGGCGATGGATGATGCTGCACTTACTAGTCTGGTAGCATCGCCTGCGGCCGCTGATTACGCGTTCTATCTCAAGACGCTGATCCGGAGCAAAGAACATATTCTTTCGGACAAGGAAGAGGCGCTGTTGGCATCAGCGGCCCCGGTCAGCGGTTCGTTTGGCCGCATTTTCAACATGATCAATGACGCCGATATAAGCTACGGCACGATCATCGATGAGAACGGAAACGAAGTGGAACTGACCAAAGGGCGCTACTCGAATATGCTGGAATCCAAGGACCGTCGGGTCCGCAGAGATGCCAACCAGGCGTACAATAAGGCGTACCTGAAGTATGTGAATACTCTTGGCGCAACCCTGGCATCATCGGTGAAAAAAGACCATTGGCTGGCGAAAGCTCGCAAGTACCCGACCTGCCTTGATATGTCGCTTGATCCTAATGCTATTCCAACTTCGGTCTACCACAAACTGATCGAGGCGGTGAACGCGAATCTCGCGCCTTTGCACAAGTGGGCCTCGCTGAGAAAGCAGATGATGGGTGTCGACACGCTCTACCCGTATGATCTCTGGGTGCCGCTTGTCGAGGCTGGGCACAAGAAATACGAGTACGCCGAAGCCGTTGACCTGATTACCAAGGGGCTCCAGCCGATGGGGAAGACCTACTTGGCGGATTTCTCCAAGGGGCTGTCATCCGGCTGGGTCGATGTGTATGAGAATCCCGGCAAAGGTTCCGGCGCGTACCAGTGGGGAACCTACAGCTCCCACCCGTATCTCCTGATGAATTATTCCGGCTCGATGGAAGATGTTTTCACGCTGGCGCACGAAATGGGCCATGCGATGCACTCGTTCTATACCAATCAGCATGAGCCGTACCAGTACAGCAATCATTACCTGTTCACCGCCGAAGTAGCCTCCACGTGCAACGAGGCGGTCCTGATCAAGTACATGCTTGAAAAGACCAAGGATAAGCAGGAGAAGATCGCCCTGCTGAATTACTACATCACCCAGATCATCGGCACTTTCTACACCCAGGTCTGGTTCTCCGAGTTTGAGCTGGCGATTCACAAGAGGGTAGAGGACGGTGGCGCGTTGTCAGCGGACTTTTTCCGGCAGACCTACCGCGACATTTACCAAAAATACTGGGGACCCGAGTTAGTGATAGACTCGATCAACGATGTCGGCGGTATGCGCATCAGTCACTTCTATCGCCAATACTACGTCTACCAGTATGCGACCTGTTATGCCGCGGCGCAGATGCTATCCCAGCGGATACTTGAGAAGCAAAAGGGGGCGTTGGAGCAATACCAGCAGTTCCTCAACACCGGCAGTTCCAAGTATCCGGTGGATGTGCTCAAGGATGCCGGAGTGGACATGACGACCTCCGAGCCGGTTGACCGGACTATCAAGCTGTTCGGTTCGCTGGTGGACCAGCTTGAAAAACTGCTGATGGAGGACAAGGCCCCGGCCAAGGGCGGCAAGGGGTAAACCCTCTCAGTCAGTTTGAGTTTGTTAACTAGGGGCCGGCTTTGCCGGCCCTTTTCTATTGTTGGACCCTGTCCAGAATCCGCTTGACATCGTGGGCTGATTTGGTATATATTTGGCTTGTCTACCACGGCCTCACCCGAGGGTACCGCCTGGGAATATTATCCCAGCGCATCGACACCTTGAAATCGATATCAGTACTCTACACATCAACGGACTGTGAGGTCTTATGCGTCAGTTGGTCCTAGTCTGCTGCGCGGCAGTGCTTGTCGGCATGTTGCTGATCCCTGCCGGTGCGTACGCCGTCATTCATAACGTGAACATGAGCGGCTTTTCCTTCACTCCATCTACTGTCAATGTCAACTATGGCGATACGGTGCGCTGGACGGTGGTAAACGGTATTCACAATTCTGTCTCCGTACCGCCATCCGCGAAATCCTGGAATTCAGGGACCATGTCCACGGTCGGTCAGACTTTCCAGATCACTATAGTTCCCGCCGATGGTCCCGGACCGTTCCCGTATGTCTGCGAATTCCACGAGGCATTCGGGATGACCGGCGTGATTAATGTCATCATCACCGATGGTGACGGAGACGGCGTCGCCGATCAACTGGATAACTGTCCGTCGGTAGCCAATCCATTGCAGGAAGACAACGACGCGGACGGCAAGGGGAACGTCTGTGATAACTGTGTCAATCTGGTCAACCCTGGACAGGAGGATGCCGATCTCGACGGCATTGGCGATGTCTGCGATGCCGATGATGACAATGATGGCGTGCTGGACCCAAGCGATAACTGCCCGTTTGTCAACAATCCCGGTCAGGAAGATACGGATCTGGATTCACAGGGTGACGCCTGCGACCCGGACGACGATAACGACGGCGTACTGGACGGGAACGACAATTGTCCGCTCTTTGCAAACGCGAACCAGTTGGACACCGATGGTGACCAGTTAGGAAACGCGTGTGACCCTGACGATGACAACGATGGCGTTCTCGATCCAAGCGACAACTGCCCGCTGATGTCCAACACCAATCAACAGGATGACGATGGCGATCAAGTTGGCAATCCGTGCGATAACTGCCCGATAAACTCCAATCCGCTCCAGGAAGATACTGATCAGGATGGCATCGGCGACGCGTGCGATTTCGGGTGTTGTATCGGCACCACCGGCAATGTGAACAAATCGGTAGCGGAGACGCCGGATCTTTCCGACCTCTCATTGCTAGTCTCTTATCTGACGGTAACACCGCGGCCCCCACTGCCGTGCGACGAGGAGGCGAATCTGAACAACTCGACTGGCGGTGCGCCACCGCATGTGGATCTGTCGGACCTCTCGCTCCTTGTAGCGTACCTGACGGCCACGCCACGACCGACATTGCCGAATTGCCCGTAAGTACAATGGAGTCTCCGATTTGATAAGCGGCCGCCTGATGACTGGCGGCCGCTCTCTTATGGTGTCAGTGTATGGGGGAAGGGGCCCAGGTATTTCGTACTTGACAACATGGGTACAAATTGTATATAATTATCCATCACTCGGCACCCCAGCCTCACGGGGCCCTGCCGTACACGATCACATAGTCAACAACAGCTCACACGAGCATCTAAGAGATACGAACCTGCAGACGCGCAGTTAGCGCGTCCGTTGCGTGGTGATGTTGGGGTCATCAGCTTCGAACTTTTGGAGGTAGGCATGGAATCCAATTCGGGCCTCTTGCGATCGTTGACTGCATTCTGCATCGCGCTATTCATCTGCTGGTGCGCGACCGCACTCTCAGTTCAGGCGCTTCCCAATTTTCCGGTTAATGTTGCCAGCCCCCCCGCGACCGAACAACACAACAGTTCAGTCGCCTGGAGCGAGATCGTCGTTGGCGATGTATACGGTGTCTGGACTGAATTTGGGGCAGGGGGATTCGGCGCGTCGGCGATCAGTTTTGGATTTTCCCCCGCGGGTGGCGCGGCATTTATTCAAGGAATTATCCCGCCGCTTCCGCCTCCCTTCGTGAACGCCTGGAATCCGACAGTCTCCGCCCATCCGGCGGGTGGATTCTATACCGCATACACCGCCTACGGCCCCGGTCTTCCCTGGGTAGGCGCGGGTGGAATTGTGTCCAGCTTCTCACCGGGTGGCGGAGCGGCCTTTGGCGCGCCGGCCATTCCATCGGGCCCTGTGCCGCCGGGGATGTGGTACGATTACCCGTACGTCAAAGTTGATGACATTCCGGCCAACCCTCCTGCCGCAATAGGCACCGTCCACATCGCGTACGCGCAGTATATGGACGGCGCTCCCGGCGATGCGGACGGCAACGGACTTCCGTTCGATGATCCTGGTGACGGCTTCGGCATTGTCTACCAATACTCGCGCACAACACCCGGTCCCGCGCCTATCTATCCAGCTTTCTCACCCGCGGCAGTACTCGCTGTCGGACCCGGTTTTCCGAACGCAATGGCGACTCATCGGCCAAGTGTCGCGGTCATGGGGCCGCCCGGAAACCTCGCGGTTCCGGCCGGTGGGGTATATGTTGGCTGGTCCGACGGAATCATTGCGTTCATTTCGGGCAGTCCCGGATTCGGAGCGCCGTTCTTCGCGCCTGTAGCCATTTCGCCGATCGCACCTGTCCCCCCGGTCATCGGCGGTGGGATCAAGTGTGCTACCAATGTTACGATAGCAACCGGCACCGGTCCGTGCGCTGGAATGGTCTTCGCGGCATGGACATCAACGGTTGCCGGTGATCTTGACATCTACTTTTCGTCAAGTCCAACTGGATTGGCCGGTACGTGGACACCAGCAGTGCGCGTGAACCAGGACGTGATAGGCAATGGCCTTGACCAGTGGGCGCCGCATATGGCGGTGGATCCGGCCACGGGTTTGATCCAGATCACCTACTATGATCGTCGGATGGATCCGGCGAATATCCGACACCAAACGTGGGTGTCAACCTCTCCTGATTGCGGGCTTACCTGGACGGACTGTCCGGCATCATCCGTAGTTCCGATCGCGCCAGCGTCGACAATACCGATGCCGCCGGCTCCGATATATCAGGGTGATTATCTCGGATCTGATTTCGGCGCGATAAATGGTCCCGGATATATCTGGAACGATGCCCGCATACCGGGCGCCATGCAGGATATCTATTTCGAGACTGTGCTGTCGTGCGGCATGCTCGACTCCGACGGTGATGGTATTCCGGATGCTACCGACAATTGTCCCACGGTTCCTAACCCCGGACAGGCTGATTCGGATGGCGACGGTGTCGGTGATGCGTGCGACAACTGCCCATTGGTCGCGAATCCATCACAAACAGATATCGACGGTGACGGTATAGGGGATGACTGCGATAACTGTAAGATCGTCTTCAATCCAGGACAGTTGGACTTTGATGGCGATGGTGTTGGCGACGACTGTGACAATTGTATAACTATCGCAAACCCGGGACAGGATAACCCTGACGGCGACCTCTACGGCTCTGCCTGCGACAATTGTCCGCTTGTGTCAAACAATTCGCAGTTGGATGGCGATGGTGATGGCGTCGGTGATGGTTGCGATAATTGCCCTGCGGATCCCAATCCACTGCAGGAAGACGCGAACGGCAATGGCATCGGCGATGCCTGCGAGGTTACGTGCTGTATCGGCGAGACGGGGAATATCAACAAATCGATAAGCGAGACACCGGATCTCTCGGATCTGTCGTTATTGATATCTTACCTGACTGTGATTCCGCGTCCGCCGCTTCCCTGTCTTGAGGAGGCGAACGTCAACGGTGCCGGTTCGATCGATCTTTCGGATCTATCCCTCTTGATTTCGTACCTTACCGTAATACCGCGACCGCCGTTGCCGCTCTGCCCGTAAGGATCATGTGTTCAGCCTTTAATCGAGAAGCGGGCGCCCCCAAAGGCGGGCCGGCTCTTTTGGTAATTCTATTGCGCTGGCAAAAAAATGCATGGGCATCAACACAAAAATTATATTAAAAACAAAACAACCCCCATAATAACGGCGGACCACAAAAAAAAGCC
>JAYRFH010000047.1:0-6112 GCA_041908405.1 Candidatus Zixiibacteriota bacterium
AGATCCAGAAGGCGATGGAGACCATCAAAGCGCTATCGCCGACTCCGGCGCATGGCCGCTTTGATACTGCCGCGCTTCCCGTTGTCCCCGACCTGATAATCGAACGGATCGGCGAAGAGTATGTCGTTATCCATAACGACCGGAATGTCCCGCGCCTCCGCATCAACTCCGGCTACAAGGATCTTATCAAGCGCGGCAACAGCACCGACAAAAACACTAAAGACTACGTCAAGCAGAAGCTGGAACAGGCGCGCTGGCTCCTCAACGCCATCAATCAGCGCCGCAGCACCATGATCCGTGTGATGGAAGCGATCATCGAGGAACAGCATGAGTTCTTTGAGAAAGGCCCTGCCTTCCTCAAACCGCTCATCATGGATGATATCGCCCAGAAGGTGAATATGAATGTCGCCACCATCAGCCGCGTCTCCTCGGGCAAGTATGTCCAGACGCCACTGGGGGTCTTTGAGATAAAGTATTTCTTCAACGCCGGTATCGCCAACGAGGATGGCGAGGATCTCTCCAAGCGGACCGTCAAACAGCGCATCGAAGAGATCATCCGGGCCGAAAACGCGGAACATCCGCTTTCGGACCAGGATATCTTCAAGATGCTGCAGAACGAAAAGATCAAGCTGGCCCGTCGCACGGTAACGAAATACCGCGAAGAGCTGAAGATCAAGCCGGCCCGCTTCCGCAAGCGTGTATCGCACTAACTGTTAGTGCTATAATGATGGACTTCGCACACGCCACCCGCTGTTTTTTACGCCATAAGATTTGAATTTTCCCCTCTCCCTCTGGGAGAGGGTGCCCGGAGGGCGGGTGAGGGACTTCACACTATGCCACCCGTAACACTTTTTAACACCCCACCCCAAACCACTCATTGCTGAAAACCGACATCTCTCGTATAATAGATATGCGTCTGTACTCGCCCCCGTTTTGCACGAAAAGAAGCTCAATTGTTATAATTGACTGGATTGACCAGAGCCATTTGGTTACGGATGACGGACTCGTGCCGTCGACCGTGGCCGTGTCGCATGAAATCATTGGCAGTCAGGATGGCTTCTCTGCCGCGGCGTCCTGGCGCGAATAGAACATATAGGTCGTAGGAGCATGGAAAGGAGATATGCGCCATGCAAAAAAAGATCACTGCTCGCCATTTTGATCTGACTCCCGAGATTCGAGAACGGGCCGATGAAGAAATGGACGGTCTCAAACGGTACTTCGACAATATTATCTCCGCCGAGTTTATCTTGGATGTCGAACGCCATCGACGGTTGGCTGAGTTGAAGGTCAAGGTTTCGCGCGATACATTGGCTGCCGAAGGGGAGAGCGATGAGATGTACAAGTCGATGTCGCTGGCCGTGGATAAAATGAAGATCCAGCTCAAGCGCCACAAAGAGAAACTCAAAGAGAAAGAGCCCGAGCAGATCACCCGGGTGCATGAAGCGCTCACCCGTCCCAAGACCGACGATGACGCCGTCGACGTCTGAGGCGAGATACCAGTTTCACTTGATCTCTAATTGAGAGTTAGATTCGAACCCTTGAGCGGCGGACCTCCCGGTCCGCCGTTTTCATTTCTGATGAGATACTATTGTAATTGAATTGCGCGGCAGACGTCCCCGTCTGCCCGAATCAATCGCACTGAGCGTAGTCGAAGTGCGCACCGATTCTCATCTGATTATCACCAACTTCCCTATCTGCACCGGGCCGGAGTCTGGTTCGACCGACCAATAATACAGACCTGACTCCACTGCCATGATATTTCGGTTGATCAGATCCCAGGTGTCATGGTCGGAGGCCGGGTCGTTCGGGTCCATGTCGTGACGGATCTCACGAACCATGTCGCCATCGAGGGTGTGAATCCGTATCCAGCATTTAGCGGGGAGGTTGGCGAAATGAATGCGCCTCTCACGGTCGTTGATTCTATCAGAACCACGACCTTCGTATCCCATCTCGCGATATTTTGCATCAACTCGGTAGGGGTTCGGATAGATGTAGACCGGCTTGTTAATCGCGCTGGTTTGGTTAGCGTTTTCAAGCGCGTAGCAGTCTTGCAGGCCGAGGAGTTTGCTTGATTCGAGGGCTTCGACTCCACCCGCCGGGTCGCCGTAATCGATTGCGGTTACGTTTACGTAGTATGGAACCGTCGGGAGTAAGCCATCGATGATACACTCATACTCGTAATATTTGAGATAGCCGTCCTCGGTGTAGGCGGAGTCTGGTATCGGCTCGCCGGGGATAGGTTTCAGTAGGTTGGGATAGAGCTTCCGGATGGGTGTATCTATGCCAAGTCGGCTGGCGTTGTAGCCATGCTGGACGAAATAGAATGCAGAATCTGATACAAAACCAGGCAGCCGATACGGGTTGTCTTGGGTAAAGCCTAATGGATCAAACAGGGAATCCTCACAGGGGTGCTCGCCACGTCCGTAAAGACAGCGTACTTGCTCAAGTGACAGCGGTATCTCCTGTACATCGTACGCACCATGCGGGTATTTATTGGGATTCCAGACATATTTGTCGTAATTATGAAGGTCATAGCCTGCGGACAGGACGAATGAACCTTCGCGTTCATCCCGTCCAAAGTACAAGCGATATCCCTCAAAATCCACGCGATTTGTGACCAAATCTTTCGCCGTCTCCGTTTGGCTTCCATTGAAGCGGACTCGAATTCCATGGTCATATGGGTAGAGCCAGAACTTTGGCGCTGGGGGCGCACCAGGCGCCCGCCAGTCGGCGACTCCGTCGCCTGTGTAGAAGGTCGTCTCTGCGACCGTGGGAATCCATCGACCATCGGTGAATACAGAATCGGACACACAGATATGACTCTTGCCAGCATAGCCATCGCCGTCGGTATCGTAGCCGGGGTTGTCGTACACCCACTCAGCCATCTTGGCATGTTTGGCGAGACCACTAAAATCTAAATTCGAATACCATTCCTCAAGTCGCTGTTCGGACAAAAGGTGCATGTTGGTTGGATCTGTGTGAAAATCTGGAGCGGCAACATAGGCTGTTACGATAGTCTCTTCCCATTCACGCTCAAGATCGAACGGCCCCACAGCAAGCAAGTATGCCATGTACTCTCCTCGCCAGATTCTATACTCACGAGTGTGCTCAGTAGGAAATTCCCATATAGGGTCGTTTGGTCCAAAATTCCCAGTGTACACATGGTCGTAATCAATTTCACCGGAGCTCATCACATAGTACATGTTAGCAACCCCCAACGGGTCGCCGTTACCGCCGGTGCCAAAGTTGCGCGCTTGTTGTCCTGCAGGTGGCTTGCGACGTGGTCCAAAATCGTGGATTGCCCATTGATTATGCGTTCGAGGATGATACTCATGAACGGTCCACCAGTTGAAACTAACAGATGTTCCAGGTGGTGACTCGAGAAAGCGAAGTCCAGCCACGCCTCTAATTGATTTCTGAGACCCGGATTCTGCCCAAGTTAACTCCTGTGTTGGATCACCGTCGGCATCGGCAGCCCACGCCATGTTGAGAGTGTCTTTGTAACGACAACCCCCGTTAAAAAAACTAGTAGTTCGAAGATACCCACATACATCATCACCTTCGACTGCTCTTCCCTGCAAAGTATCAGTGTAGCCCGGATCAAGTGAAGTATGACCCACTGCAGGGATCATGCAGAAGCCGACATAGACATTAGATAGGTCCCGCAGCCCAATGTTCTTGACACGAAACTCCGTGATTACAAAGTCATCCACCAGCGGGTTTGACCACTGCATCGACGTTTGAGTAATTTCTAGGCCGAGTGGCCGGTGGACAGGTCGAGTCAAGTACTCATTTTCCTTGTAAACCGGTACTCCTCTAGTTACAGTATCAGTGAAAACAGAAACGAAATCCTGATCCGATCGAGCACCCCAACCACGATACTCGCCCGCGAGTGACTGCTGCGCAATCTCACCGACAGCTAATGGCTCCGCAGCAAATTCAATATCTATTCGCGCGCAATCGTATCCATTGGTTACGAGTGTATCATCCAATTCAGTGATAGCTCCGATCCACAAGGAACCAAAGTCGAGAAAGTGATCAAAACTCCCTTTCGGATATTCGTCGGAGAGGAGAGTCTGCATTAGCGTTGTGTTGTCTAGGGTGCAAGTTCCTGAATCCAGAGAGTAGGGCGACCAGCCCCCCCGGCTCCCCCAGACACCTCCATTGGTGGTATGTAGAACAAGATTACCAACATTGTGTACTGCTGAGCAGCGAGCGGGAATAGATAATTGTGGAAGGATTGCACTAACTTCACTCGCCTCAAGCGAAAACATAGCAAACGTGAGTAGCGCTAACAGAAGAACGAGACTCAATATTCGCATATACTCCCCAGTATTATTCTATTACAATATAGACTGATTTGCCGCCGATAGCAACCAAGGATTTTTACGGGGGACGAACTAAGTTCGCGTTGGTCTGCTATTCACTGTCATTTCGCAAGGACCTCCTCCGCCAACCAGTAACTCATCCACCCCTCATAATTCAGCCCGATGACCTCTTCAAACTTCACCAGCCGCGCATCCTCGAGCTCCGGCTTCCCCGACAGACCCGCAATCCTCGATAACACTTCCTCGCGCGGCAACTGGGTCGTTACCAGACCGAACAATTGCGGCCTCTCTCCCCGCATCACCTCAGTCGCCAATGCCAGTGACCAGATCGAATACTCATTCGGACGCAACCCGATCTCTTCCTCAACCTCCTGCGTCAATGACTGACGGAGCAGATCGTCGAGATTTCGATACCCTCCCCTGAAATCCACCGACCCCGCCACCGATGGTCCGATCGAACCTTCCAGCGACGCCAGATGTTTCCCCCGCTTGCCGATCAGCACATAGTGGGATGCCGCTCCCTCAATCAGGACCATCGCGCAGACTCCCAGCCCGACCGCCAACGGGTTCTCAGCTTTCCCTTTCACGCGATACTCTCGATACAGATACTCCCGCAATGTCCCGCCATACTCCGCGAACAGTTCGTGTCTCAGATCAAGCGCAAAGGAACTTCCCGCCTGTTCGGCATAGTCCATCGCCTGAATAACCGCCTTCATCGGCGATGACTTCAAATCAAGGCTGGCCAACCGTGTCGCCAGTGGCCCGTCATACAGCCGCCCTTCAGCACGCATCTTCTCCGCGATCTCGCGTGCGTACTCCGCGATTCGACTATCTGTGAAATGAAAACCATCTGGAAGATATTCAATCTCTATCTGCGCAGGCGATATCCCCCCCTCGCCAAAGAACCTGACGATATCAACATACGCCGACTCATACCGTCGCGCACTCCCCACCATCCGTTTCGCGCGCGCTTCCTCACCCGGATAGGCGCGACTCACAAACTCGGCCAGTCTATCGTATGCAAGATAACTCATGACAAAAACAGCATCGCGACCCCGACCACCGCGATCACCGCTCCAAGTATCGCCCGTATCGATATCTTCTCTTTGTAGAAGAAATGCACGACCGGGATTATCAGCACCGGTGTCGTGGCGCTGATGGTCGCCGCGATCCCCGCCTCTATCTTTGACACCGCCACCAACGACATCCAAACACCGAAAAACGGTCCGAAAGTCGCGCCCAAAAACGTAAACGCCATCGCGCGTCTGTTCTTGATCGCTTCTTTCGACTCCGCGAGTTTCCCGCGGAACATTGACAGCATCCAGAGTATGGGCGCGGCAACCAGCATTCGCGTATACGATGCTTCCAATGGCGATACCGCCGACCCGGCGTATAACATTCCTTGCTTCGACAGCACCAATCCCGCCGCTTGTCCGAGCGATGCCCCCAATGCCAGCAGTATCCCGACCGCCATTGTGCCGGCATCGGGATGATCCTTCTCCAGACCATTTGTATTGAACTGACGTTCCGACACCACCCAGACAATTCCCGAGATCGTCACCACGATCCCCGCCAGCTCTATTAGTCTCAGTTTCTCGCCGAGAAAGAACCAGGCGATGAGGGTGGTCATGATCGGTGTCGACGCCATGATCAGTGTCGCCAGGCGCGGCCCGATCATCACCAGCGACTTGAAACCACAGCCATCGCCAAAGACCAGTCCAATAAACCCGGAGAGTCCCAGCCAGAAAACCTGTTGGCTGTTGACCTCGGTCGGGATCGGTGAG
>JAYRFH010000048.1:0-2920 GCA_041908405.1 Candidatus Zixiibacteriota bacterium
CCTCCGATATCGCTATCCTGCTGAGTTTCAGCGAACCAATTGACACAACCAAAGCAGGGGATGAAACGTTTCAACTCGTTCGTGCGGATTCCATTCCAGTCACGACCACGGCGACATGGGCAGACGTGCTCCATTGTAGTCTCAATCCGGACACGATTCTCGATGGCGCGACCTACACCATCCGTATTGCCGAATTTGAAATAGAGGATCTGGCCGGCAACAAATTGGGTGATTCACTCGCCACCTACAACTTCCGAACCCTCAATACCGACTCTCTGGGCCAGGTGACCGGTAATGTAGCTATCAGACTTCGTGACAAAGCGACCGACCCCGCCGTGCTCGTTTTCAAAGAGATCTCCAACAAGTTCGTTGATACGCTGACAGTAAAGGGGCGTGACTTCAATCTCAATCTCCCTGCCGGAAAATACCTACTTTCCGGCTTTCTCGATTCTAATCGCGACGGCTCCCGCACCGATGGCTCGCTGAATCCCTTCCGTCTCGGCGAGACCTCAGCTATTCATCGTGACACTATAGCGGTACGCGCCCGCTTCGAGACCACCGGTATAGAGATTATCTTCAAATAATCTCAAAGAAAAGGGCCGTCAGATCTCTCTGCGGCCCCATGCCATTCAGCTCATAGCACTCATTGATCAGTTCGTAGATACCGTCTCAGCCGATGGCGGCGCCCAGACCGACACGGTCACCCGGCGCTGCTTCGAATTTGACCGATTTTCATCTGTCAATCCCGTCGCCTTATCTTTGCCGTGTGACACCGTGAACATCCGGAACAACCCGATACTGAAATTGTCTCCCAGATACCGGCGCACCGCGTCCGCTCGACGCTGCCCGAGCACATAATTATACTCCCGGCTCCCGGTTTTGTCAGTATATCCGGCTATCTCAACTATTGAGCGAGCGTTGCCGTTCATCACTCGCCCGGCCTCGTCCAGGACTACCTGATCCTCCGGCTCGATGTCAAATCGATCGAACCCAAAGTTCACTTCACCCTGCCAGATCACTTGATACTTCTCGAATCCGGCCGCCTGATTGATCGCCAGGTCTGTCTTCCGGGATAGTTCCGTCGCCAACGATTGCAGTTGGGTCAACTGTTGCGAGTTGTCGTCCGTTCTCCCCTCAAGAGTGCCGAGTCGTGCGGCGGTCCGCGCTTCTGCCGCTGTCACCTGTTCATTGACATACTTCTTGTTCGCTCCACATCCAATGAGGAGGAGTGGAACAGCTAGCATGGCCAGCGTACGCTTCATGGGAAGTCTCCTTTCCTTTCCCTTATATGCGTTATCGCACGGACGGATGCCAGAGAAGATTTCGCTGAACAGATTATTGGAGAACTGCCGGATAGCGGCACATTCCGCTATTGCTTTATCGCACCGGCAGTTATGCCGGACACTATGCGCCGCTGCAGAAAAATAAAGAGGATGAGCACCGGCAATACCGCCACGGTAGAGCCTGCCATCAGATGCTGCCAGTCGATCGCCTGGTGCCCCTGGAGCATCGCCAGCCCGACAGGCAAGGTTCGCACCGACTCGCTTTGCGTGAGGATATACGGGAAAAGGAATGAGTTCCAATTGGTGAAAAAGACCTGGATTGCCAGCACCGCCATCGCCGGCTTGCACAATGGCATTACCACTCCGAATAAGATGCGCAACTCACCCGCGCCGTCGATTCGAGCCGCCTCCTCCATCGAACGCGGTATCGACTCAATATACTGCTTCATCAAAAATATGCCGATTGGATTCACCAGCCACGGAAGGATCAGCGACCAGTAGCTGTCATATATCTTCGCCTTTACCGCCAGCAAGTAGAGCGGAATGATGATTATATGCGCCGGGATCATCAGTATCAATATCACAGTAAAGAAGAGCAACTTGTTCGGCAGGGTATTATACCGCGCCAGCGTGTATGCCACCATAAATCCAAATAGCAGGTTCCCCAATGTGACCACCACTCCCACCACCACGGAGTTCAGAAAATATCTCCCCATACTGGTCTGCTTGAACAGATCCGTATAGTTCTCGAGCGTAAAGCTCCCGCTGAACAAACCAATATTGCTCAACGACCCCGACTCCATCAGCGATACTCGCACCATCCAGCCAAACGGGAACAGCATACCGACCAGCACCGCGAACAGGGCGACATACTTGACCGTCTGACTGAGCACCCCGGTCCGCGCTACCATGAGTACTCCTTCCTCTGTCTGAAGAGAAAGAACTGCGCCAGCGAGAAAACTCCGATGATCACGAACAAGAGATAGGCCGCCGCCGATGCATACCCGAATTCAAACCGTGTCGTCATCCCCTTTTCATAAATGAAATAGACCGCCGTTAAGGTATCGAACTTCCCTTTGGTCATCACGAATATCTCGACAAACACCTGGAATGATTTGATGGAATTGATGACAATAATGAACAGCGCGACCGGCTTCAACAGCGGCAGCGTGATGGAGAAAAACTGTCTCGTGGCCGAGGCCCCGCTGACTTCCGCCGCTTCATACAATTCATCTGGTATCGACTTCAGCCCCGCCAGGAATATCAGCATATAGTAGCCGACCGACATCCAGACATCCATCGCCATAATCGAATAGAGTGCTGTCCCGCTGTCATACAGAAAGCCATTCTCCGGCACATCGAGTCCGACCATCTGCCCAAGCATCGCCAAATACCCGTCGCGCGAATAAAGATTGCAGAAAATGAGGGAGACGACCACCAGCGACGTTATCGACGGTACGAAATACCCCGCGCGAAACAATCCGCGCCCCTTAAACTCCCGGTTGACCAGCAGCGCCAACAACAGCGCGAGTACAGTCGTAACCGGGATCGTACCAAACGCGAATATGAACGTGTTTTTCAGCGCGCCGAGAAAGGCCGAGTCGCCTAACAGATTGCTGTAATTACTCCACCCGATC
>JAYRFH010000049.1:0-2070 GCA_041908405.1 Candidatus Zixiibacteriota bacterium
GATATATGCCGCGAACACGCTTACTATGATGCAGTAGATAAACCAGAGCACCAGGCTTTTCCCCATGCTGATCTGCCCGGCCGGGAAAAACGTCATCAATCCCACCGGCCCGGTTTTCAGCTTTTCAGTGAACGCCGGGTCTTTCATCTCCTTCGAACTGACGCAATGCGGCATATGATAATCCCCCGGCGGAATATTGAACTTCCGCAATGCCTCCATCACGCCGTCTTCGTTCGGAAGTTTTTTGTAATCAGACGCGTGATAACCGAGTACCATATGGATCAGCGCGCTGATCACGAATACCGCAACCGCAGATAGCAGGATCGGCAACCACAATGTAGCCAGGAACCCCATATCCTATCCTCCTCGTCTCAACTGTTGATGACCGCGGGCGGACCGCCCGCATTGCAGATCGATGAGCCAAACATAGATAACTTGTATCTACAAGGCAAGTTTGAGTTTTGGGCGGGAAATCACATTCGGGGCGGCGCTGGCCGCCTGCGTAGAAGTTCAGTGCCGGATAAGGTCGGGGCGTTCCGGTCCCATGATCTGGATGAAAGTCCTGAGTAACGGCCGGTCGAACTCGTCCGAGGATGTCGCCATGGTCTCTAAGGTCTGGTATGTCCCCGCCGCTGCCCGGTAGACCCGGTTGGTGGTCATCGCGTCGAACGCGTCGGCGATCGCCACGATCTTCCCGTACAAATGGATCTCATCTTCCTTGAGTTGGTTCGGGTAGCCGCCGCCACTGCGACGTTCATGGTGCTGGGCTATCGGGATATATGCTTCGCGCGGTATCAGATCGGTCGCGGTCATCAACTCGACCCCCCACTCCGGGTGTCGACGTATCATCTGCCACTCCGCCTGATCGAGCGGCCCCGGTTTGTGCAATATCTCATCCGGCACACGCGCCTTGCCGACATCATGCAACAATGACCCGGTCGCCAGGGCGACAAGGTCGCTGGTCTTCTCGACACCGGCGGCTTTCCCCAGCGCCAACGCGAAAGTACAGACATTCACCGAATGACTAAAAACCGTATAATCGAACGACATCACTTTGAGCAGATTATGAAACGCGTTTCTCCCCTCGAGGACATACTGTACAGTCGTCTGCACGAACTCCTGACTCTCGCGGATATATTCTCCGCGAGTCGGGTCGGCGAATACATCCTTGATCAGTTCTCGCGCGCTGTCGTAGACGATGGTAGAGCGGGTGAAATCATCAATTGAGGGGTCGTTGATTATCTGCCCGATATGGGCGCGCAGGTGCTTTTGGTATTGCGCGCGCTGCGAAGTTGATACATACAGTCGATGCATGTTCTTCTTCAACATCTCCTGGCGCTTCTCCGCGGTCAGGGGAAATTTGGATGACCGATAGAGCACCATATCCCGGCCGTCGAACGCATACAGGTCAAACTCAAGTATGCTGTCGGCGGTCAGAGTATGGGTGAATATCGGGATATATCCCTCGATCCCCTGCTGGGAATGTCTGGTCTCCACCCTTAGGTCCATAAGTCAGATTATCGACCTGTCAGGCGACTTACTTAACCCGTTCAGCCCGGCCCCAGTTTTGCCGCAAGTTTGGTCAGGCTGCTCTGGGAGCGAAACGTGACCTTCAACCCCAACGCCCGCTCCAACTTCCCTCCTGTGAAAGTAGACTCGCTCTGCTTTTTCCGGCAAAGCCAGTGAACCTCCCGCCCCTCCGCGACCAGATCATCGATTTCGGTCCGAAAGGCAGCCAGCTTCTTCTGTTGCGCCGAATTGAGAGCGTTGTGGAGAAATCCGATATTGTAAGCCTCGGCAGCCGACATCATTTTTCGCGGGAATGGTTGAGTCCGCAGAATCTTAGCGATCTCACTGTCTGTCCTTAGAAAGGTCGCGACCTCGTATCCGAGTTCCTGTTCAAGCGCGATCGCGATCTTCTTCTCCAACGCTGCCCGCGCGACTTTGCCGGCTGAGAATATTACATTTCCGCTGGCGATGAACGTATCGGCCTGCTTAAGCCCCATAGTAGCAAAGACCGCAATGAGGCGGTCTTTGGTCACGGTATGTCCGCCGACGTTGATAGCGCGA
>JAYRFH010000050.1:0-38181 GCA_041908405.1 Candidatus Zixiibacteriota bacterium
CGGTCGATGGTCTTGATCGCGTTGGCGATTTCGGCCTGGTCGGCAGCAAGCTGGTCGGCGTCGTTGAAGCCTTCGTTGGCGGCGTGAATGGCCAGTTCTCTCATCGAGATCAGCAGGTTGTTGATCTCGGTCAGAGCGCCTTCAGCCGTCTGGATCATGCTGATCGAACCTTCAGAGTTCTGGATCGCACGATTGAGACCGGCGATCTGAGCGCGGAATTGCTCACTAATCACCAGGCCAGCCGGGTCGTCAGACGCGGCGTTGATGCGGAAACCGGATGACAGTTTCTGCATCGACTTGGTCAACGACTCGTTAGTCAATTTCAGGTTGCGGTTGCCATTCAGGGCCGCAAGGTTGTGGTTAATGCGAAGTGACATTTGTCGACTCCTCCTTGAAAATATTAAGGTTTCCTTACCTTAGGTTCATTCAATTGTCGAGTTAATCTGTCACTTCCGATGTATTCATCAATGGGGCAATCGATCCGATTTGCGCCCGGTACGCACGTGGTGGTAGGCCCTCCTTTTAGTGTATCCCTCATGGTTATAATGGGGTGAAAGCCCTTTCTCATACCTTCAGCATCGGCAAATCCATATTAAACTTTACTTTTGCTGTTTGAGATTTCGGTCACTTTGGAGGAGCTGGAGATGTCAGCCAGCCGCTTCTCCGCGGGAGCGAAACCAGGGTCAAGCTGGAGAATTCGTTGGTAGCCGAGAATCGCGGAATCTTTATGTCCCAGAGCAAGATAGCAGTCAGACAAGCGGCACAGAGCCGTGACATCGGTCGGATACTTCTGGAGGTACTGTTCGTAGCTGTTCAGGGCCTCCAGATGCATACCGGAGGCAACCTGAAGGTCGCCGATAACATGATATAGTTCAACCTGTTGGGGGTCAAGTTCCAAGCATTGCTGCAAGACCGCGACGGACTCTTCGGCCTTCCTCTGTATAGCCAAGGTGAGACCAAGATTTCGCGTCGCAGGGGCCAAGCGTGGATGCAATTCGAGCGCTTTGCGGTAAGCGGCTTCCGCTTCAGAAAACCTCTGGAGGCGGTAATAGCAATTCCCCAAGTCGTTCTGCATATCCGCGGTGAGCGAATGACGTGAGGCGAAGTCGGTATAGACTTCGATCGCTCGTGGTACATTGCCCGTCTGGAGAAGGGCAGCCGCCAGTTTGACCGTGAGCCCGATAGAATCGCGGTTAGCCGAGTATCCTTTTTCCAGCGTAGTCACAACTTCGTCGAAGTGGCCTGAAGCGGTGTACAGATCCGCGAGTGCCTCCAGCAATTGGGAGTTTGACGGCGAATTCTTGAGGCCACGTTGCAGTATAGACTCCGCCTTCTGCGCTTCTCCCCTTTCGACATAAAGTTGAGCAAGCCGGGTGCAGATATCCGGCGAGGCCTGGCCGTGCTCGACCACCCGCTGCAGGCAATCCTCGGCTTCGCTGTGGTGGCCTTCAGACAGGAGCAGACGACCAAGATTCAGATTGGCACCGGCATATTCCACATTTATAGACAGAACTAGACGATAGTATCGCTTGGCGGTGTCGATATCGCCCCGCATCTCGGCGATGGCCCCCAGGTTGAAGAGCGCGTCGGTTCGAGCGTTCAAGTGCACGAGAATGATATTCTCGAGTTCTTTGGATGGATCATACGCGGCCTGCGTCGTAAGGTACTTCTCAAAATAGAAAGTCGCCTTGGAAAGATCGTTCCTCTTGAAATAGAGATACCCTCTCAGCAGGATCGGATCGAGATAATCGGGTTTGGCATCGAGCGCTCGCTGGCTGTACTCAAGTGCCTGGTCATAGTTACCCAGGTAGTAGTGCGTCCAGGCCAACTGGTCCAGACACATGAGATGAATGTGCCGGTTGGTTGCGTTATCCGCCTGCGTTAATTCGACAGCACGACCGGCTGCCTTGAGAATGAGCGGGGCGTATTCCTTCTGGAATCCATCCGGCGTGGAGCGCAAGAGCTGGGCGTAGTTGAATAGAGCGAACGCGTTGTCCGGATTTTCGGCCAGTTGCTTCTCAAGGAGGGTTTTGGTTCGGATGGTCTTCGCCTGCATCTTCTCGCGAGAGAGTCCATACCCGAGATGTTTGATGCGGACGCCTGTCCTGATGTAGCGGGCCGTTTCTGGAACACACAGTTGATTGTGCACGATCCCTTCATATTTGACATTAAGCGAACGACGGAAGAACCTGTGCGAATGAAGAAAAACGACGACATCCTTGAACTCTTCATACACATTGTAGACATTTGTGGTTATGACATCGCCATCGGGCTGATTGACGGCCGCGATGATCTGCGGAATATCCTCGGTATAAACGCGTTCGTCGGCATCAATGATGAACAGCCAATCCTTAGTAGCATACTGCAGGGAGTGATTGCGGGCTTTGGAGAAGCTTCCTTCCCACGGGTGTTCGTATACTCGGGCACCATATGACCTGGCGATCTCCATAGTGCGGTCTGTCGAGCCAGTATCCACGATTATCAGTTCATCGACCCAGGGACGGATGGAATCAAGACAGCCGGGCAAAAGTTCTTCCTCGTTCTTCACGATCAGGCAGGCTGAAATGGTCGCTTTGGTCGCCAGTGAGCCTGCCAACATACGAAGTTCCTGCACCTGCGCGCAGTTCCTGGTACCGGCGTCGATGATCTCGCGCGCCTTCTCTGTCTCATTCTGCCGAATGTAGAGGTTGGCGAGATTGAGATACGCGTGGTGCGTCTTCGGGTCAGCTTCAATGGAGCTGCGAAATGCCTGGATGGCGTGCTCAGTTCTCTGCAGTTCAATCAGGCAAAGTCCCCTGAAATTGAGCAAGAGAGCTCTTTGTCGCTGGGTGCCATTGAACGGCTGGTTGGTGAGTTGTTCAGGGGCGGTAGTGTTCAATATCCTGAAGTATTCGTCGGCGGAATCGCAGGCGGCCTGAAAACTTCGCAACGACATACGAACGTAGGTCAAACCATAAAGGAAGTCCAGCGCCTGTGGGAAGAGCTTGTGGCCGCGGTTCAGATGATGTTCCGCTTCGTCCCAGCGGCGTTCGTGAGCATAGCCGAAACCCAGGAGCCGATCGAACTGGCCACAGGTCAGTTTATTCTCAAATGGGTACTGAATCTCATAGGGACTGAGCAGGGTGACGATCTCTCTCTCACGGCCTGTGTTGTTGAATTTCTCGGCTTGCTCAAGAGCTTCCGCGAAATCTTGTATGCTCTGTTCGGCCGCAATCCTGGCGAGGCCCGATGCTCCGGAGAGAGGATCAACTGTTTGTTTACGGGAGGAGGTGTGCGAATTTGGTCTGCGATGTTGTCTTTTCGAGCTCATGGTGCACTCCTATGCGATCCCGAGAACCTGGTCGTCTGCAATTTCCCACTAAACAGAAAGACATTACACGTTCGCAATGTCTCTCGGTACTTGTCGCGTGCTGAACGCGCTCAGGCAGTCACCAAACTGCCCTGCTCCACTCGTCGCTGCGGCGCGTCGAGCGTCTCCAAAAGGAGGTGGCGCACCTGATACTGGGAATTGACCAGAACCAACTGCTTGGCCAGGTTATTTTCCGTGTTGATCAGCACCGGACCCTGCAGGTTGATCGAGATCTGGCGCGGATCGGGTGGGACAGTGACGATGACGTACGTCTCAACCGACTCTGTTTTGGCGATACGAAGTTCCGCGATCTCTTTCGGATTGACTTCGATGCGATACCGTGGATAGAACACGAGCGGATTGACCACCAGGAATGAGATGGCGGGATCCTCGGTCGATTGCATACAGAGAAACGGAGCCAACTCGGCGAGCTCGACCAGACAGAAGGTCTTGAGGTGCTCGAAGCCGAGGATCGGCCGTTCCATGTAAATGATCTTGTCTTCCGGAACGTCCAGTGTCCCGAATCGGAGGCTTTCTACTACGCTCATAATGCTATCCTTGGGAGGCTCCTATTACTTCAGGAAATCCATCAAACTTGGCTGAATTATTCTACTGGCCGCCATCAGAGCGGCTTGATATCCATTTTCGTATGTCGCCAACTGTGTCACCGCGGTCGGCAGGTCAACATCCTCGACATCGGCGAGCAACTCGGTGAAATCGAGTTCCTGGTTGGTCAGACGAGACGCTGTCGTTTCAAAGCGAATGCCGCGCGCTCCGGTAGTGGCGCGACTGGTTAACAGGTGCTCTATTGACTTGTCGAGGCTTCCTATCAGAATCCCGGTACCTTCCTGATCATCCACCTTGAGCGCCTGAGACAATAGGTTCAGGATCCCCATCATGTCGGAGGAGCCATAGAGTCCGAAGTCCCTCGCCGCTCGCCCCGTCCCGACTTCTTCGATCGCGAAGCTTCGGGTCGGGTCATTGTTGACGATCTGAATCCCGCGGCCCGACGGGTTGAGACTTGCGGTCACATCGAGCATAGAGGTATTGACCCGATCAAGCAGATCCTGGATCGTCACAATAGTCGGATCAGCGAGGTCTACGGTCAAAACCATATCGCCTTGTGTCAGCTTGAACGAACCTTGTGTGTATCCGAGACCGGAGTCGAGCTCGGAGAGCAATGATGTCGCGATTAGACGGGCGTCGACGTCGTCGCCATGATGATCCGTGGTGAATTCCGCGCGTATACCGAGGTCCGCCGCTGTCGTTCCGGTGGTCTCGGTGATCGAGAATCGGACGCGCGGATCAAGGTCGGCGCCGATCAACTGCGAACCGACTGTGCCGTTAATGCCCAATCCGGTCGCGGTCTGTTCCATGTCGGAAGTGTCAAGTATTTGCAGACCCAACGGGGTGCCATTGGAGTCAACTATCTGAAGCCCGGTCCCTGCCGGGTTGATCGACATAGTAACGTTGGATATTCCCTTCCCCGCGATCTGCGTATTGAATTTCGTGATGATGTCGTTGAGGGTTACTGAACCGGAAAGATCAACGGTCATATCCAGAAGCGCACCATCGGTGACGCGGATGGTCCCGGGAGTCAGGTCGATTCCCAATCCCTGACGAAGGTCGCCGAGATTGGTACCTCCACTCACCAGACCATTGGGCGTAGTGTCGAAGCCGATCCCCGTCTTGGAGCTGTTGATCTGGGCAGTCAGATTGGTTATTCCAGCCGCAGTCAATTGGGTGTTGATTGCGGTAAGCAAATCCGCCACCGTTGCGTTAGCCGGAAGAGCAGAAAGGTCTATTGTTGCCGACAATCCCGTATTGGCATCGGTAACCACAAACCCCGCGGCGGTCATATCAATGCCGTTGCCATTGTGCAGGTTTGCCAATTGCGTCGTCGCGCTCACGCCGACATTCAGGTCAGAAGTTTCTCCGAGAGTGCCCAATTGCTTGAGGAATATCTCCTGGCCGCTGAAATTGACCTGGGCGCGCTGGCCGGATTCAATCTCGAACTCGATCTTGCCGTCATCGCCTCGATACATTACTCCCGCAGACGAACGCTGGAATGGGGCGCGCTGTGTGATATTGCCACCGAAGACCCGGCGGCCCTCCAGTTCGCTGTTGGCCATCTGCAGGATCTGGTCGATGATCGAGTCTACCTCACTTGCTGAGGCCTGACGCGAAGCCGCGTCATAGGTGCCATCGGCCATGGCGACCGCGATCTCACGGGCGCTGGAGACGAAATCTTTGGTGTCTCCAAGTATAGTGTCATAATTGTTCGTCCAGTTTTGGGCCTGGCCGATATTTTTCTGCCACTGACTGAGTTCGTTCAACTCGGTCCGGTAATTGAGATCGCGCACAGTCCCGACCGGGTCATCCGACGGCGCATTAATGCGTCGGCCGGTCGACATGTTGGTCTGCAAGGTGATATACCGCTGCATTGAGCGCTGCAGGTTAAACACCACCCGGCTGGACATCATTTGGTTCGTGACACGCATCTCAGTATTCCTTGACCGTTCTCTGAACTACTCCGGGACTACTCCGCGTCGGGCCGCTCTTTGCGGCGATCCGAGTGCGGATTATCCTTGTAATCAATGGTCGCCTGCTTGTCGGTCGACGCATCGCCCTTGATCTTTCCTTTGATCATGTTGACCATTCCAAGAAGATCATTCTTCGATCCTTTAGAGGCCTTGCGGTTCTCCTCCTGGATCTTGACATAGATCTCTTCGCGATGGACGACCACTTTTGCAGGAGCCTCGATCCCCAGGCGAACCTGACGACCTCTGATCCCGAGTACGGAGACGCGAATTTCGTCTCCGATCGTGATCGACTCTCCTAACTTCCTTGTTAGAATAAGCACGTTACCCTCCGTGGATGGCGGCGTTCACACGCGGCCATGATTTATCGGCCTACCGTTCCCATTCCATGGATAACGGTATCCAGTGCCTCGTCCATGGTGGTGATCACGCGCGCGGCCGCGTCGTACGCATGCTGGTACTTGATCATGTTGGCCATCTCCTCATCCAGAGAGACGCCCTGTACCGATTGCCGCGAATTATCCACCTGTTGGACAAGTAATTCATAGTTCTGACTGAAAGCCGACGCTTCGCTGGTCTCGATCCCAAGTTTTCCGACCAAGCTGGTATAATAGTCACCCATAGTGATCGTGTTCCGTTCCATCACCTGCACGTTGCGCAGTTCGGATATCGCAAGCGCGATAGCGTTGTCGAACGCCGGGGATGGAGTCGAAGAAGCCGCAATCTTGTTCGCATCCTGCAGGATCACCTGATTGATTCGAATGGTCGCAGCCTCGGTGAAATTGGGATCAAAGAATGGGATATCGGTGCTGTCGGCGGCACCGTATCCTGACATATGAATCGAGTTGACCTGGTCGATGATCGTTTTGGTCAACGTGTTGAGTTCATCGATATAACGCGGCAGTATCTTGTCCCGCGATTCAATAAGTCCGTGCAGTTCGCCGTTCAGGTTGGTCAGCTTGACCTGCGTCCCTTTCCAGACCAGTTCGTGGATCGGGTGTCCGTCCCGGTTAACCACGTTGGAGCCGATAGGGAAATTATCTGACGAATCAACAAGGACCATAGCGCCCATAGAGACGAGCGTCGTTCCGTTCGGCTTTTCGGTCACACGAACATCTATCATCGAGGCCAACTGGTCTGTCAGCAGGTCGCGCTGGTCGCGGAGGTCGTTGGCGGGCTGACCACCCAATTCCGCGCCGGCTATCTGCTGGTTGAGTTGGGCTATCTCGGCCGTATACTTGTTTATCTCGTTCGTGTAGTTCTGCAGATCCTGGTCGACGGAATCGCGAAGATTCTGGAGTCGTCCGGCGAGTTCATGCAGGCCGTTGACCAGCTTGGTCGCTTCACCGAGCACGTTGGTGCGAGCCGTAGCGGCGTTGGTGCTGGAGGCCTGAGTGGAAAGGTCAGACCAGGCGTTCCAGAAACCATCCAGAAGGTCGGAGACCGAGTCAGACTGAGGCTCATTGAAAACTGACTCGACTTGAGTCATAGTCTTGTGCTTGTATGACCATTGTCCAAGAGACTTGGTCGCCTGACGGTATTGCTGGCTGAGGAAATAGTCGCGCGCATGGCGGATATCCTGGGCAGTGACGCCCGTACCAATTGAGCCGTACGCCTGCTGTTCGGGACTAGTCGAGGTGATGTTGACCCGTTGGCGGCTGTACCCCGGCGTATTGACGTTGGAGATATTGTGGCCGATGGTTTGCAGATTGAGCTGGTGCGTTAAAAGCGCACGCTTTCCTATTTCCAATCCCTGGAACAGACCTGGCATTAGGCTCTCCTATCCATGGCGATGGGACGCGCCGGGTCATGGTCGTTCATTTTGGAGCTGTACGTTGGCTCGGGATTGTTCATCTTGGACAGCATCGCCATGGTTTTGGCCACGAATTCGCGTGACTGATTTAACAGCATGGCGTTGGTATTGCGCGAGTCATTGATCTTCTGATTGAGTTCGACGATGATGTCGCGGAGCTGGCGAAGTTGCTGGGCCTCGGTCTGGTCAACCAATTCAAGCAGACGGCTGACGGTCAGATCGCCATCGATCGCCCGCGCGGCTTTGATCTGCGCGACCAGTGTTTCACGCTGCTTGTTGAGGATGCGGCTCTCGGTGAGTTTCTCATGCTGTCGCTCGGTGACTTCCTGCAGCCCGACGAGATCGTTGGTTACCAACATCTCTTTTTGGCGCTGAAGCAACTCGAGGAAGGATTCAAATAGAGCAGCTTCCTTGCTGATGATGTCAATCAATTGGTTGATCATATCCTATGGTCAATGCACTTTCCTGTAAGCCCGTTATCGGTTGATTCTTAGGGAACTTTAGGCGACTCGGTCGTACCTTCAAACAGGGCCATCACCTTATCGACGTAATTCTGGGTCTCTTCAAAGGGCGGCAGGCCGCCATATTTGTCAACATTTCCCGGTCCGGCATTGTATGCGGCCAGAGCAAGTTTGATATCCTGGTAGCGGTCAACCATCTTTTTGAGGAAACGGCTCCCTCCCATGATATTCTGTTCGGGGTCGAGTGAATCCTTGACGCCGAGGTCTTCGGCGGTTGCATCCATGAGTTGCATCAACCCTTTTGCCCCGGCTTGCGAGACGGCCTTGGGGTTACCGCGCGATTCGGCATGGATAACTGACGCGATCAAGGTTGAGTCAAGTTTGGTTTCGGCCGCGGCCGCTTCGATGAGCGGGCCGTACTTCTCCATAATCTTGTCATGGGAGGCAGCCGGTCGTGGTTTCAGCGGAGCGATCTCCGGTTTTGTTTCAATTTGAACCGGTGTAGCTTTTTTGGGGAGCTGTACAGGCTTTGGCTTTGCGTTAACCGGAATGTGTCGTACTGTTCGAGTTGGCAACTGGGAGACGGCACTTTGGTCTACTCCATCGGTCTTGGCATATTTGGCCTCGATCAGCTTGACCGTCGAGCGATAGAGGATATCCGCGATCGAGCCGTGTCCACCGGACCCAGCCCGCGAGATCTCCATATCCATCAGGTCGAGAAACGTATCTTTCCCCTGCGAGCTGCTCATGGGCAGTCCTTCGGAAAGCGGATTTTCCGGAACGGTCTTCCGCATCGCTTTCATCATCTGATAGCGGAAGAAAGCTTCGAACTCCTGGGTGGCCTTTTTGAGGCGCGCCTTCTCCTGCTCAATTGAGCTGGTGGCCTGTCCCTTAAGTTGATCAAGGGAGGTTGGAGCAGATGTCGGCGCGAGGGATCGCATTACATGATGACCAGTTCGGAGCGCAACGCGCCCGCCTGCTTGAGGGCCTGGAAGATGGCGACGATATCACGCGGGGTTGCCCCAATCTTGTTCAAAGCGGCCGCGACATCAGAGAGCTTCACCGATGCGGGTAGCTCCACTACACGGGCTTTCTCTTCATTAACTGTGATCTCAGGATCCCGGGTCACCACTGTCTCTCCCTTACCGAATGACTCCGGTTGAGAAATGACGGGACGTGAGTCGATGCTGACAGTGATCGTCCCATGAGCGATCGCGACCGGTTCAATAATGACGTTCTGGCCGGCGACAATGGTCCCAGTTCGTTCATTGATAACTACCTTAGCGATCTGGTCCGGTTCGACCGTCAGTTGGCCGAGGTCTGAGAGAAAGCGCATGCGGCGAGTCGGCTCGGCAATCGTGTCATGAATATTGATCTGGATCGTGCCAGCATCGACCGGCTTGGCGTAGTCGCCATATTCGATATTGATGCGTGAAGCGACGCGCTGGGCCGTGGTGATATCAGGTTGCGACAGGGTAAGTAGAACGGTCTTATCTGAGCCCGGCACAGGATTCAATGGTTTGGATATCTTGCCGCCATTGGGTACTCGCCCTACCAGTGTGTAGTTGTTGACGATCTTGTTCCCTTCATCGACCTGTACATTGAATCCGCCGATGGAAATAGAACCTTGCGCGACGGCGCGGACGACTCCGTCCGGACCGGCCAACTGAGTGATAAGCAGAATGCCGCCCTGCAATGAACTAGCATCGCCAATCGATGAGACGGTCACATCAAAGTACGTACCCTCGGCGAGATCGGAGGAGATTCGCGAGGTGACCATCACCGCCGCGATATTCTTCACTTTAAGCTTGTTCGGTTCAACCTGCAGCCCCATCCGCTCCATCATGTTGGAGAGGGATTGCATGGTGAATTGAGTGCCGTTGCCGTCACCAGTACCATCAAGGCCGATGACTAGGCCATAGCCGATCAGATCAGTTTCTTGCTTATTCTGAAAACTGCAGAGATCCTTTATGCGCACCTGGGCGGCATCTACCTGAGGGTAGAGCATCGCGATGATCATCAACATGATGATCAGGCCGCATGGTGTGAGAAGTCGAGCGTGGAGATTCTCAATCATAGTCGACTCCTTTAGAAAATCCAATTCAGGATGCGGGTGAAGAAGCCGGGACGCGACGCGGTGTCGGCGTTCCCCTTGCCGGTGTAATGAATCTCGGCATCGGCTATCTGGTAGGAGTCGATGGTATTGCCTGAACTGATATCTTTCTGGCGGACGATACCTGTTAGCGTCAGGGTTTCGCGGTCGCCGGAGATACCGATAACGCGAGAACCTTCAATGAGCAGGTCACCGTTGTCTTTCTTTCCGACCACGGTCACCGATATTTTGCCGCGGAGGACGCCGGAACGAAGGTTTTCACCCTTGCCGTTGAAATCCGCTTTGTTGTCGGCATCAAGCCCGAACCTGGGGATCAATCGAAGCAGCGGTCCTGTACCCGGCCCACCAGAGGTAGAGGTGCTGGTAGATTTCTCTGTCTTGGTTTCAACCTGATTTGAGGCAGTGTTCTGCTCATAAATGAGGACCGTTAGAATATCCCCGATATTGTACGCCTTGACATCGGAGTACAACGAGGTGGCACGTCCAAAATCCTGGCCGGTGGTCTTCAGCGCAAACGGCAGAAGCAGCAGGATGATGAGCAGAAGAATAAAGCGTGTCAATTTCATGAAGCGACTCCTTGCGTCCTATGCAATTACGGCGCGATAGCGACCGTCGAGTTATCGAGTATGCGAGCCTGCACCAGCTTCCCGGAAGTGCGGTTTTTCACCCGTATCACATCACCGACTCGTCCGCTCTGCTGCGCGGTGCCGCTGGTGGCGATGGTAAACAGGTCGTTTGAACATTGGATGGAGACCTCCCGCCCGACTTCAATGTCAGGCACCGGCTCTACTGCACTGGTGGTAAGAATTTGACCTTTGGCGAGATTTCGCCGCATCCGAAGACCCTCTATGGTCTCGAATGCAGATACCGGCTGCTCAAGCAGGGAGGTGATGTCCATCCGCTGAAGGGAGAACTGTGTTTCCGAAGGGAGATCATGGCGTCGCAAGGATGCTTGCGCGACCAGAACCTCGGCAAATTTGTGTATCCGCATGCTGACCTGCCCGGATTCAAGAATGCGACCATCACGAGTGACGGTGGCAATGACCGTGAACAGACCGAGCGGATCTTTCTGTGACAACGGGCGAAGAGAGAGTTCGTCAAGCGCGACATCAGTCGCCTTTATCTGACTGGAGAGCACTTCGACCTTATTCACCGCAGTATCGAGCGAGAGAGTCCGCACAGCCATCTGACGGATCGCTTCATCCGGATCGATCGCCCAACTGACCTGAGAGGTCAGGAGGATGACCAGGAGAAGTTCAAACAGGAATGTGACAGCGCGTGACTTCATGGCTATCTCTTCAAGTTGTTGGCAATGGAGGCCATGTCATCGGCGGTTTGGATTGCCTTCGAATTGATCTCGTAAGCGCGCTGCGCCACGATCATGTTGACCATTTCGTCGACCACGGAGACGTTGGACATTTCGAGATATCCTTGATCGATCGTGCCATTGCCGCCCAGACCGGGGGTATTAGTGGTGGCTGTGCCAGAGGCTGAAGTTGGCGTCATGAGGTTTTTGCCGATGCCGGTAAGACCGGCGGGATTAATGAATCGGGCCAATTCAAGTTGGCCGATCTGGGTCGGTGTATCCTGACCGAACTGGATCACTTCCACTATGCCATCCTGTCCTACCGCGACGGAGACGGCATCTTCAGGTATCGTGATCTCAGGGAGCAGGAAGTAGCCGTCAGAGGTGACTACACGACCGTCAGCGGAAATCTTAAACGCACCATCGCGCGTGTAGGCGGTGGTCCCGTCCGGGCGCTGAACTTGGAAAAAGCCATCGCCGGAGATGGCGAGGTCAAGCGGGTTACCGGTTTGCGAGAGATCGCCGGTCGTGAATTCGCGGACGGTGGCAGATGGTCTGGTGCCATACCCGATCGCCAGACCGGTCGGCACCTGGGTTCCAACCGCGGAAGCTACGCCGGCGCGACGAATATTCTGATAAAGTACATCCTGAAACTCGAGTTTGGCTTTCTTGAACCCGGTCGTGTTGACGTTGGCCAGGTTGTTGGCGATGTTGTCAACATTCATCTGCTGAGCAGACATGCCCGATGCCGCTGTGCGCATTGCTTTGATCATCTGTTTATTCCTCTTCCCTTCTCTCCGTTGTTATTTTGAGCCTGCTACCCGGTTGAAGAGATTGTCCAGCGATGCATCCTGGGTCTGCAGCGATTTGGCGTTGGCTTCGTAAATGCGATATGACACGATCATGTCGACCATCTCGGTAATGACATCGACATTCGAGGATTCGAGATATCCTTGCTGCACTGACGGCGTAGGAACCGCGGTCAATTCAACTCCCTCCGAAGCGACGAATAGCGTTTCACCGACTTTCTCAAGTTTCTTGAGATCGGCGACAGTGTACGGGACGATTCGTCCGACGACGGTTCCTTCGACCTCAACTTCACCGGATTGCGTGACCGTGGCGGTGCCGCCATTGGTGCCGACCTGGATAGGACCGGATTCACCCATCAATTGGTAACCGCCGGGATACGTGAGGAAGCCATTGCTGGAGACCTGAAAGGTGCCGGAGCGGGTCAGCGCCACCACGCCATCGGGTGACTGCAGTCTGAAGAACCCCTCGCCATCGATAGCGAGATCCAACGGATTGTTGGTTCGATCGAGACTGCCGTGAGTGTGCTCGGTGAACGCCTTAGTCACCATTGGCTGCATCCAGTCGGCTGCGGTCTTGGTGGTTTTGCGTTCGGCCTTGGAAAGTTCGCGAACGAAGATGTCGTCCTTCTTGAAGCCGGCGGTGGCGGCATTGGCGATGTTGTTGGCTATCGCCTCTTGCTGCTGAACCCGCGGAATCATGCCGGACGCGGATGTATACATGCCTTTAATCATAGATTTCTCCGATGTCTGTTTAGCATCGGGTGTGCCAGACGGAGGCACTACCAGCTAACACATTGACTGACAAAGCACTACGAGCGAAGAGGGAAGTCTCTTTGGGGCCGTGATTTGGATTATTGGGAAACCTTGACGTGGCAGGTTGGGAAAGGAATTCCCAATCGACTATCCGATAGAGATCTTCTGGTGTTTGGCGCGAGCCTTGTCAATCAGCTTGTCCATCGCTTCATGAAAGCGAGACTCATCGCAAGGTTCACCATTGCAGCGCATGTAGAGAACGCAGTCAGTTTTGAAGCCAAAGCATTTGAGGGCATCAGCCAGATAGCAGACTTTGGTGTAGCTGCATCTTTCAGCTTGGCGGAAGGTACGAACGGCTGCCATACAGGTAACATCGGCACTGATCAGTTCGAATTGAGAAACGCTATTCGGATAAGCCAACTTCTGGGACCATCAGGTTAGGCAGCCGGATGCATACCCAAAACGACGTTGCAATCTGCCATTTCCCTCCCTATATTGGTTGGCATAGCGAGTTCGTTCGCGGACAGCTACTTAGAAGACAGATCTGCACCGGGACCAGCCACCGTTCTGCAGAGCTTCAGTGAAACCGCCCCCAGCATGGATTTTGCTCTGATGGGTGTACATCGGGGATTGAATATGCGAAAGAATATCCGAATACTCGCTCTACTCCTGGCTCTTTTGTTGATCGCCAGCATCGACTCCAAAGGGCAGACTGATCCCGGGGTACGTGACACCCTGTCAATCGATTCTGTCTCCGCTTTTGTGTCCGGAATCGGGATAGTACCGGTCCACTTCACGAATGACCAGGAACTGTTTGGTCTGGAGATGACAATCCATCACAACGGAGTTGGAATTAGGATCGACTCAATTTCCTTCGTTGGAAGTCGTGTAGCTACCGCCGCTATTCTCAATTCTCGCGTAAGTGTTGATGGAAGCACGGCTACGGTCTCAGTTCTCGAGACTGGCGCAAATGTAATTGATGCAGGCAGTGGCCTTCTGGGACTGCTTTATTTTTCATACGAGCCAACAGTATCTCCGCAAACCGCGGTAATAGATACCACGGTGTGGACACCCGAGGCGGTAGAGTTCAGTACCAGCTTCATCCTCCCTTCATTAGCCTCATACAAACCGGTCTTTGAGACTGGCTATTTGACGGTTGCCGAAAACCCTCCGTCATTTGATTCTGTCTGGGTAGCGGATACGGACGGTGTCGCCGGCCAGCCGGTCGCAATCGATATCTACCTCTACAACGAACGGGATACGCGCGATGTCTCGATCGCACTGACCTGGGGGACGAGCCGAATGACCTTCGACTCACTCGCCTTCATAGGCATGCGCGCCGAACCAGCCCAAACCAAGTTCACGCAGTACTCCAATGTGCTACATCAGTGCCTGGGTCAGATCACATTTGGCGAGGCAGACCCTCTCCCCGCCGGTACCGGGCGCTTCATGCAGGCATGGTTCACGATCGACCCCTCGACACCGGACACGCTAATCACGATCGATACCGCATCGTTTGCAGGACTACAGGGGACATTCCTCGTGCTGACATCGGTAGATGGCAATCGCCAGGTTGATCCGATCTATCACATCGGTACAGTGCAAGTTGCTGTTGGAACCGATGTAGATGACGCGGACGGATCACAACTCCCGCGCGATTTCGCGTTAGGCCAGAACTATCCAAATCCGTTCAACCCGACCACGGTGATCAAGTTTGCTCTCCCCCGTGCTTCGGATGTGCGGATAGAGCTCTTTGATATCACCGGTCGATTGGTAAGAACACTCGCCAATGCACCAATGGCCGCCGGCACTCACAGCGTGACCTTTGATGGTCGGTCGTCTTCGGGGAACCAGCTCGCCACAGGTGTCTATTTCTATCGCCTGCAAGCGGACAGTTTTGTCGCGACAAAGAAAATGCTGCTGATGAAGTAAACTCCGCAGCCAGACATACTCTCCATAAGACCAAAAGCCTCCCATTCAGGAGGCTTTTGTGTTGGTGGAGGCGATGGCAGTTATAACTGCCTGTGTCGAAATCTGTAGCCGTTCACAGCGATCTCGTCCAATTCTTTTTTCTCGTGAGTCTCAATCTCGGCGACAAAGCGCTGCTGAAGCTTTTCTTTGAGTTTCTCGTGGATCTTTTTCTGTTTGGTCGCCTCGACGAGTCGAGTACGGCGAATCTCCGCCTCGCGTTCCAGAGCGCGCAGCAGTTCAGAACCTGTAATAGTATCTCGTTTCAATTTGACCAGGTATCGGGAAGCAATCAGAAGTTGATGCGGACGCAATGGTCCGGTCATACGCTCACGTTGGGCGTCCATTGTCTGCTGCTTTTCGGTCGAAATGGAAGCCAACTTATCCTGCTGGATATATACTTGCTGAAGCGCGACAGCGTGCTCCTTCTGTCGCTGCTTCTCGACATGTTCTTTCATTCTGAGAACGGGCTCGAGTCGATAGCGATACTTCTTCACCGCGCATTAACCTTCCATGATCGCGCGCAGTTGCGCGACAGCATCGGTGTGCGGCACCAGTTCGTAGATACCCTGACGGAAGAAAGCATTGAGCTTTTCCATTTTGGAGATGGCGAAATCAATGTTCGGGTTCGAGCCTTTGGCATAGGCGCCGATATTTATCAAGTCTTCGGCCTCACGATAGGTCGCTAACGTTTTACGCACCTTGGCGGCCAGTTGGACGTCTTCGGCGGGAGAAACATCTTTCATAAGGCGACTGATCGAGTCAAGCACGTCAACCGCAGGATACTGATTAAGTGCCGCAAGACGTCGAGACAGAGCGACGTGGCCATCCAGAATTGAACGGACCGCATCAGAAATAGGCTCGTTGAAATCGTCTCCTTCGACCAAAACCGTATAGAAGCCGGTGATGGAGCCTCGTTCAGCGTTACCGGCACGCTCAAGCAATGTCGGGAGCATGGCGAAGACTGAAGGTGTGTATCCTTTCGTCGCCGGGGGTTCGCCCACGGCGAGACCGATCTCGCGCTGAGCCATGGCCAATCGAGTGACTGAATCCATCAGCAGCATGACATCTTTGCCCTGATCGCGAAAATACTCAGCGATTGCGCTGGCGACCATAGCGCCCTTGATGCGAATGAGCGCTGGCTGATCGGAAGTAACCGCGACGACGATAGAGCGCTTCATACCTTCCGCGCCGAGGTCTCGTTCTATAAACTCACGTACTTCACGGCCGCGTTCTCCTACCAGGGCTATAACATTTATGTCAGCGTTTGAAGCGCGCGCCATCATGCCAAGTGTAACTGACTTGCCGACACCAGAACCGGCGAAAACGCCCATACGTTGGCCTTTGCCAATGGTGGTCATCAGGTCGACAACTTTGATACCGGTATAGAGTGGATCGGCGATGCGCCGACGCTGCATAGGCGGAAGGATCTTGGCCACGATCGACCGTGTAGCTCGGCAAGCAAGTGGGCCTTTATCGTCTATCGGTTGACCAAGACCGCCAAGGACTCTTCCGATAAGTTCTGGTCCAACGGGTATACGGAGTTGATCGGAGGTCGAAGTGACGATCGCGCCGGGAGTAATGCCGCCTATCGGCCCATAGGGCATCAGGAGGATACGATTGTCGCGAAAGCCAACAACCTCCGCCTGTACGGTACTGCCACTCTCACGATTCTCGATATTGCAGAGTCGTCCGATTGAAACGGCTGGGCCGGCAGACTCAATGACGAGACCGACAACCTGGGTGACCTTGCCGAAATGCTTTACAGTGCTGGCTCGGGCGACCCTGTCAGCATACATGTCGTAGGCAACAGAGATCATGACTGTTCGACCCCAAGAACAGCATCCGAAATGACCTCAAATTGCGAGTCGAGTCGGGCATCGATATCCCCGGTCGGAGTCTCGATGAAACATCCTCCGAATTTTACGCGCGGATCCGGCTCGAACCGAAGTTCTTTGATAGCGGTCGAATTCTGCAGGAATCGATCAATATTCTGTTCGAGGATCGGGAGATGATCCGGGTGTACCTTAATGACGAGTCGCGAACGGTCCACCAGGGTATCAATGATGCGGGAGATCATGGTCACGGTGGCTTCCCGATCTACCTCTATAGCGTCGAACGTTACCTTGCGGCTGATCTTCATGACAAGATCGAGGACCTTCTCACGCGCTTCTTCAAGCAATACTTCGCGCTGTTGTACAGCATCTTTGATCGCCAGGTCGAGCTGAGAGAGAACCTTGCGGGCCTCGTCTCTTCCCTTTTCCAGTCCCTGGGAGTAGCCCAGTTTTTGACCGGCCTGGTAAGATTCGTCCTGAATGCGCTCCACAACTTGCTCGAGCTTGTAGACTTCGTTAATAGGGATGAGCCTGGCGCCATCCGGGTCAGTGATAAAGCTGACTTTTGGGAATAGCGCGGCCAGCTTCTGCTCGGCGCGAGATTCCGATTGCAGGTCGAGCTGTTTCTCGCCGATGAAGATCGCCGGCGCCTCTGTTGAGAAGCGGATGATCTTAGACAATGATCTCTTCCTTGCCGCCGCGGCCGGAGATAATGACCTGGCCTTCTTCCTCAAGGCGGCGCACTGTTTCGACGATCCGTCCCTGAGCGGCCTCGACATCCGAAAGTCGGGTCGGCCCCATGAATTCCATTTCCTCTCGGATCATGACTGCGACGCGCTCGGAGACATTGCTAAAGATCTTGTTTTTGACCTCTTCGCTGGTCGCCTTGAGAGCGATCGACAGATCTTTGGTTTCCACTTCTTTGAGGACTCGCTGAATTGAACGGTCATCAAGCAGGATCAGGTCGTCAAAGACAAACATCATGTTCTTGATCTCGGCGGCGAGATCGGCGTCTTCCGCCTCAAGCGACTGGAGAATATTCTTTTCCGCAGTGGTATCTATCAGGTTCAATATCTCGGCGATGGCCTTAGCGCCGCCGGAGACGCTCAAGTCTCGAGTACTGGCTGAGCCAAAGTGGGCCTCCAGAGTCGCCTCGATCTCTTTCAAGATCTCAGGCGAGATCTTCTCCATGGTCGCTATACGGAGAGCAACCTCTGCCTGCAGTTCGGGTGTCAATTCGGAGAGCACCGCCGCCGCCTGCTGAGAGGAGAGCTGCGTCATCACCAGTGCGATAGTCTGAGGATGTTCGTTCTGGAAGAAGCCGGAGAGTTGTTTCGGGTCGATATCTTTGAGCAGTGAAAAGCCGCGCGACTTGAAGGATGACTCAAGACGGTGCATGATCTCCCGTGCTTTGTGCGACCCGACCGCCTTCTCGAGGATCTGGGAGGCGAAATCTATACCTCCCTGGGAGATATACTGCCGCGCCATAAAGATCTGTTGGCATTCCTCGATGACTTTTTCTTCAACCTCAGGCGGTACATCGCGCAAGTTGGCGATCTCGATCGTCAATTTCTCGAGGTCGGCTTCATTCATTCCCTTAAGGACCAGTGCTGAAACCTCGGGACCGAACGCGACCAGGGCGACCGCCGCCTTTCTGGTAGGTGACATTTCCTCAAATTGCATATTCATCATCCTACTCGATCATCAAGGTCTTAATAACTTTGGCCACTTCATCGGGCCGTTCCTTGGCCGTCTGCTGCATATGGTCAACAAGTCGTGGTTTTCGTTTTTCGAGCACTATTGGCGAAGGTTCTTCCTCATCTACGATCCCTTCGACTCCGGGTGACTGGCGGGGCCGGGTGGCCGGGTGCGGAGCCATCATATTCCCCAATCCGCTGAACAGCCGCTTTATCTTCCCCTTCAGGTAGAAGAAAGCGAAGATCGCGAGCAGGACCAGGCCGACCTTTTTGCCAATGTCCCAGTAGAAATCGCGCTGATACATGGTATCAAGCTGTTCCTGTTCCATCTGGAATTCCTGGCGATCGAACGGGATGTTAAACATTTCGATCTGGTCACTACGCTGTTGCTGGAAACCGACGGCATTGCGGACCACGGCCGCCAGCTTGTCGAGTTCATCCTGAGAGCGCGGCTGATAGACCGGCGCGCCATCGCCCGCGCCGCCTTCGGGCATCTGGTAAGTGCCGTCCACCATGACGGCGACCGAGAGGCGGTCAATCGTGCCAACGGCATTGATGATATGTTCGACCGTCTTGTTTATCTCATAATTAGTGACGATGGTCTCAGAATTTTCCTGCTGGTTGCTCTCGTTGGGCGGTTCCGCTTTGTCTGTAGTAGCGTTTGTATTCTTGGTCCGTTCTTCACTCCGGATCACCGGCGCGTTCGGGTCATAGGTTTCCGCGGTCTTTTCAACTTGTTGGAAATTCAGATCGGCCGTGACGCGGACGATAGCCTTGCCGTTGCCCAACACGCCGTCCAACATAGACTGCGCTTTGTCCTGCAGATACGACTCGACACTCTGTCGAACTTCAAGTTGAGATGTTGAAAGCCCCGCCAACGGGTCAGACTTGCGGCCGCCGGACATCAGGTTTCCTTCGTAGTCGACTATGGTGATATTTTGGGGACTAAGCCCCTCAACAGACGACGCGACGAGGTGGGAGATCCCAGCGATCTGGGGCCGAGCCAGTTGTGAGTGTCCTTTGAGCTTGAGGAGCACTGAGGCTGTTGCCTCTTTCTTATCTTCTCTGAACAGGCGGTCTTTGGGAATGACGATGTGTACGCGGGCAGCCTGCACCTCGGACAGTTGCATGATCGTCCGGGTCAGTTCTCCTTCCAGCGCCCGCCGGAAGTTGAGATTCTGGAGGAAGTCGGTCATCCCGAGATTGTTTTTGTCAAAAATGGAATAACCGATCGAGCCGGCGCGCGGGAGACCTTCGGCGGCAAGCGAAATGCGAGTCTTGTAGACATCGTCAGCGGGGATCTCGACGGACTTCCCGCCATCAGCCAGCTTGTAGGGGATCTTATTATCATTAAGATAATTGATCACCTCGCCGGCTTCGCTCTCTTCAAGATTGGAATACAACCGGGAGTAGGTGACGTTATTCACCCATCCGATCAGGAGGACGGCTCCGACAATGGTCCCGGCAACGATGCCGAACAGCATCATCACCTGGCTCGGAGTCATCCGTCCGACCACTCCGGAGAAGTTCTTAAAAATGTCCTTAAAGCTTCCCATACTCAATCCTATGTGTCGATCATGGCCGGCCATCCATAGCCGGGCCGAAGGTTCCTGGCCTTACATTGGCATTCGCATGATCTCGTTGTATGCGTTGATCAGCTTATTACGGATCTCCAGGGTCAAGTCGAGGGCAAGTCCGGCCTGCTCCGCCTTGATCATCACATCGTGCAATTCAACCGGTTCGCCCGCCAAAAGCGCTTCCTGCGCGGCTCCCGCCTGTCGCTGCAGATCATTCACAGAATTGATCGCGTTGGACAGGAGGTCGCCGAAATTCGGCTGCTCGACCGTCGAATTGCCCAGGGGTGATCCAAGCGGATTTGCCTGACCGTCGGGCGGCGTGACCTGTTCAAGGATCACACGGCCGCCCGGCGGTTCAATCAGGCCAGGAACAACACGACTGGAGTTGGAGATAATTGAACTCATATCAGACTTTCACGTCGATGAGCTGCCCGAGGCCGCTCTCTACTTTTTCGCCATCAACCCGGCTAAAGCGGCCGGTTTCTTTGAAGCGCGCAAAGACCAGTTCTAGGGCGCGACGTTCTTCAGTCGACAGCGTTTCGGCGTAGTCGCCGGATTTGGCTTTGACCGAAACGGTCGACGCAAGCGACGCATTCTTTGGTTCGATCGAGACCGAGGCCGCTTCATCGCGGTACGGCACGCCGGCGGCATTCTCATCCCGCTTGGGCACCTGTTGATACGACTGGATCCCGACTGGATTGATCTTCATCTTTGTTTACCTCACACCACTATATATCCAAAGCATCTTTGACCATCTTTTTGGACGCCGCGATAGCTGTCGTGTTCGCTTCGTACGCGCGGCTAGCGACCATCATATCGACCATCTCGGTGATGATGTCGATATCCGGCAGTTTGACATACCCTTCTTCATCCGCTTCCGGATGGGTGGGGTCATAAATCAGCTTAAAGGCATCTTTCTGTTCAACTTGGCGCCCTTCGACCGACGCCAGATCGGTCTCTTCTTTAACTTTGAGCGACTTGCCCAGCTTGTGTTCCGGGTGCGTACGGGCCAGTGGCGTATCGGCCTGGCGCAAGAAGGAATCGAAATTCCCCGGCTCCTTGGCTTCCCTGACCAGGAGTCGTTTCCGCTGGTACGGACCGCCGTCAGCGGTCTTGGTCGTTTCAGCGTTCGCCAGATTCTCGGCGACGATATTCATTTTCTTGCGCTGGATAGTCAGCCCTTTGGCTGATAACTGGATCGCATGAAGTATTCCGGCCATTGCTCTATCCTTACTTGCTGGTTATCGCGTTGCGCATTGAGTCGAATTTTCGTTTCAGCAGTTCAGCCCCAATGGTGAACTGTAATTCGTTCTGGGCCAGGTTGGCGACCTCTTCGTCGATATCAACCGAATTGACATCGCCATCTTTGATCTTTTCCATTTCGATCCGCGGCGGCTTGGCCTTGTGCTCGCCAAGCGGAATGTGGTACTGGTTAGTGAGTGTGCCGGACAGATGGTTGGTCTGGCCGGTCAGGCGCTGGTATTCGCGTTCGAAGTCCATCCCCTGAGCTTCGTAACCGGGTGTGGCCGCATTTGCCATATTGCCGGAGATCAGCTTCTGGCGGAACGACCCCAAGTCCAGATACTTCGCGAAGTTGGGCACGCCCATCTTGGTGAAGAGAAATTTTGACAGTCCGTTTTCCATTATGCACTCATAGCCGTATGTTTCCGACGTTGTCAATTGCAAGGCCGGTGCCAAAAGCGCTAAAAATGGTTATGTGCGTTGATTACTAAGGAGTTGCAGTGCGAATGCTGTCGAGTTGTTGCCAATTGAGCGGGGCTTGAGGGAAATCGTTTCCGGCTGGAGCGGGAATTACTTGCTGGGCAGTGGTGAGTGTGTCAGTCTTCGGTTTTTCGCCATAATAGTATTCTGAAGACGGCTCCTGGATCGTCAGTTCCATCGTCAGGATGACAATATCTACGCGCCGGTTTTGCGCCCGGTTTTCGATAGAGTTGTTGGGACTGATCGGACGGTACTCGCCATAGCCAAGCGCGGAAATGCGGTCCGGCGCGATGCCGTGCAGACTGGTCAAATAACGCACGACGGCTGTGGCACGCGCTGAAGAGAGTTCCCAGTTGGATGGGTAGACGATGGTGTTGATCGGGCGGTCGTCGGTATGTCCTTCGATCCGAACATGGTTCGGCAACGGACGGACTTTGTCAGCGATCAGGTCGAGAATCTCCAGCGCTCGGGTCTTGAGGTCCGCCGAGGCCTCTCCAAACAGCGCCGATTCCATGATATGTACGACCAGGCCGCGTTCCGTCAGTTCTGACTTTATCTCCCCCTGGCGATTGATCTCTTTGAAGCGTTCTTCGATCTGCTGTTGAATCATCTTCAGATTGCCGAGCTGCAACAGACCATGGCCGGTCTTGCGCGATTCGGTTTCGTTTTTGATGATCTGGTCCCCGCCTTTGAGTACGCCGTTCAACGCTTCAGCCATCTTGCCAAATTTCTTCGCGTCGACCCGCGACATCGAATACATGACGACAAAGAACGCCAGCAGGAGAGTGATCAGATCGGCATAGGTCAGGAGCCACCGCTCGAGGTTCTCGTGATCGCCGCTGGAGCGTCGACGTTTCGGCACGACTACTCCTCCAGATCGCGATGTTTGGGAGAAATGAACGCGAGCAGACGGGTGCGGATATTGCGGGGATTCTCACCGGATTGAATAGCGGCCATCCCTTCGACAACCAGTTCCAGATGAACCATTTCCTCTTCGTGGCGAAGTCTTAGTTTATCCGAGACAGGCAGGAAAAAGAGGTTGGCCAGCCCCACTCCCCAAAGAGTTGCAATAAACGCTGCGGCAATCGAGGTTGCCATTTTGGATGCATCGGAGGTATTACCAAGCGTATGGATAAGACCGAGGACCGTACCCAAGATCCCAAGAGTCGGAGCGAATCCACCCGCCTTCTGAAAAAAGGCGATCCCCTTCTTGTGGCGCTCTTCCATATAGGCGATTTCGGTCTCGAGGATCTCGCGCAGGGCGGTGACTTCGGTACCATCTACCACCAATTGCAGGGCTTTGCGGAAGAACGGGTCAGAGAAATCTTTGATATGGGCATCGAGACCAAGTATCCCCTCACGACGAGCCTTCTCCGCGAGGCGGACGATAGTATCTATCGAGTCAGTCAAACGATGCGTACGGCCGGAAAACGCCAGTTTAAGATAATTCGGCACCTGAACAACAGTTCCGAACGAAGTGGTGACGATCGTCGCGCCAAGTGTTCCGCCAATAACGATGAGCATTGGCGGAAACAGGAAGATAGCATCAAGATGCCCACCTTCCATAATGAATGAACCGACAACTGCGCCAAAGGCCAGGACGAGCCCAATTATAGTAGCGAGATCCATAGTGGTCGTTTACCGAACGGGATTAACGGGCGGAATTACCCGTCGAACACCGGTCTCTTACACTATCGGCAGAATCTGCTCAAATGTTTATCAGGCAAATGGTTCCGTCCCAAAGAAAAAGGGCCCGCGGAGGCGGGCCCTGGGTGTTCGTTAGCAATTTTTGGTCAGTTGGTTTGCTCCATCTGGTACTCGGCCAACTTGTTGCGGATAGTACGGGTAGTGATCCCAAGTGCCTCGGCGGCCTTGGTCTTGTTCCCATTGAACTTTTCGAGAGTCTTGAGAATCAGGTACTTGCTCCCCTCTTCCAGCTTCATCGGGACCTTTAACGGAGGAAGGTCGTCGGCCACGGGACCAAGCGCAAGTTCAGTCGGAAAGTCATCGTCAGTCAGAATGTCCGACTTGCACGTCACAACCGCGCGTTCCAGCATGTTTTCCAGCTCGCGGACATTGCCGGGCCAGTGGTACCGCAGGAACATCCGCATCACCGATTCATCGATCCTGGTTATATTTCGTCCGTTCTCATCATTGTATTTCTCGATGAAATGCTGAGTCAACGCCGGGATATCCTCTTTGCGGTCGGCCAGCGGCGGCAAATAAATCGGGATGACGTTCAAACGATAGAACAGATCTTCGCGGAAGAGTCCTTGCGAAATATACTCCTTGAGATTGCGGTTCGACGTAGCAATGATGCGGACATCGACAGATATTGTCTGGCTTGAACCGACTCGCTCAAATTCACGCTCCTGGATGACGCGAAGCAACTTGCTCTGGAGGTTCAACGGCATTTCGGATATTTCATCCAGCAACAGAGTGCCGCCATCGGCCAGTTCGAATCTGCCGCGATTGGTCTTTTTAGCGTCGGTAAACGCGCCCTTTTCATATCCGAAAAGTTCTGCTTCGACCAAGTTTTCTGGCAAAGCGGCACAATTCAATTTGATGAACGGGTTTTGCGCCCGATTCGACGCGTAGTGAATGGCCCGCGCCACCATCTCCTTACCTGTACCCGAGGCACCGGTGATCATGACCGTCGATCGCGCATTGGCGACCGACTGGATGAGGTCAAAGATCTCTTTCATGATCTTTGATTTGCCTATGATGTTCTGGAATTTGTGAGCCAGATCCGCCTGCATGATCTTGTTCTGAGAGCGGAGTTCCAGAACTTCGGTCACTCGCGACAGGATATGCTCAAGTGCTTCCGGCGAGACCGGTTTGAGCAGGAAGTCATATGCTCCAAGCTTGATCGCTTTGACCGCTGTCTCCACCGTGCCGTACGCGGTCATCATGATGGCAGTTGTGTCGGGTGAGATCGTTTTGATCTGGTGAAGCAAGGTGAGGCCATCCATCTCCCGCATTTTGAGGTCCGTCAGCACGATATCGAACGTCTGTGCCTTGAACCGATTGATCGCCTCCTCGCCGGAAAAGGCGGAGACGCAGCCGTAGCCGGCGCGGGTCAATGTCTCGGTCAGGAACTCATTCACCAATTTATCATCATCCACGATCAGTACAGAATACTTCATTCTGAGTGCTCCATGTCAACGTGGTCAATCTTCGCGGGAATAACGAACGTAAAGCGGGCGCCACCGGAGGGGTGGTTGTCAGCGATGATCTCTCCCCCGTGCGCCTTGGCTATCTTCCAACTTACCGCCAATCCTAGACCAGTGCCGGTACTTTTGGTCGTGAAAAATGGCGAAAATATCTTGTCAACGACTTGCGGTTTAATGCCGGGACCGGAATCCTGTACGATGGTCTCGATAACTGATTCAGTATGTCCCAACAGCAGCTTGTCGGCGTACTTTTCGGCGGAGTCTTTGGTCGACAGGCGACGTGTGGTGATGGAGATGGTCCCCTTCTCTCCACAAGCCTCCAGCGCGTTGGTCAGTAGATTGAAAAGTAGTTGCCGCACAAGCATTGGATCAATGTGCGCTTTCGCGGCATAGCTGCTGGCATCAGGAGTCAGGTCAAGCGTAACCTGGCGGAGCCGCTCGCCATTATCGAACCGGAACTGGTCAAGCGACCGCTGGACGAACTCGGTGTAGGTGAGGTCCTCTTTGTTGACCTCTTCGAATCGGGTATAATTCAGCAATGTGGTCACAGTCCGATTGAGACTCTCGACCCCTGCGATGATCTTGTCAGCGAGCTTCTGCTTGGGGTCATCAATATTCAGGTCACGCTTGAGAAGCGCCGCAAAGCCGCCAATGCCAGCCAGCGGGTTGCGAACCTCGTGCGCGATGGTCGCGGCCATCTCACCCAAAGCGGCCAGCGTGGTCAGGCGATTGAGTTCTTGTTCGATCCGCTTAACCCGCGTCAGATCCTGAAAGACCTCGACAGCGCCGACCGACCTTCCCGAGTCATCTTTGAGCAAGGCTGTCGAGACTGAGACTGAGAGCCGAGTGCCACTGGAAAGCTCCAAATGCTTCTCGACAGAGTCTACCGTTTTGCCGCTCTCGGCGGTGCGAAGCGCATTGGCGTTTACGGGAGTTCCAGGTGGCAGAACTTCGCGATACGGCTTCCCCATTGCCTGTTTTGCGGAGATACCCAGCAACTGCGACGCGGCCGGATTGAACTGTGTGATCCGTCCATGCTGGTCGACGGCAATAATGCCGACTGAAACGGAAGTTAGGATTCGATGCAAGAATTCTGAGACGGCCAGGTTTTGCTGTGTCATCTCAGCCAGTTTTTGATTGGTGGCGGTTAGTTCGGCATTCTGGCTGGAGAAATCGTCCTTGAGCTCAAGATACTGACGCTGCAGACTATTAATTATGCGGGTAAACGACGCGTACGACTCGGTAAACCGATGCAGTTCATCCGATTCGAGCGTCACAGGTGAGGCTGCGTCTCTGATCTCGTCCATGAGCATGCGTTCCTTCAAGCTAGCCGGAAGGTTAGCCGAGGAAGCTCGTAGATTCAACAAAAACTTTAACTTAGAAGTAGCTGGTGATCTCGGCGGCAACCGATTCAATGGGGGCAATATGGTCCGCAACGCCAGCCTCGATGACCGCTCTAGGCATGCCATAGACCACGCAAGTCTGCTCATTTTGCGCGATGACCACCCCGCCTTTGGACTTGATCAGGCGAACGCCCTGAATGCCGTTATTCCCCATGCCGGTCAGGATGACTCCCATGGTCTGGGCGCCGTATGTCTCGGCGACGGAGTTCAACATGACATCCACGCATGGCTTGTAGAGAGTAGTGGCTGGCTCGTCAGAGACGCTGGCATAGACCTGTCCACCCCGACGTTTTACTGTCAAGTGCCGTCCGCCGGGCGCAATGAGAACCACCCCGGCTTCAATCCGGTCTCCGTCCTGGGCTTCCCGGACATTCAGGGTGGATACGGTATTCAGTCGTTCGGCTAGTGATTTTGTGAACATTGGCGGCATATGCTGCGCGATCACCACTCCGACTGGCAGATTCCGTGGTAATTTGGTGATAACGGATTGGAGCGCAGGTGGCCCGCCGGTGGATGAGCCAATCGCTACAAGGCCGATCTGGTGCTGACGCTTCTTGATAGGGAGTTGGACTGTCGCGGAGGTCATGGCAGTCGTGACTGGCGTCGGCTCTCCACCTCCCTTTCCGATTTGCGAGAACTGGCGCTGCCGATACCGCGATATGAGGATATGTTTGCGTCGCGCGATATCCTTGATCTTCGCAATAAGGTCTTCCTTGATCTTGACGATGTCAAGACTGACGTAGGACATTTGCTTGGGAATGAAATCGACCGCACCCAGTTCGAGCGCCTCAAGCGTTGCTTGCGCTCCCGCGGTTGTCAGTGAGGAGACCATCATGACCGGGACGGGGTTTTTGAGCATGATCTCGCGCAAAGCGGCGAGACCATCCATCCGCGGCATCTCGATATCCATGGTGACCAAGTCGGGCTTGAGCAGCCGGACCTTCTCGACCCCCTCTTCCCCGTCGCGGGCGGTCCCGATGACTTTGAGGAGAGGGTCTGATTCCAGCATCATGGTAATGGCTTTCCGCATGAATGCGGAATCATCCACTACCAGGATCCGGATGCAGGGGCTGAGCGCCTCGGTCGCCATGTGAGCTCTACCTAGGCGTTTTTCTTTGCCAAGTTGAACAAGCCGATCAGGTCAATGATCAGCCGGATACGCCCATCTCCCAAAATGGTCGCGCCGGCGACACCTTCGGTCGTTCCAAGGTAGGAACCGAGAGACTTGATGACCACCTCTTCCTGACCGAGGAAACGATCCATATTGATGCCAAGTTTCTGGTCCGCCAATCCAACCACCACAATGTAGGGCTTTTCGGCCAAAACCAGATTGCCTTTTGATCGTCCAAGTGTCTGTCCAAGATTGACAATCGGGATTATCTCGTCGCGGAGCCGGAGCACCGGTCGGCGGTTGATATAGCTGACATCGGACTGCGCGGTCTTGACTGTCTCGACGACGGAGGATAGCGGCAGGATAAATATCTCTTTGTCCGATTCGATCAGCAGTCCCTGCAAGATCGCCAGGGTCAGAGGGAGCTTGATAGTGATCGTAGTCCCCTGGTCGAGCTTTGAATCGAGCTCGATCATACCGTTGAGCTTTTCGATGTTGGTCCGGACCACATCCATACCGACACCACGGCCGGAAACATCTGAAACCACTTTGGCGGTCGAAAGTCCCGCCTCGAATATGTACCGGAAGACTTCTTTATCGGGGAGTTTGTCGACTTCGGCGCGTGTGGCCAATCCACGCTCGACAGCTTTGTCGCGAATCGCGACAACATCAAGCCCCTTGCCGTCATCTTTGATGCGGATGACTATGTTGGAGCCTTCCTGACAGGCGGCGAGCGAAACGGTCCCCTTGGCCGGTTTCCCCTTGGCCGTGCGGACGTCCGGCATCTCTATGCCGTGGTCGCACGAATTTCTGATAATGTGAACCAGCGGATCACCGATCTCTTCAATCACTGATTTGTCGAGTTCGGTCTCTTCACCGGACATGAGCAATTCGATCTGCTTGCAGTTGTCACGCGTAAGATCGCGCACCAACCGGGGGAACTTGCTGAAGACCTTGCCGACAGGCTGCATACGCATTTTCATGACGGCCATCTGCAGTTCGGTCGTGATGTAGTTAAGCGAAGCCGCAGCCTGATTCAATTGTTCGACATGTTGCGAATTGCTGTCTTCGGAAGCAACCTTTCCAACCGTCTGGACCAAGGCATTGCGTCCGAGGACCAACTCGCCCATTAAGTTCATCAGGGAGTCAAGGCGATCGACATCCACGCGAATGGTCTGATCACTCGCCGACTTCTTGCCATCGGGAGAAGGCCTCTTGAGGGTCGTCTTGGTGTTGGCCCCGTCCGCGGCGTTAGTCGAGATACTTGCTAATGGCGCAGGTGGGACTACCGGGGTCGTCTGCAACGCTTCGGTCACAGTGATCGGTTCCCGCGCCAAGTCGGCAAGCGGCGCCGGTTGGATGACCACTGGCGTCTCGACAACGACTTCGGAAATACGGGCCTGGCCTTCCTGGGCCTCAATTAGTTTGGCGATCAATCCCTCAATCTCAACTTCTTCGAAATTCGATTCATGGACATTGGCTATAAGAACCTTGAGCGTGTCAAGCGATTCCAAAAGGAGATCCATTATGGAAGGAGTGACGACCATCTCCGCCTTGCGGAGTTTGTTCAGCACGTCTTCCATCTTGTGAGTCAGGCTGGTGACCTGCTCAAATCCAAGAAAACTTGAAGTCCCTTTAATGGTATGCGCGGCCCGAAATATCTCGTTGAGCAGATCGAGGTCGTTCGGCGTTGCTTCCAGCTTCACCAGATTGGTGTCGAGCGAGTGCAGCAGTTCATCAGCTTCGACCAAAAAGTCGTCGATGATCTCCTTCATCTCGTCGAGATCAATGTCGTTCGCCATAGCCCGGTTCCTATTTCTTCCTGGTCGCCTGGAACAGATTATCGATATCCGACTGTTTGGCGTGGTTGTCCTTCATTTCGGCGTGGGGATCATACGCGCGTTCTTTGTGAGCCCGCGGTTGCGCCATGGTCCCCCGGAACTCTTCCCCACCGATGATCTGAAGTATAGTGTGCAGTTTGGTTTCGATATCCTCGAGCAGGGCGGCGGCGTGGTCCATCTGCTGTGAAGTGATATCCTGGAACTGCAGGGTGTTCATGATGGTGAACGCATCATTCAAGGTTGTATTGGCTTTGCCGCTCAGATCCTTGGCTAGCCCGGAGATTGGGGCATGGTCTCCGGTAGCCGCAAGCTGGCTGATCTGGCCAAGACCCGCGATCACTTGTTCCTCGCGCTGGGTGATCTGCTCGATCATGTCGAGCATCCGGTGCGCGGCTGCCTCGGTCTGTTCGGTGATCTTGTCCAATTGGTCGGTCGCCTGGGGGACTTTATCCCGCGATTCAACCAAAGGGTTTTTGAGGCGATGGAAGTTCTCGATCAACCCACAGACCGACAGGGTCAGCTCCTGGAGTTCTTCCTGGATGCGAAATTGAAGATCGTTTGAATTCGTCATTGCTTGTTGCCTGCCTTCCATTGTGTCAACCGGCCAGGATCTGGTCGATCTTGGCTTTGAGGGTTTCCGGCGTGAACGGCTTTACGATGTAGTTGTTCACCCCGGCCTTCATAGCTTCCACGATATCCTCTTTTACGGATCGCGTGGTCACCATCAGGACCGGAAGGTTTTTGAATTCATCGGTCGACCGGATCTGCGTGACAAATGTCAGGCCATCCATTTCCGGCATATTCCAGTCGGTGATGACGAAATTGACCTGCTCGACTTTCATCTTGGCCAGGGCGTCTTTGCCGTCGGTTGCCTCAATGACGTTTTCAAAGCCAGCCCGCTTCAGGGTATTGATGATGATCCGGCGCATGGTCGGACTATCATCGACCGCAATGATCTTTAGGTCAGACATACTCGCTCCTCTTAGGCGGGTGCCCCCGCACGCGTCTGTAGTACTTTGCTCACTTCGTTCAGGAGAATCGATGATTTGAATGGTTTGACCAGATAGGCTGTCGCCCCGACAGTGAGCCCTCGCTCACGGTCATCATCGCCTCCTTCCGAAGACAGAATGATGATCGGCGTCTGGCGATACTGCGGATTCTGGCGCAGTGTCGCGATCAGGCTGTACCCATCCAGGTTTGGCATATTCAGGTCGGTAATGACCAGATGCACTTCCTCGGTCAACCGCGAAATCTTCTCAAGAGCATCCATCCCGTCGCAGGCAGTTATGACGTTGTAGCCACCATTGCGCAGGGAGAAGCTGACGAACTTCACGATCGTCGGAGAGTCATCGACCACCAGAATTGTCTGGTTCATGATCCTGCCCTCAATCCCTCTTATCTCTTGACCGCTATCGGTTTTATCTTACTCAACAGATCCATCGCCCTGACGGCGCCAGAAGCTGCTGAACTAGTATTCGTGGCCGGCTGCGGCGCTACTGTTTCCAGACGGACTGGCGTGATCGTCGCTTCCTTCTGGTAAACCAGCGCATTCTTGAAATACACAAGCTTGAAAGCCTTTGAAACGCCATGCAGCGTTTCGGCGTGACCTATGTAAAAGTAGCCGCCCGGTCTGAGCGCGTTGTAGAATCCCCGAACCAACTGCTTTTTCACTTCCTCCGTGAAGTAGATCATCACGTTCCGGCAGAAGATCGCGTCCATATTAGAGATCACCGATATCTTCCGGGAATCGTTCAGATTCATGTGTGAGAACTTCACCAGTGCCTGAACCTCAGGCTTGACACGATACGAATCGCCATCCTTAGTGAAGTATCTGGCCAGGAGTTCGGGTTTGATATTGCGCAAGGTGATGCCGCTGTATTCGCCCTGACGTGCCTTCTGCAGGACTTGTTCGGAGATGTCGTTGGCAACGATCTCTACATTCCAGCCCGCGAGCGATTTAAGGCACTCGAGTACGATCACGGCAAGCGTGTATGGTTCTTCCCCCGTCGAACAGCCGGCCGACCAAATGCGAAGCGATTTTGGTCCACGCTCTTTCATCTTTTCCTCGACCAGCAACGGCAAAACTTCGTCGGAGAACGAGAGCAATTGTGGTTCATTCCGGAAGAAACTGGTCTCGTTGGTAGTGACGAGATCCATCAGCTTATTGAACTCTCGCAAAGAGAGGTCGTATTTGACATGATAGAAATAGTCGCGAACAGTCTTGATCTGCAATTCGGCCATCCGTTTGGCCAAACGATTGCGAACCAAATACATCTTATTTTCGGCGAAGTAAATGCCGCTTTTCTCGAGGATGAAGTCGCGGATCATCACGAATTCATCTGGCGTCATCTCCAGTTCGACGTCATTGTTTACCAGCATAGATACCTCGCGCGCAGCCCCTTTTTATCATCCTATTTCTGCGTCTCTTTCACCGCAGCCTCTAGCGTTTTGTATAGCTGGTTAATATTGAACGGTTTGATTATGTAGTCAAATACCCTGCCGCGGAGTGCCCCCACCGCGCTGTCCACGGATGGAAACCCGGTCATGATGACGACAGGGATGTCCGGATGATGTTGTCTCAGTTCGCTGACCAATGCCATGCCGTCCATTTCGGGCATACGCACATCGGTCAGGACGATATCGATGGGTCTATTCTTCATTACCTGCAGGGCCTTTTCGCCGTTTTCGGCAACAGCGATGGACCAGCCTTGGCCAGTGAAGAAGTCATAGAGCAGGTCGCGGATCAGCAATTCATCATCGACGACCAATAGTGATGGCTGTTGGCTCATTTTCTTCCCCCCAGAGTAGTCACCGCTTGATTGACCGCGGCCACCAGATCTTGATTTCGCTCCTTGCGCAGCCGTTCAAGCGCCGGCAAAGCTCGAGTCTCACCTAGAAGAGCGAGCGCCTTGGCCGTTGCTATTTTGATGATATCCTGCGGATCATCAAGGAATGGCAAGAGGTAATCCGCGTTCGCCGCGACACCAAGATCGGCAATAGCTGTGATTGTATGGTAGCGAACCCAAACATCCGGGTCATCTAGTAGGAATTTGATATGGTTTATCGAGCGCTCCTGCTCCAGAGCGATGAGCGCGGTGACTGCCGCTTTACGGACGGCGGAATTCTCATCGTTGAGCGCCAGTACGATCGGTTCAACACTGCCTATCTGACCGATACGCGAGAGCGAAGAGATCGCGGACTTGCGGATCATCGGATCGGGGTGGTTCGACGCGCGCAGTAGCGGCTCGACGACTTCAGTCTCGCCGATCCAACCGAGCGCGGTCACCGCGAGGCGTTGTCTGTCGATGTCAGGATGATAGAGGTCGGCAGTGAATTTGGCAACCACTTTGGCTCCGCCGATGATTATCAAGGCGCCGACAGCGGCCTCGCGAACATCGTTATACTTGTCTTCCAAGCCGCTCATGATGAACTCGACATCGGATTCGCCGGCGAGCCAGCCTATCGCGGCATAACCAGCCGCTCGGACGTGACCGTTGGCGTCATGGGTCAGGCGCTTCAGCGCGGGCAGCGCGGAGTTATTGCCGGAGATACCAAGCAAGTGAGCGACCTTCTGACGTACTTCCGGGTCTTGATCTTCTACAACTCGAAGCAGATCAGCGGTGACGTCGGCCGTTGGACATTGCTTAAGCAGATCCAACAGCCTGATCTTGGTCTCTTTCTCCGCTGACACCAGTTTTTCCACTATGAGCGGAACTGCAGGCGCACCTATTTCGGAGAGCGCGTCGGAGACACGTCGGAATTTGTCATCATCAACATACTCGATGACATTAAGCAGACTGCGTATGACGTCGGAGCCATACCAGTGGGAAAGGCGCTTGAGGGTGAATTCAGTGAGATCCCGGTTGCCGCGCTTGATCCCATCGAACAAAAAGGTTGTGAAGCGGTCCAGCGGGAGATCACAGCCGATGCAGCCATCATTGCGGACGCTTATGGTGATGATAGCGTTCAGGCACGTTTCTGCGATGGTCGGATCAGGCTGGGACAGATACGGCTGCAACTGCTGAACGGATTCAGGTCGGCCGATTGCACCGATCGCTTCCATCGCGGAGTACAGGACAACCGGATCATCGGCCTTGAGAGATTGATACAGGTAAGGAAGCGCGGATGGGTCCCCGATCTTACCCAGTGCTTCGATCGATTGCAGGCGTACATCGTCGATCTTGTCCCCCGCGGCGATCAGGTGCGGGACGGCCTTCGGCGAGCCGATCTCTCCCAGTGCCTCGGCGGAGGAACATACGACATTATTGCACTCATCCCAGAGTTTGCGGCAGAGCGGCTCGACCGCCTGCTCGTCCCTGATCAGCCCGAGGATATCGACGACGAATTTGCGGACATCGGCATCCTCGTCATCGAGATGATCGATCAACGAAGGAACGGCTTCGGAGCCGATCCGTACGAGAATCTCAGAGGCGAGATTGCGTGTTCCAATATCCGGGTGGGCCAGGAACCGACAGAGCAGTTCAGACGCGGTCCTCCCCTTGATCTCGATCAGGAAATCGGCGGCCAACTCGCGGATGCCGAGATCGGCATCTTCTATCGCCAGCACCAATCCGGCCACCGCCTCATCTTCGCGATACCGCCCCAATTCTTTGACAGCGGCTTCCCGTTCAAAGAAGTCGGGCGACTGAAGTCGAGACAGCAGTTCCCCAATTGTTTCAACCACGTGACTCATGTCGCTACCCCTTGAGTTATCTGACCTGACGATTAGCGAATGCCGACGGCCTGGAACGATGCCAGGGCCTCGTCTTCGGTCTGGTAGATCTCGAAGATGTGCGACAATTGAGTGATGTCGAAGATCTCCTGGACATAGCTGGCCAGATTGGACAGCGTCAAACGTCCCTTGGTCAGCCTGACTTCTTTCATGATTGAGACCAACGCGCCGAGACCGGAGCTGTTGATGAACTCGACCTGGGCAAGGTTCAGGTGGATGGTCGTTTCATTCTTGGCCAGTAGTTTTTTGACCTGCTCTTTGAGCGAGCTGCCACTGGCGAGGTCGAGACGCCCGGTCAACTGAACGACCGTCACCGGACCTTTTTCACGTACTATCATTTCCATGCTGTCCTCCGCATGTATTTATGAAGTTGTCTGCACTTTGTGTCGCGCAATCGTAATGGTGACTCTGAGCCCCCCATTGGCATGCTGCGAGTATTCGACCGAATCAGCGAAGTGCCCGATCAGATCGACCCCTCGTCCACCTTCGGCTAGCAGACCTCTCGGTTTCCGAGCCCGGAGTTTATCCAAACCGCCTTGTCCTTCGTCGAGGATATCGGCACGGATCGAGGTTTCCTTAACGTCAAGTCCGACTACAACTTGTTTCGATTGATCGCTCTGGTTACCGTGGACCATGGCGTTGTTAAACGCTTCTGAGACTGCAAGTAAGAACCCGCGGCATTCGGCCAACGGGACCCCGCACTCTTTCAGCGCCGCTTCAAAATCGTCGAGCATCCGCTCTTCTGATTCGAGGCGAGTTGGATAACAATACGAATAGTGGGGCATAGGTCAGTTTACCTTCACCTGCAACAGGGTGAAATCATCGTGAGCATCTTCCGGCGTTCCTTCAGAAAACCGATCGACCCATTCCTTCACGCGCAGGCAGAACTCCTTGGGCGGGAGATCGATCTCCGCGGTCAATACCTGTTCGGCGCGCTCACGACCAAACAATTGACCTGAAGCGTCCTCCGCTTCGGTCAAACCATCGGTGAATAGGAACAAACGATCGTCCTTGTGGAGCGGCCTATCTTCTTCTTTGAATCGTATGCCCGGGAATTGGCCGATGATCGGACCACCGGCAGAAAGTGATTCTATTGATTGGGTTTCTTCATTCCAGAACAGACCCGGTAAGTGGCCGGCATTGCAGTAACTCAAACGCATGCCGACAAGGTCGAACTTGCAGAAGAACAGGGTCACGAACATTTCGCGATCCTTGATGATCCCTTGCCCGAGTATTTCATTAACGCGCCCCGCAAGAGCGGAAACAGATATCTGGGGATCGGATTCAATGATCGTCTTGACAATGCCAGAGCAAGCGGACATTACCAGCGCGGCAGGTACGCCTTTGTTGGAAACGTCTCCTATCAAAACATAGAACGTATGGTCAGATACTTTGAGTACATCGTAAAAATCGCCGCTGACATCTCGCGCCGGGAAATACGCTGCTCCGATCTCGACGCCGGGAGTTTCATCCAGCGTCTGTGGAAGGATCGTTTCCTGCACCTGCTTGGCGATGGCGATCTCTTGCTGGATCTTCTGCCGCTGCAGCCGTTCCTTCATCAGGAGCGTGTTGTCGATCGCGACCGCGACAAACCTCAGAAGCATCTCCAGAACTTCCTGGTCATCGTTAGAGAAATTGCCGCCATCAGTCTTGTTGAACATGACCAACAGACCGTGGCAACGCTCCGACGTTTGAATAGGTAGGGCGACGACGGTATTGAGGGTGATACCCTCTTCTGATTTGATTCCCAAGTCGGCCAGAATGATTGTTTCGCGATGTTCCAAACAGTAGGTGGCGAGATCCTGGCCATCCTGATACATTAGCGCTCGGACGAACTCTTCACTGACCCCCCAGCAGACTTTATTGGTGACTTTTCCGGATTCGGTGAGCATTATCATGCCGACCTCTCCCCCAACAAGACCCATCGCCATATCCATAACGACAGATAACACTGCCCCTGTCTCATGAATAGATGTGATGACCGCCCCCATGGTCGCGAGGTCGCGTAGTTGCGCTTTGCGATACTCAAGACGTGCTTCCAGATCTTCGATCTGGGTAGTCAGGTTGGATTCGGACAGCATAGATGCTGTATCGGCATCGATGCGTGGAAGTAAAGGTCGGATGGGGAGATAAGCGGAAAAGAGGAGCCTATTTGCGACGAAACTTGAGGCGGATCGGAACACCTTCGAAGCCATATTTCGATCGAAGCTGATTGGAGAGATAGGCGATGTATCCCTTATCGATCAGTTCCGGTTGATTGACGAAGAAAACGAAGGTTGGTGGAGACGTCTCCGACTGGGTCATGTACTTGAACTGAATGAACTTCCCCTGTTTGGCCGGCGGCTTGCGGCGCCCGTACACTTCCTGAAGAAACGTGTTCAGTTCAGAGGTACCTATGCGCGAATGGAATCGCTCATGGACAGTGTCAATGGTCGACAAAACTTTGGAGACCCGTTGACCGGTCTTGGCTGAGATGAACATTATCGGGACAAAAGCCATTGGGCCGAGCAATTCGCGCAGTTGGGCAGTGTAGGTGTCTGCCGTCTTGTCATCTTTTTCAATCAGATCCCACTTGTTGACCGCAAGGATCACTCCTCGACGCGCCTCAATCACATCACCCAGGACTCGCATGTCACCGGCAGTGAGCCCATCAGCGGCATCCATCAGCACGACACCGATATCACACTCATCTATGGCTCGGGCCGTTCGGAGCGTGGTGTAGAACTCGATATTCTCCTGCACTTTGTAGCGTCGGCGAAGGCCCGCGGTATCAATCAGGACATACTTCTTGCCGTCCACCTCAAGAAGAGTATTAACTGAATCGCGCGTGGTTCCAGCAATAGGTGAAACGATGAGTCTATCTTCGCCGGTCAGTTTGTTGATGAACGACGACTTCCCGACGTTAGGTCTCCCCACCACGGCAACCTTGATCGCCCCTTCTTCTTCGCTCGGACCAACCTCTTCTTCCGGGAGACGGGCAACGAGTTCGTCAAGTAGTTCGCCGACGCCCAGACCGAGCGATGCGGACACAGGAAACGGTTCGCCCAATCCAAGCTTCATAAACTCGTACACATTCAGGTCGAGCGATTCATTGTCCGCCTTGTTCGCCGCCAACAAATGAGGTTTGCCGGCCTTGGAGAGCGTCCTGGCGATGCGTTGGTCAGTGGTATCGATACCAGTCTGCGTGTCGACCACCAGTATAACCAGATCGGCTTCGTGAATGGCAAATTCCGACTGATCCATGATCAGCCGTTCCATTTCGTCTTTCGTGTCCGGAACCATGCCGCCGGTATCGATCAGACGGAATGACCGGCCATTCCAATCGCAGACCGCGTAATTCCGGTCGCGTGTGACACCCGGAGTGGGGTCAACAACGGCCAGCTTCTTTCTGAGGAGTCGGTTGAAAAGCGACGATTTCCCGACATTGGGACGCCCGACTATCGCCACTGTGGGTAGGCTCATATGAACACGTCTTGAATGGTCGCGGCCAGATCATACTGGCCAATATAGACTGGCTTCTGCAACACAGTCTGAAACTGGGTCAGAGACAAGTTGTCGAGGAACAGATCATCGGCATTGAGGCAATTCGGCGGTAGAACGAGGACATCGTACTGCTCGAGCATCATGCGCGCGTCGCGCAACAGATCCTGTCCGGTGAGAAGACCTGAGACGGTCACCATCTCTCCCCAGAAACGATTTTGTACCGGGTGCATACCAATATCGAGTCCAAGTTCCTCGCGAAGGAACGGAAGCACTTCTGTAGAGAAAAACGGGTATGCCGAATGACCGGTCAGGAAAAGCGCGCGCTTATCACTGAAATTCTGCTTCTTAAGGCGAGCTTTCTTTCTGTTAAAAACCGTCAGGAATTCGCGAACCATGCCGATCCCGTTTTCGAACTGGTTCATCTCTTCGTAGAGTGACCGCTTGGGGAAAGGGCGGTTCGCCTGCACGTAGAACTCATCGGCGGCCCACACGAAG
>JAYRFH010000051.1:0-12803 GCA_041908405.1 Candidatus Zixiibacteriota bacterium
AGATATCTGATGTATTTCGCTCTGTCTGGGGAGAATATCGCGCGCGCGGGTAGAACCGCATTCATCTGTCTCATGATCGGCATTCTTATCGGATGTTCCGGCGGAGACAACACCGGCACGGCCGACAAACCTGTCGCCGAGGTCGATGACCGGGCCCTCGTTCAGCAATCTCTTACCGAGGTCATCACCCGCTGGCGCTACAAAGACAAAGCCGGCCTCTATGACAACGAGTTCCCTTATCTTCGCGAGAAGATGTCGTTCGACGAATACCTCAAGACCAAAGATATGCAGATGGATGCTGACACCGTTCTGGGGATCGAGGTCAAGGAGTACATCTTCCATGGCCGCGATTCTGTCGACGTACTGGTCGAGGTCATCTTCGAAGGCCCCAAAAAGATCAAGACCCGCATGCGCGACGCGTATCGCATGTTCTTCTGGGACGGCAAATGGATCCGCCCCACGCTCTCCAATATCGATTCGCAAAAAGAGTGGGAGAAGATGAAGAAAGCGTACGAAGAAGCGGTCAAGGAAGAGGAAGACTCGGGCAACTGATATGTCCGACACGCTCATCTCTCATGTCGGCATCGCCGTCGCCGATCTGGAAAAGGCGATCGCGCTTTATCAGCAGCTCACCGGCCTGATTCCCGCGCCGACTGTCGAGATACCCGACCAACAGGTCCGTGTCGCCATGTTCGCCGCGCCGTCAGGCGATCCGCACCCCGGCGGACGTATTGAACTGGTCGCGGCCACTTCTCCGGATTCTCCCATCGCGAAATTCATCGCCCGCAAAGGGGAGGGGCTGCATCATATCTGCATCTATGTCGCGGATATCGAATCACGCCTCGCCGCGCTCAAAGCCGCCGGGGTGAAATTGATCGATGAATCGCCGCGCATCGGCGCTGATGGCGAGAAGATCGCCTTTGTGCATCCCGCCTCCACCGGCGGAGTGCTGTTGGAACTTCAGGAAAAAACTAGCCGACCCGGCTAACTTGACGGCTCTGCCCACAAAACGTACAGACCGACTCCAGATGACGATTCTCCGTCCCGCACGCGCATTTCCAGTGCGATGACTTCACCTCGTTCACCTTCGCCTTCTGATTCTGCCGATACCGTGCGAAGAAGAGAATACCGATGATAAGCAATATCGGGACGCCGAATGTCAGCATCCGATTTTTCGGCGCCACGAACACGTCTTTCTCATGCTTTCCCACAAAACGGAAATCCTGCTGCATCCCGGCCAGATCCTCCGCGAATTGCGGATAATCCTCAAACCCTGCCCGCCCCCAGAGCGTGAACAGATACTGATCGCCGCTAGTCAAACGATACAGCACCCCCATCATCCGATGCCGCACCATCGCCCCTTCTGTCATATCCTGTGAGGTACACTCCAGCACGAAGCGCACGTTGTCGCCTTCGTTGTAGCCACTCGAGGTCAGCAGTTTTGAATTGGGGAGAGTCAGGATGACCGAATCGATCACCCGGTCAACCGACGCTTTCAGCGATGCCTGGTTGTCGATCGACCCCTCCAACTCAAGCGTCGACTTGAATATCAGCATCTCCGACTCTTTGCCGGAGGACATCAGCAAAAACGGATAGGAACTGCTATCTCCCAATATCTCCCACCCATCATCGACGGGCAGTTCGATCTCATCCGCCAACCGCACGATTTGCGCGGAAACCGGCAGGGCGATCAGCAGTATGCATACCGTCAGAATAACGCTTGGCTGCAAAGGAAAACGCATAGATGCATTATCGGCAGAATCCCCGGAAACCCAAAGTAGGCATGATCATTTGAGCGGCAGACGTCCCCGTCTGCTCTAACCCCCCTAAAAATTCCTCTTCAAACTCTCCCGCACCATCTTCACCCGCTCCCGGATAAACTCCTCCCGCCCCACCGCGGGACGGTACACAAAATTCCGTCCATCCTTCTCCCGCGCCAAAATCCCCTTCTCATACAGCCGCGCCATCACCGTCATGATCGTCGTGTACGCCCGCTTGTTCTCGCCCAGAAAGGTCAGCGCCTTCTTGACCGTCAGCTCGCCATGTTTCCAGGCAAGCTCCATTACGCGGGCCTCGGTTGGCCCGAGAAAAACGGTCAGACCCGATCCCTCAGGATCAAAATAAAATGCGTGATTCGCCACGGTTACGGCTGGGGAGGATTGTCCCGTCGGGTGTGCCGGAAGATCATCGATGCTCCGACCAGGATGATCGCGATTGGCCAGAAATAATCCCACCAGTTGCCACCGATGATATCAAGTTGGCTCAACAGGATCAAAATGCCGAGAACGAGCAGAAGTATCCCTACAAACATCGCGTACTCCCAATTAGGTGTGTGTTGATACTCCTGATACGATGGTTCCTTGCGGCGGGTTGCGCAAGCCCCAAAATGCCGCGCCTCCCGCAAAGAAAACGCCTCCCGAGGGAAGGTATCTCGAGAGGCGTAAAGGGAGGAGGAGGGTTGGGGTGTTCTTACGGTTTATTTCTCAGATTTGAACTTTCTCGCTACTGCGGCCGCGCCTAAACCGATTCCCATCAGCACCAGCGTACCTGGCTCCGGAGTCGGGGTTGGATTCGGACCCGGTTCAGGCTTGAAGCCTCGACCATCCTGATCGGTCCGGTCATACTTTCTGCCATGGTCCGGCGTGGGATCTTTCCCTTTGCCGTCACCCGGCTTGGTCGGAACCGTGATACCGTAGACATCCGCAAACGTGATCGACATAACGATCAGGAACGCGAGTGCTGCTACGATCCACTTACCGACGCCGTTTTCGTTCCGATGATAGACCTTCATACCTATGCCCTTTGCCGAAGACTATCTGTTATAATTTCGTTCTATCCCCTAGTAGAGCAAAGCTGGTGCCAAGGCCGTCCGAAGGTGCCTAAAATCGCCGTATCCTACGGTATACTAAGACGATAGACGGAAGGGCAGAAACTGCGAACATCCCCCCTGTATAACACTAGTGCAATCCCTTGCACAAATATAGAAGGCAACCATTAGCTCTTCTGAATTGGCTCCCCTTAGTAGAAGCCCTTGCTAAACTCAGGAGCCTGTATGAAAAACTCCCGCGGGCGTATCATCGCCCAACTCGATCTCACTTCGCACCTTCCCATCGCCGATCTGGTCCCGCTCATCAACCAACGGATCAATCCGCCCACCCCGGTCACCGAGGCTGACATCTATATCCGCGCCATGTTCATCCTCTCCGACCAGACCAACGCCTATGGTGGACGGTTCCCCTCCGACGAACATCCCCGCCTGGCCGACCTGCTGGTCGACTCGCCCGTTCTGGTCGGACATCGACGCGATCTTCTCCCGATCGGCCGGACATTCCACGCCCTCTGCGTCACGCAGGATGGCCGCAATTGGGTCAAGAGCTATTTCTACTGGCTGAAGTCCGCCGAAGGCGCGGAGACTTTGCGCGATAATATCGATGCTGGCATTTACAAAGAATGCTCAATCGGATTTGTCTACGGCCTCCCCGAATGCTCCATCTGCGGCAAAGATATCCGTGTCTGCCCCCATGAACCGATGCAGTCATACGCCATCAATGGCGAACCGACCGACTGCCATTTCAACTACCGCCAGATCGACCGTGTTCTCGAAACTTCCCTCGTTTACCGGGGCGCCATCCCCGACACCTCCATCACCCGCGACCTCGCCATCACCAAGGTCTCCAGCTCCGATGAACCGCTCCGCCTCGACTCGCTGGATGACCTCCCGCCCGCCACTCGCTACCTCATCACGCCCCGGTACGAGGGAATCGATCTTCGCCTCAGGAATCTTCCGCATGGATTTATCGCCGCGCGTCTCACCGGCGAAGAGATACCATTGCCGCTGGACGATCTCTCCAGTCAGGAACTTGGATCCAAAGACCGTCTGGCGCGGCTCGTCGGCTACCGCGGACGTGAACGCTCCACCACGCAACAACTCGAACGTTATCTTTCCGGCGCCCATGCCGCGGTCAACCGCGCGACGCTTTTTCTTTACCCGCTCTCTGAAGAGGAGAGCGGCCTCCTGCAAAAGCCGGTTGAATCTCTAGCCTGCCGTTTCATCCGTTCCCGCTTCGTCACCCATCAGCACATTCAAGAGGCTGTCAATGACCTCGCCACCCGCGAGGGAGTAGAGATACATCTGGTCGACCAAGCACAGACAAACGCGCGTTTCCTCTATCAGCCGCGCGAACACGATGCTCAGCAGACCCCGACCCTTCATCTCGCTCGCATGTCCCACTCCGATGATTGGCTTTTGGATATCAACACCGACCAGCCGAGTCAATTCGTAATCCGCCAGTTTGATATCGCGCGTTTTCGGCAATCCGCGCGCTTCATCGCCGACCAGATCCTTCCGCCCATGCGCATTCCCGTCGATCCCAAGGTGCAGCTCACCTGGCGCTCCGCTAAACTTACTCAGGGTGACAACGCGCTTTTTCTCGATGTAGGGGAGAGGCAGGGGGGAGTCCTGCGAATTCAACCGATCCGGATCGAAGGAAAACCTCGCTACCTGTTCTACCGCGTGGACAGAACCGTCTCACGTCCCAAGGAGAATCAATGACCAGTATTCCTCCCACCAACCGTCGCTCCGCCCGTCACCTGGCCGAGAATGGACTCCTCCGTTTCAGCAGTCAACTGCTCAATCTGCTCATGATCGCTCTCTCTATCGCCGCCGCGTACTTCATGACCATTCAGTCCCTCAAAGTTGAGCTGGCCGCCAAAGCCGAATCCGCCTCGGTCGCCGCGCTGGACAAAAAACTGGGAGTCGTCGAGATCCTCCTCAAAGAGGGAGTCGTCAACAAAGAGGAGTTCTATCGTTTCTCCACCTCTATCGACTCCCGCCTCGCCCGTATCGAATACCTCGTCTCTGACCCCACACAGGAGAGAACCCGTGCCCAACGACAACCGTAACACTTTCGATCCCGATGAGGGAGCGCGCCTGGCCGACCAGCTCTGCTCCCGGGATCTTCCGACAATCGACTTTGATTCCCTCGCCGCCTGGCTCCGCGCCGCCGGCGAACAACTCCGGCAACTCACCCACGAGCAGAAAAACCATCTTGCCTTTGCGCAGTCTGTTCAACGAATCGAGCATGACTTGAATCTCCTCCGCGATGATTACCGCGCGCGCATCACCGGTCTGCTCAAAGCGATCGCCATCGCCGACAACTCCCGCACTCGCCACGATGCCCTGGCTGAGATCATCAACTCACTCACGACCATGTCCGCCGAAGAACTGATCGCCTGTTACCGCCGCACCTCCGCCATCTTCCGCGACCATTTCCCCACCACCCTCCCACCCCTCAAACCCTGATGGAGACTGTCGGACCAACCAGGCCTGTCATCGCGAGGCCTGAATTGCGCGGCAGACGTCTCCGTCTGCCCGACAGAAAGTGCAGGACCTGTCATCGCGAGGTTTGCCGGCACTACCCAAACATCTCAACCGAAATCTCAGTAGCAAACCGTCGCGATCCCAAAACCACAACCACCGGGTGATCGTTCCGTCAGGTCCTAGCGTTCGCCGAACATCTCAAGCGCGTACAAACATCCCAACAGGCGAGCGCGAGACCTGACGGAATAACCCAAGCCCACAACCACCGCACACCATTTTCTGAAAAACCATCCCCCACCATTCATGGTGGCCATCACAAGGAAAATCCCCCATGTCCATCCGCGACCACAACCTCGAATCCATCGCCCCTGTCTTCGCCTCCTTCAAGATCCACCAGACAACCTCGGTCGATGACCTCAAAGATCTCCATCTCGGCCAGCCCGTCATGCTTACCGGTAACTCCGAGATCGGTCCCATCACCAGCGGCGGCCAACTCCTGGGCAAACTTATCGCGCTAACGCTCACCGACAATGACAATGGCAAACGTGTCGCCACCGTCCAGATCGGCGGTATCTGCCGCCTGGCTGTATCCGCGACTGTACCATCCATCGGCAATCGTGTCGTCGGCGGAACCGCCGGCACTGTGAAGCAAGCGCCGGTCCTTGCCGCCTATGACCCGGCCGGAGGGAATATCGCCCGCGGCACCGTCATCGACATCAACGGCACCACCGACTGCCTGATCCTGCTAAACTAGTTCTCTTCGTACATCAGCGATCAATCACTCTCATTGCATTTGCGCGGCAGACGTCCCCGTCTGCCCGAACACAACGCAACACCTGTCATCGCGAGGTTTGCCTGCACCACCCAATCATCTCAACTCAACTCTCTTTGGCAAACCGTCGCGATCCCAAACCCACAACCACCGTCCCCCCAAGGAACCCCCATGGACTTCAATTCTTTTCTCTCTTCCGCCGCCCTGGCCAATCTCAATCGCGCCACTCACGAACCGACCGGCAACCTCGACCTCACTCGTGCCGCCTCGCTCGATATCTCCCGCGATACCTATCTCGAAGCTGAATCCCGCGGCCTGACACTATCCGAACTTCTCGAAACCGATGAATACGATCCCTCTCCGGTCGGTGCGCCTATCGATGCCTTCGAACGTCAGCTCGCTTTGGCTGGCGTCCGACTTGGCGGAAAACGCCCGACCACCGTCGAGCAGTTCTATCAGAAAGCTCCCGCGCTGATGCCCGAGTTCATGTTGCGTGAGATCAAGAAGGGACAGCAGATGCGCCCCGAACTGAGCCGCCTTATCGCCTCTTCCACCGTCATCAACTCCAACCGTTACACGCCGTTCTTCATCGATACCTCGAGCGACAAGAAATTCGCGCTCCGTCCCGTTGGCGAAGGCGCCGAGATCCCGCAATTGATCGTCACCGAACAGACACACGCCATCACCGTATCTGATTTCGGCCTGACCCTCAAAACTTCCTACCGTTCGCTCCGCCACCGCTCGACCGCGCAATTCCGCGTCCTGCTCTGGTACATCGGCTTTAAGATGCAAACCGACAAGATCGGGATGATCGTCAATACGCTCATCAATGGCGATGGCAACTCCAATTCAGCGCGCGTCGTTAATGCCGCCGCCACCGGCACACTTGCCTACGGTGACCTGGTCAGTCTTTGGTCACAGTTCGCGCCCTTCGAGATGACCACCCTCGTCTGCCACATCGATAAACTGAAAACGATCCTCAACCTGAGCGAATTCAAGGATCCGCTCATTGGCTACCGCTTCCAGCAACAGGGAGACTTGATCTCGCCGCTCGGTTCGACTCTCATCCGTTCCGACGAAGTCCCCACCGACTACATCATCGGCCTCGACAACCGCTTCGCCATCGAAGAGGTCATCGCGCAACCGTTGATGATCGAGTATGACAAAGTGATCGAGCAACGCTTCGAAGAGGCCGTCATCTCCGAGGCTGTCTCGTACGCCAAAGTCGTCAAAGAAGCCGCCGTCATCCTCGACACCGTCTTCTAATCGTCTTGATTGAAATTGATATGCGCGGCAGACGTCCCCGTCTGCCCGCACACAAAAACACCGTACCCCACCATTTATGGTGTGCTTCACAAGCTAGTACCTGTCATCGCGAGGCTTGCCGGCAAAACTCTCTCATCTCAATCACCTCCTTGTCGGCAAGCCGTCGCGATCCCAATCTCTCAACGGAACACCCCCCATGCTCACCAAACTCTCCGACACCACCGCCCTCTATCCCCTCGGCCATGCCACCGGTCGACACCTTCTGCGCCTTCCGTCCGGCCCGTACGCCGGACGGCTCGTCGCGATCTATCTCTCTGCTGCAAATCAACTCCGCATGCGATGGCTTGACCCCGGCTCTTCCACCTGGTCACCACCCGCGACCGTCGCCACCGATATCGCCGACCTCTCCTTTGATTGCTGCATCGCCGATGATTGCTCCATCTACATCGCCAATCTCGACTCCGATGGCGTCACGCTCAAAACGCGCGTGCTGGCATACGCAAATGGAGCCTGGACCATCGGCGATCCTGTCACTGTCTACAACGCGAGCGCCACACTCAATCCCTCTCTCGTCATCGACTCCACCGGCACACTCTGGCTCGCCTTCAATCGCCTGGACAACGGCAATTGGTTTGTCCAACTGAAATCATCCGATGACTCCGGCGCCACCTGGGGAACCGGCCCGACCGATCCGGGGGAGACGCTCTCCACCGGCGCGTCACAACTCACCGTCAAACTGATCGCCGCCGCCGAAACTCTCCATGCCATCATCGCCTACGGCTCCACCAAGATCGTTTCCCGCGCGATGCCGTTTGCCACCAACGTCTGGTCCGAAGAATACACCATTGCCTCCGGTCTCTCAGGATTCAGCCATCAGTTCGATGCTGCTCTTGGGCCCAACGGCCGCCTCGCTATCGCCTACAATGACTCCGCCTTTCGCGTGCGCGAATTCGATGGCCTCACCTGGGGCGCCGCCGTCACGCTCGAATCATCCGTTCAGCAATCGCCGCAGGTCGTTTTCCGCGACGGCATCCCGACCATCCTCTGGCTGCGCGGATTCAACTATGAGCAACGTCGCCTCATGTTTTCCTCCCGAAAATCAGGTGAGTGGTCCGCTCCTGCGCCTCTCGACGCGCGTGCCGATCTCTTTGACTCCGTCATTCTCTACAATCATGGCGCGGGAACCTACGTCGACAAAACCACCGCCGCGTCGGACCTGACCGAATCCGATATTTCTCATCCCGCCTCCGGCGCGCTCTTCAAGAATCCTGGCGATGCTCTTTATCTTGGCATGAACTCCCGCTTCCGCTACCTGCACGCCGTGCTTTCACCCGTGGGGAGCGGTGGAACAGTCACCTTTAGCTTCTGGAATGGCTTCCTCTGGGTGCCGTTCACACCGAGTAGCGGCCAGTCAATCTTCGATTCAACACCCGCCCGCATCGCTCTCTGGCCCGACTACCAGTCAATCCCACTCGACTGGCAAAAGCGGATCGTCACCAATCAGATCCGCTACTGGATAAAGATCGAGGTCGCCTCCGCTTTCACTACCGGCCCGGTCGGCTCGCAGATCTCCGCCATCTCCGAACTGCAAACCCTCATCGTGCGGAGTTGATACCATGTCCTACGTCACACTCGACCACTTGCGACCCTATCTTATCGCCAACTCTCCGGCCGCCGAAACGGTCACCGATCAACCCTTCCGCTTTTCCGGCCTCGATTGGCAACGATTCCATGGCGGCGCCGTCGATTCCGCAACCGTCCGTGTAAAATCGCGCCGCGCCAATATCCTCACGCGCATTCAGCTCACGCTCACCGATTCTCCTGTTCAACTCTCCATCTCACCGGTTGTCGCCGATTCACTCCTGGTCGCGTCCAATTCGTCACTCAGCCACATCTATCAGCCGAATATCGACTACATCTTCGACACCCATCTGCGCACGCTTGCTACCAAACCCGGCGGCGCGCTTTCGTCTAATACCTCGGTCACCGTCTGGTTCGAACCATTCACGTTGTATTTCGAAGGCTCCGACTACTCCCTCAATGCCGATAGGGGAGAGCTTCGACGGCTTCCGTCCGGCTCCATCGCCGATGGCGAATCTGTTCTACTCGACTTCACCCCGCTCTATGTGCCATTCTCCGATGACCTACTCGATACCGCCATCGCCGAGGCAAACGGGATCATCGAACGGGAGATTGACCCCGACAAACAATTCGGCACCGACCCCACATTGAGTGCCGCCGCTCGTTCTCTCGCGCTTGAGATCATCTTTCGCGCCGCCGCCGCACGCGAACTCCTCTCCGGACGCTCCCTCGACAAGATCGCGCTCGCCTGGGAATCTCTCGCCGCCACTCATGCCGCGCGCGCCGAACGACTCCTCAAATCCTTCCGCCCGCCTCTGGTGTCACCCAAATCCCCAACCGTCAGATAGGAATCCACTCATGTCTTCGCTCGAACGTGTTACTTCTCACCGATGTTGGATCGTCCATGACTTCGCAGTCTGGGGGAGACCGACCCTCGGTGAACTCGATCTGCTCCTCTATGAATCACCCGTCGCCACCGGCGAGATCTTCTTCGGCCGGGCCGATATCGGCGACTCCGCGCAGAAAGTCGAGTTCTCTCAATTGATTGATCATCGCGGCAACCAGTTGCCGGCATCCATCAGCTCACCGCATGTCATAATCCGTCCACGCACCGCGGACTCCGTCTTTCTCATCGGCCACGAAACCAACTCCGCTTTCTCCATTGCGCACGATGCCGACCTCGATTCCCCTGTCCTCGTCGACCTCTTTATCACCGAAATGGGGGAGTAGCATGGCTGGTACCTCTTTCAAAGTCGTCAACCCTCTGGTCAACCTCGACAAGCTCGACCTGCTGATTGACATCTATCTCACCGGATTGATCGACCGCTCCGAAGATGTCAAACTCTGCGATTTCGTCCGGCTCGTCGATCTCCGCCACCGCATCGACCCGGTCGCGTCTGAAAAGACAGACCCGATGCGTCAAGTCAACTCTGCACGCGAACGTCTCCTCCCTATGAATGGCGTCACCGAAACCGAGGGAGACCCAGACCAATGACCCGCCTCTTGCTCATCATCATTATGCTCATATCTCCCGCCTTTGCGCAGACGATCATTCACCGCGACTCTCGCTCAACTGAGGCGTCACCTGTTGCCGCAACTTTTACGCTGAAAGATTCTCTCCATGCGACTCTGGGCGACTCGCGGGACTGGAGATTCAATCCAACTCTCTCGCTCTCCGATTCCTCCGGAGCGTCATTGACGATACTGCTCGCCGATTCGCTCCGCTCCTTCACTCCCAAAGAGTGCCTCGTTAACGGCGCAACTGCCCTCTGGTTCACCTCAGACAACTCCACCCGCCACCTGCTCTACCTCCGCGATGACCACTCTCTTGAGTGGGAGATCATCCTTGATTCCCCAACCACCATCACGACCTATCGCTTCCCTGTCAAACTGCAGAACTTGATAGCGTTCTATCAGCCGGAATTATCCAAAGAAGAACTCGCTGAAGGCCACTCCCGCCCCGACTCTATCATCGGCTCCTACGCCATCTATCGAACAACAGGGGAGAAGCTCCTGCACATCCCACGCCCCCGTGCGTTCGATGCTGATGGCTCTTCCGTCTGGTGCGATCTGCGCATCGATTCGTTTTTCACCGTTACCGTACCCGCGGACTATCTCGCCGAAGCGCGGTTTCCCATCCGCATCGATCCGTCATTTGGCTACAGCAACGCTGGCGCCTCTTCGTTGGCGGTCGCCTCCATCCGATGTTACGCCAATGGCAACGTCAACTATCGCTATACTGCGGCTGCCAACCAACGCGTCGACTCTTTCCGCGTCCATCTCCGCACGCTCACCGGCAATAGCGACACTGTTGATGTCGCCCTCTACTCCTACAACAACGGAATACAAAACCGCCTCGATACCGCAGTATGGGTTTACACCGCCAGTGCCACCGCCTCATGGGTCAGCTCAGGGCCGATCGCCCAGCTGTTGACAAATGGCACAACTTACACCCTCGCGACAAACCACCACGAAGGAACCCCGCGAATCTCCTACGATGTCGGCTATTCCGGCGACTACAGCTATGATGTTGTCAATGACCTCCCCGCCACCTGGACCGAGGATGGCGTCGGCACCTATCTCATTTCCATGCAAGCCTGGTACTCGACAATCACTACTTCATCCACCCCCACCCGCCGCCGCAGGCTCTGATTTCTGAAATCATCTGGAGTGACCATGAAATATCTTCTATCCATTCTCTCGTTGCTTCTCATCTTTCCGTGCGCCAACGCTGCCACCGCGATCGTTACCAACAACACCGGCGCGGGAAATGCCGAGGATTCACTCACCTTAACCTTCTTCGTCACCGACACGGTCGGCAACTTCGCGCTCGCTGATTCGTTTTTCGTGATCATCTTTTCTCCTACCGGCGATTCACTTTTCGCCGCAAGTTACACTGCCGCTTCCGCCGAGATTCGCGCCATTACGCTCGGCACATCCGGCCGCAAAGGGTACCGATGGACTAAGGAAGTTGCCGATATCGATGGTTCCTCTCCTCGCTCCGGCACCTACTCCGGCATTCTCATCGCCGTTGATACGCTCGATGGCCCCAGTTCTGCCCGTCTTGACCAGGGGTTCGCGTTTTCGTTCATACTCGAACCAACTCTCGCCGACCGCGCGAAGATCGGCGATACCTGTGCCGACAACAAATCGATCAACCTCGCGCAGATCTCCGGTGACCAGACCGCCGCCGACAATCTCGAATCGATGCTCGACAACACCGGCGGACAGACCTTGCGCCTCGGACGACTCGTCGTTGATGGCTCCTACGAAGGCGCCGGCTCCGTATTCATCCGCAACACCAATGCTTCAGGCGTGGCAATGCAGATCCTCGGTACCGGCACCGGCATTGATATCACCGGCTCCAACTCGGCCGGACTCTCCATCGCGGGAGGTCAGCAAGATATCTACCTCCACGGCTCCGGCAAAATGCACGGCGGCATTTCCGAATCTCTGCTCGTCGATATGAGCAGCTTCAATTCTTCTCTAGATAATGACAGCTCGCTCGTCACCTTCCTTCGCGCTGGAATCGGGGGAGAGGGGGGAGGAGGCTGCGCCGGCACCGGCGCCTACTCCGTTATACTCACCGTGATCGACTCCACCACCGATCAAGTCATCCCGGGCGCGCAAATCACCGTCCGCAATCTCGACCAGACCGCACTCCTCGCGCTTGTTGAAACTGACAACCTTGGCCATGCAACGGTCCACCTCGATCCCGGCGATGCGGTCCTCATCCCCAGCGCCCCCAATTACGTTTTCGCCTCAACCGACACTATCACCGTCACCGGCGCAATGTCCGCCACTCTCTCCGGCTACCATTTCGACCCAGGCATTCCATCCGCCCCAAACCTCTGCCGCCTTTAC
>JAYRFH010000052.1:0-13932 GCA_041908405.1 Candidatus Zixiibacteriota bacterium
CGGCCGGAACCGCAGTCTTGCAGATATGTACTTGGGCGCCAAACGCCTTTAACGTATCTACCTTCTCATTCGACATCTTGTCCGGGATAGTCAGGATAGCCTTGAATCCGTTCACCGCCGCGAACATCGCCACTGCCGCGCCGGTATTGCCGGAGGTCGCCTCGATGATGGTCCCACCCGGCTTCAGGTCGCCGCGACGGATCGCCTGCTCAAGGATATACACCGCCATCCGGTCCTTGACCGACCCTGTCGGGTTAAGAAACTCCAGCTTGGCCAGCACGGTCGCTTCAACCCCGTACTCTTTGGGCATCCGCTGAAGGCGGACCAGGGGGGTATCCCCGATCGTCTGGGTGATGTTGTCGGCGTAAAATCGGTCGGTCATGGTCCTGAACTTTCCTTGAGCGGTTGCTGTTATCGCCTCGACGGGCCGAAACCGGCGGCCGGGCTTTGAATATGACAAACACCCGCGGCGGTGAATCGTTCAGACTTTCGAGGCCGCGGTCTCCTGCCATTAAAGGGCGCCCGGGGCCGGTTCGTCAACTACTGTATCGTCACAGGGACGAACGAAAAAACAATTGACAGCCCGTTCACGGCTGTGTACTCATAGTCCGCCCAAATGTTCGCATGGCTCACTGACCGGCGAAGAGGGGGCGAACCACGTACCAACCCAGAGAATTCAAAGGGATATTGAGGAAATAGCATGTTCTGTAATCAGTGTAATGAGAAGATAGTCGGAAAACCGGTCAAACAGGGGGCGGAGTATTACTGCTCGCTTGAGTGCGCCAACCTTGCCTCCGGGATAGACCCCGAAGAAGAGGCGGAAGAGTACTTCGAGGAAGAACAGATCAATAACGAATTCTTTGAGGAAGAAGAGTAGCGGGGAGGCTCAATACCCGCTCATCAGTCGCGCGATATCTTCAGGATCTCATACGACAACATCCCGGCCGGCACCGATATCTGGACTTTGTCGCCGACCGCTTTCCCCAAAAGAGATGCTCCTATCGGTGACTTCACTGAGATGATATCTTTATCCACATCTGATTCATCGGCCGGGGCGATCGTATAGAGGATCTCCTCGCCATCCCGCAGGTCCTTCACCAGCACCCTCGAGAACAGGTAGACCTTGTCATTCGGGATCTTGTCGACATCGACTGTCCGGACCCGTGACAGCTTATCCTCGATCTCGGCGATCTTCCGCTCCAGGTGGCGTTGAGCCTCTTTGGCGGCATGATATTCAGCATTCTCAGACAGGTCCCCCAGCTCCATCGCCCGCTTTATCTCGGCGATAAGCTTGGGACGATCTTCGAATTTCAGCTTTTTCAGCTCCCCTTCGAGTTTGATCCGGCCATCTTTGGACAAATAGATATGGTCGCTCATAGGGGTCCAATATATAGGATTATCATCGATCTGGCAACTAATGGCGTCGGCGGGCCAAAAGCAGGTATAACACCACCGACAGGGCCAACCCCGGCAGTATCGGCTCGATTCCGAGCCAGTAGCCATCGGGATTCAAACATCCCGACAGATACCAAGTCAGCGACAGCGCCCCCGACAGGACAATTGATAACATCGCGGCTCCACCCGAAAACCTCCGTCTTCCAACAAATGAACTGACCACCGGCACAACCAGTGCCGGCGCGCCGACCGATCCGAACGCGTACCAGATATCAACCGCCGACTTGAAGAACAGCCCGACAGCCAGTGCCAGGACGGTTGAGACCGCCAGCCCAATCCGAGTCACCTTGGTGATGCGTGCCTCGTCAAATGGACGAATACGTCGCACCAGGTCGTTGCTGAAAGTCGATGCGGCAATGAACGAATACGAGTCGACTGTCGACATGACAGTCACCAGCATCGCCACCGCAAAGAGCCCGGAAATCCCCACCGGTAGCACCTGATTTGCCAGAGCTGGATATGCCGCGACCGGATCAGCCAGATTCGGCAGCAAGGCGCGAGCGTACAGTCCGCACGATGTTGTCATAAAATCAAAAAGCGCCCAGCAGCAGATAGAGATGAGTATCCCACGGCGAGCGATCTGTGGGGTGCGGGCGGCATAACATCGCTGGAAAAACGCAGGCTCCGTTAATGTAGTCAGTGCGATAAAATACCAGACGGCAATCGCCCATACCGAACGGCCACCATGCCAAGTGAGGTGGTCCGCTGGCACACTGGCCGCGATAAAATCCGGTCCCCCGTATTTTGCGATGAGAAAGACCAGCAGAACCGCAAAGCCGGCAAACATCAGGCCGAACTGCATCAGGTCATTTCGGATAAGCGCGTTGAATCCGCCGGCAAAAACATAGATGGTTGAAAATGCGGTCCCAAATAATACGCCGACCCAGAAAGGCCAGCCGAACAACATCTGGAACAGCACACCGAGCATCACGATATACGCGCCGGGAATCGCCATCAGGAAAACGATAGTGGCACCAGCCAGCGCCGCCGGTTTGCCGTAGACTTGGGCGAGACGGTCCGGGATAGTCAGAAGCTCCGTCTCGCGCGCTTTTTTCGCCAGGAAGAGCGCGAACAGCAGGGCCGCTACGTAATACGGCACTCCCAACACCAGCCAGTTGGAGAGTCCGTATTTGTACGAGTATTCCCCTACTCCAAGTATTCCGCCGTAGTAGGTCGAGACAAGGCTGGCGACAAAGGCAGGGAGTGTCAGCACTCGGCCGCCGATTATCAGATCCGAGGCGGAGCTGTCGGGACGAATGCGGCGGCTCACCCCGAGGTACATTTGTACCGCGAGGTAAACTGCTACGATCACATAATCGACCGGGTGCATACTTACTTAGAACAGCTCCAGCGCCAGTTGCAGGTAGAAATTCCGTTCAGCGCCGACATAGTATTTCGCCCAGCCATATACCTGACTATCGCCCTCGAGAAGGTAGTTCCCGCCGTATCCTGAAGACTCGTATCTCTTCTGGAAGAGATTGTCGACTCTGGCTGATAACAACAGTGCGCCGAGATCGAAGAAATTCTCGAGTGTAGCTGAGGCGGAAACGCTGGTTACGATGTAGGGACCGGAAGAAAGGTCGGTGACGATCTTTGTACTGTCAGGTAGAATCTCCTCCTGGCGGTAATTATAAAGATCCAAATACTGGCGACCGACAAATCGACTCCTCCAGGTCAGGCGATACCAATTGGCGTGATAATCAACTGTCACATTTCCCAGATTTACAGGGAATCCTGGAATGATCTTATTTTTCATATCCACAGGAGCCAACGACTGTTCGCCACTATCACTGTTGAGCGGCACGTTGGCCACGAACTCCTTTATCCGGTTGTAGTTAAAAGACCAATTCCCGCCGAGTGTAAGATTACCGGACAACGCCACCTCGCCTGACAACTCAATCCCGGCATGCACAGACCGATCGGCATTGGTCGTGATCGCCAGTCCGGTGTTGGGGTTGATGCCGCCGTATGGGATGATCTCGTTCCGGAAATCCATCCAGAAAAGATTCAGCCCGAACATCTTTCTATTATCCCGATACTTCGCCCCCAACTCGTAGTTCACCACTCGCTCCGACTCCGCGGTTGGATCACCAAAGGTGTAGGTCGTGTCACTGCCACTGATCGCTCGATTTTCGATCTCGAGCGACGGCATCACACTCGGGTCGTTGGCATCGTATATTTCCGCATCGGTCGGTGTGCGTGACGAAACGGCGACATTGGCAAACAGGTTGACCGCCGGTGACAGAGTATATGTGAAACCAAGACGCGGCGAGAAATTGAGCCAGTCGATATCATATTGGTACCCCTTAAACGCCCCCATCTTCACCTGGTCAAAAGTATAGCGCTGATAGCGCACCTGGGCGGTCGCCAGCATCCCAAGTTTCTGCGTCAGCGCGTACTGCTCTTGCAGATAGAGTGAGCCGACATACTTGTCGCCAAAATACTGGTAGAACCGATGTCCCGGCAACAGGCTCCCTGTCACGTTCTCCGCGTAGATCACTTGCCCCCAGTGGTCGGAGCGAAAATAGTAGAATGACCCGCCGATAGTATGCCGCCCCGCCGCATGGTCTATATCCAGTCGTGGGTTCCACCCGTACTGATCTTTGGCAACCCAGATCTGACGAACGATTGCGCCATTCTCAAACGGCAGACCAGTGCTGGTGTCTATATTGACCTGCTCCGGCTGGATATTGTAGTCCGAATAGAATGCCGAGTGCTTGAGCTGTTCGTAATACCCCTCGCCGCGAATATAGTACAGTGTGTTGCTCAGGGTTGCCCGGTCATTGATCTCATAGACATTGTGCAACTGGTAGTGCGGCTGGTTGAAATTGTCGGTCTCGTTGCCGTACGACAAATAGTTGAAGCGTCGGTCATTCTGCAATTCAAGGCGCGCCGAGCCATAATACGCCAGATGCATCCGCATGGGCCCGCCATAGATCTGCAGGTCGGTGGTCGAGCGTGGGGTCAGCCTTGCCAATGCGAAATAGTACGCCCACCCCTCGTACCAGCTATTGTGGCGATACCCGCTTGAGTTCTGTCGCGAAAAACGTCCGGCGAATGCCCAGCGGCCATCGATGAGTCCCGATGCGTACTCAATCGATTGTTTCGCCATCTCCCCGATCGACTTCCCATCCGAGAGATATTCCCCGTATCCCGTAGTGATGCGGGCCTGGCGCTCCCGTGCGAACGAGTTCGACGCAATATTGACCGACCCGCCAAAGGAAGCGTCGCCGTACAGCGAATTCCCCACCCCGCGCTGCACCTGGATATCCGAAACTGTCGACGCGAAATCCGGCAGATCGACAAAATAGGTCGCCTGATCCTCGGGATCATTGAGCGGCACCCCATTGATATAGACCGACACGCGTTTGTCATTGAATCCACGAATAGACATATAGCTGTAGCCGAGCAATGACCCGGCATCGGCATACGAATAGAGATTGGGGGTCGATTCCAACAGCAACGGAAATTCGCCGATCGAATAATCCCGTTCGATCTCCTCGCGCGAGACATTATCAAATGGCACCGGCGTCACTCCCTCCTGAGCGCGGTCCGCTGTGATCAGAATATCCCGCATCCGATAATAGCTCGGCTGAAGGGTGACGGTTTCCGGAATGGAGCCGACCGCGAACTGCCGTGGTTCGTAACCGACCGACGAAAAAGTCACGCGACTGACGTCATCTGTCGATAGAAGCCGGTACGCGCCGGAACTATCGGTGACCGTTCCAACGCCGGAACGATCGGTGATCACCGAGACACCAATGAGCGGTTGGCCATCGGTGCCAACCACCCTTCCGGCAAGTTCGCTCGCGGATAGCTGCGCCGCGATCAGCAGCAGTATCCCGACAATCGGGGTGATAAAGCGTTTCATGACAGTAACCTCGCATTTCAGTTTTGCAAGATTCCGTCCTGAATCGATAGGTAAGCCTGGAATGCAGGCACGGGGGATGTGGTTTGCACGCATCTCCGTTTCCCTACGCCGGTATTATCCGGATCAGGTCGAGGGGGTATGATCTCAGGCGGTCGTTGTTGCGCCACCCCCAACGGATCTATTTTCCGCCGGTAAAGTGGTACGGGCGGGTCCACTTGGCAAGCCCTATTTTAGTTTGTCTGGAGATCAGGGTTGTCCGAGGCGACGCTGGCGGCTTGCCTCACAATACGTTATCTTTCATGCATGGACGCGGGGAAAGATCAAACAACTGACACGGGCCGATGGCTCCCTATCTCACTGATTCTTGCGGCGCTCCCGCTTGCAGTCGCGGGGTTCATGCTATTTCGAAAATTCTATCACGACGATGCCTACATCTCCCTCCGCTATGTCCATAACTTTCTCGATGGTCAGGGGCTTGTCTGGAATCCGGGAGAACGCGTCGAAGGATACAGCAATTTCCTCTGGGTTTTGCTGGTCAGCCTGCTCGGCCGAGCCGGTATCGACCTTGTTTTCGCCACTGAATTGCTCGGAACCCTGTGTTTGCTTGGTTGCGGTTTCTCCGCGTTCCATATCTGCCGCATTTGGTATCCAAAAAACCTCTACGTGTCGGCAGTTGCCGTTCTGATTGTACTTTCTTCACTCCCGATGGTCATCTGGTCAATTGGCGGACTGGAGCCTGTGCTCTTCGCACTGTTGCTTCTACTCGCACTCTGGCAAGCGAACCGGATACCGGGTAAAGGCACTCGCGCGGCGATTCTTGCCGGAACACTCTTCGCCCTGTTGTCGATGACCCGTCCCGACGGCCCTCTGTACTTTGTCTGCGCGGTCATCTGGCTTGTATTCCAGAGCCGGAAGTCACTTCCGGCGTTCTTGCTGACCTTCTTGGTCGGGTTCGGCGCGTTTCTTCTATGGCGATACTCGTACTATGGCGACTGGCTCCCCAATCCCGCCTATGTAAAGGGCGCGGTCACGCTCTCTAACCTTTTGCGCGGTCTCACGTACCTGCGTGACTACGCCATCTCACTCCCTTATCTCTTGCCACTGACGGCCGCGAGTTTGATCTTGCTCCGCGTGCGGCAAGCTTGGGCTCCACGCCACTCGCTTTTCCTTACCGTAATAGTCGGGCACCTGGCCTACATCACAATTGTCGGTGGCGACCATATGCCCGCATTTCGTTTTATGGTCCCGATCATCCCGCTTTGCGCAATCGTTATCGGCGAGGCTGTGTGGAATCTGACGGTCACTGCGGATGGTATCCGACGCTTCGCACCATCGCTCGTTCTCCTCGCGCTCTTCACACTGCAAATTCTCTTTCCTCCTGAGATTGTCGCCCGGGCCAAAAAGGAAGACGGCGCCGCGCTTCTGGGACGGATAGTCGGCGAGTACATCAGCGCCAATTTCCCCAAAGGCTCCCTCATCGCGCTCAATACCGCCGGCTCAACGCCGTACTACGCGCCGGATCATCGGTTCATCGATATGCTGGGGCTGAATGACCGCACTATCGCCAAGAGGAAGAATCCGCCCAGGGTCGCCCGATGGCAGGATGTTCCCGGCCATGAAAAGGGGGATGGGAAGTATGTAATGGAACGCAGGCCGGACTATATCATCGCGGGTGGCGCCGCTGGCTACGCGGTTACGATGGGTTGGTTCCTCACCGAGTATGAACTGGCGAAGGACCCGGAGTTCGAGCGACTGTACACTCCGCAGATGGTCTTAATCCCCGTTCGCCAGTATGATGGCTACGAACTATACGAAGAATCCGAATCCGGCGAAATGGGCTTCGCGTTCTATAGGCGAAACTAGCCGTAAGTCTACTTTTTCACCGGCAGGACATGGATCGCCTTGACGATCAGTTCCACTTCATCGCCGGGCTTCAGACCCAGATCCTCGACCGACTCAGTCGTCAACACCGACGCCATCGAGTGCGGTCCGGTCACATCGAATTTCACCAGCGACATAATATCCCCAGTTTTCACCGAGGTAACTTTTCCGACGATCCGATTGCGCGCGCCGTATTTCATGGGTTCTCCTTGAAATGTTGATGTGTGATTCATAGGTAGTATAGAGCTTACGGATTCCCCGGTCAATTGAGACTTGTTGCCGCATGACCATGCCAGTATATTCGCGCCATGCAAACTGCCCTCCATATCTTGTCGCTGGTGGCCGAGATGAAACGCGAACTGATCGGCGGCAAGATCGTCAATACAGAATTCTATAAGAAAGAACGAGCCGCCTATCTCTTCATCAAAAGCGAAAGCGGTCTCTGGGCGGTTGCTTCTATCTTCCACCCCGCGGGCTCAGGCTATTTCCTGGTCCCCGGTTCGAAGGTGAAGGTAGAAACTCGCGAGAAACCCTGGCCGATCTTCGACCTGGCTGGCGCGACAGTTACCGGCATCGAACAACCCTTCTTGGACCGCGTCTGCTACCTGAAGATCGAAAAGGGTGGAAAGCACCACACAGTGGTCATTGAGGCGATCGGGCCGAATGGAAATCTCTGGTTACTCGATTCCCACTCCGGCAAGCAGGCGACTCTGCGCAATCGCGATTTCGAGACCGGGGAATCCTATAATCTCTCCCCTATCGAAGGAAAGCTCGACCCGATGACCATCACGGTCGAGTTGATACAGAGCTTGATTGAGAAACGGATTGATTCTACACCCGAACTCCCTTTTGCTCTTTTCATTGAAAAGTTCATCATTGGTTTCAATAGGACTCTCGCACGAGAACTGGCCACCCGCGCGGGAGCCGTAGACCTTGACCTGGAAGAGATTGAGTCTACTCACCTGGAAAAACTAGTTAGCGCAATTAGGGACATTGTCACCCGATTTGCCCAACCAGATTCTGGATACCTCTACGTGGTCGCGGGTATTCCGGAAGCCTACCCGTTGAAGCTCGCCTCCATCGATGAACAGCCGGAGAAACTGAAATCCCTCTCCCTGGCGATCATGACCGGAGCCTCGCGACGGCAGGACAAAACCGAGGAACGGGATGAACGCAAATCCACGCTCGAACTGGTCACTCAGGCTATCAAAAAGCTGGAACGTCGCACTCACAAACTGGAACAGGATATAACCGAGGCGCAGGACTTTGAGCGCCACAAGCGACTCGCCGAACTGCTGCAGATAAACTATGATAAACTCAAACGCGGCATGACCTCCATAACCCTTGAAGATGTTATCGCCGACCATGCGCAGAAAGTAACGATCGCGCTGGAGCAGGCGTTGTCGCCGCAGGAGAATATCGAAGCATACTTCCGTCGGTATCGTAAAGGGCGTGAAGGCCTGGAACTCCTGCAACGTCGACTCGAGATCACGCGAGGTGAATTGGAAGAACTCCGGGAGATCGACGCCGCTCTCGAACGGCACTTCGAGCAAGCCGTCGAGCGCTACAGGGCGGAACTCGATGCGCTCCGCCCCCGTGCCGCCGGCACCAGCGCCGCCCCCGCGCCACGGCTCCCGTATAAGCCGTATCATCTCTCAACAGGGCTGACTATTTTTGTCGGTCGCGACGGCGCCGACAATGACCGCACCACCTTTGACTACGCCAAACCGTACGAACTCTGGTTCCACACTCAGCAATGTCCCGGCTCACATGTGGTGATCAAGTTCCCAAACAAATCGTTCGAACCATCGAAAGCCGAGATCGAAGAGACTGCGGCTATCGCCGCGTTTTTCAGTAAAGCGAAAAACGATACGCTTGTCCCGGTCATCTATACAGAGCGACGCTACGTGCGCAAACCGGCGAAAGCAAAACCGGGATTGGTGGTGGTGGAACGTGAGAAATCGGTGATGGTGGCGCCCCGGAAACCGTCGGAAACTCACCGCGCGGGTAAAGACTAAATCTACGCTTTCTGCTCTAAGGCCGCAGATTCTTCCTTCACAATCGATTCCGGTTCACGCCGCGACGACTTGGCGATCGTGATCAATGCCACTGCTCCAATAATGATAACCGAAGCTACCCCCATCCGGGCATCAAACACTTCCCCGCCAAGCGTGGTGCCGAGAATCACCGCGACTATAGGATTTATATAAGCATAGGTCGAGACCTTGGCCGGGGTCGAGTGCCTCAACAGAAAAACATACGCGGCAAACGCTAGCGCGCCGAAGACTGCCAAATATCCAAGCGCGAGTACCGATTTGAGTGATACGGCTTCCCAAACCATTCGCTCACCTAACACTGGCCCGACACTTACCAGCACTACACCGGCCACCAGCAGTTCTATCGCTGCGGCAGTCAACATCGATTTCGGCATCTCGATATGTTGCGACATGATCGAACCGCTCGCCCAGCAGAACGACGCGATCATCAATGAGACCGCGCCAATGAAATATTGCTTGTCCGCGGTCCCCAGAAAGATCTTGTCGGGACCGATCAGTATCGCTGTCCCGGCGAAACCGACTACCAGACCAATGATCGTGAGAAGATTCGGTTTGATACCGCGTGGGCGCAGCCACTCGATCAGCACAAACATTGCCGGAGCCCCCGAAATGATCAGCGCAGTCAGGCCCGATGGCACAAACTGCTCCGCCCATCCGACCACGCCGGTCGCGCAGCAGAGCATCAGAATACCAACTATCGAAGCCGACCTGATCTGTTTCATCGTCGGTATCGGCTCGCCTGCGATCCGCACCCAGGCAAAAAAGAACGCGCCTCCTATCAGGAAGCGCGTACCCATCATCAGAAATGGCGGAAGCGTCTCAACCGCGAAACGGATCGCCAGATAGGTCGAACCCCAGATGATATAGACCGCCAGGAAGGCGAGCGTCACCCGGAACTTTGTTGCTCCAGCGTGACTGCTTCCAGGGGTCATCTCACTTCACCTGGTCGCCGGATTTTCCGTTCGACCCGTTCCCCGTCGCGACCAGTTGGATCGGAAGGTTCGAGGTTTCTTTGAATGTCTCCAGCGCGATGATCGTCCGGGTGCTGTTCACTTCGGGGATCGATCCGATCTTCTCGCGAAGGAAATGACTCAGGTACTCCGTGTCTTTCACCCGAACTTTGATCAGGTAGCAGTCTTCACCGGCGATGTTATGAACTTCTTGCACTTCGGGGATCGCGGTGAGTTTGTCCGCGGTCGGATAGCCTGAAACCGGCTCCTGCGAACGGACGAAGATGAAAGCGACCAGTCCAAAACCAAGTGACTTTGAATTAAGACGTGTTTCGTAATTGGAGATCAGCCCACGCGAGGCGAGTTTCCGAATCCGCTCCGAGGTCGCCGACGGCACGATGCCGACACGTTTGGCGATCTCGTTATTCGGAATGCGGGCATCCTGCTGAAGGATACCAAGTATGTCGCGATCTATTGCATCCATAATTCACCTTTCTAACTAAGGTGCAGTCAACCTTAGCAATTATACGGGAATATACTGAAAAATGTTTATTGGAAGTAATAGCCGGCCGAATTATTTTTGTGATGACAGAGAAAGTAAAGAAATACAACGAGTTAACCGGATTGAGCCTGTCCGATTCTGGACGAAAGTCGATATCCTGATATAGGTTAGGCTGGCATGGCCCTATTTGGTTCCGACCGCCCTATTCCAATAGAAATAAGCCGCGGCATCGGTCAAGCCGACAAATCGTGTGGCCTCAGCCAGCCCTTCATCGATCTGGTCGCCAGTCAGAATCCCAAAACGGATGAAATCCTCCCGGCTTGCCTGAATGATCCGGACCAGATTTTCTACCCAGAAATTGAAACTCGGCATTCCGGCGTGATGAAACTCCTCGGCTAACGATATTTCAGTCGCTTTGAATCCCGCCTGTTTGAAGTAACTGAACAGTTTTTTGCCGACCAACGCGTCGGAGCCAAGTTTCTCCTGCAAATCGGCCAGCTTCAGCCAGACCGACTCAAATGTCGGGCATTCTGGATAGAAGAAATTGACCGCGATATTATTCTCCTGCGCCAGGAATCTCCCGCCCGGTTTCAATACGCGATGCGCCTCTCGTATCACGTGCGGAGCGTCCGCCATATGCTCGAGCACATAGCGGCAATAGACAACATCGAACGTGCAATCGGCAAACGGAAGGTGGTGCGCGTCGCCGCGAATGAAGTGGAGATTGAGCCGACAGCCATGCCGCCGCGCGATCTGCTCGGGAGAGAACTCGACCGCAAGGACTTCACCTTGGTTGGCGACATCGGCTACCTGTGAGGCCAGAATCCCCAACCCCGCGCCTATCTCCAGCACCAGGTCGGTGGGGCGAACCTGCAGAAACTGAATGAACTTCGGATTGGTCAGGGCATTCAGTTCGGCGAGTCGAGCCTGTTCTTCGGGACTGGTCCCATGCACATATTTCGCTTTTTTCATAATCGGAGTCGTTCGTGCGTAGTTCGAAGGCGATCAAGCCGGTTTGCTCATGGCCTTTCCTTATATATCGTAATATGGATTGATCTCGTTCATTTTTTTGTCTTTGGATTCAGACTGGATCCGCCCATTTCCCTCTTTGTGAAAAAATCCGCTTGACAGCCAGATTATAGGTGATAATCTTAGTCTCGATTTATAAATGCAAATGATTTTCATTTGCATTTGATTACAGTAAATGAAAATGAAGAGGTAACACCATGTCTCGCTCGCTACTTATCTTATTCCTAATCATTGTCTTAGCCGCGCCGTCGAGTTTCGCCGACCGCCGCAAGTATGTCTGGACCTATGGGACCGGCATGATGTCTCCAGATGAATCCGAGTTGGAGTTCTACCAAACCACCCGCATCGATAACGCCAATTCCTGGGAATACCGGATTGAATTGGAGCACGGCCTTTCCTCCCGCGCTGATCTCTCCGTCTACCAGATCTTCACGCAGGCCGATGGCGGCTCATTTAAATGGGATGCGTTCCAACTCCGGACCCGCTATCGCCTGGCAGAACCAGGGACTGTTCCGTTCGACCCTGTTCTCTACCTCGAATACAATCGGAAGATCGACCTGGGCAAACAGAACAAGCTGGAAGGAAAACTCCTGCTGGCGAAAGATTTCGACAAAGTCAACCTGGCGATCAATCCTGTCTATGAGTTCTTCTGGGCGCCCGGCGACCCGATCCACGAAGTTGGTCTGGATATCGGCCTCTCGTATGAACTAAGCTATAAGTTCACGATAGCGCTAGAGTCAACCTCGCGATATGAGATGCTGAAGGATCTGGAAGATGAATCAAGCTCCTACTTCGGCCCGACCATCTCTTTCGCCACCGGTTCCGTCTACTACACCGCCGGATATGCGTGGGGATTGACCGATGATTCCAACGATGCCCGTGTCCGCTTCATATTGGGAGCGCATCTATGAGGAAAGTCTGGCAGACTTTGCTCGCGCTTCCCGTTCTCGCAATCGTGATGATCGGCTGCGGTTCAGGCGGAAGTTCGGGCAAAGAGACGCGCTCGCCCGGTGAGATCGCCTTTCGCGCAAGTTGCCAAACGTGCCATTCACTCCCTCGCGCGAGAATGAAGACCGACGATGAATGGCCCGCGCTGGTGCAGCGCTACGGCGAACGCGCGAAATTGACCGACGACCAGATCGCCGCGATCACGGCCTATCTCATCGCTTCTAATTGATTGGCAGTCCTTCATACGAAAAGAAGCCGGCCCCGTGGCCGGCTTCTCTCTTATGACGTATTGTGTCATCAAGTTCACGGGCAGTTCGGGAATGTCGGTCGGGGATCGGCGGTCAGGAACGCGATCAAGAGCGAAAGGTCAGACAGGTCGACCAATCCGTTCAAATTGATGTCGGCTTCGCAAACACACGGAAGCGTAATTGGACCGGAAGTCAGATACGTTACCATCAGCGAAAGATCCGAAAGGTCGGGTAACTCAGCCGGACCCTTGTTGACATTGCCGGTGGTGCCAATACAACATCCACCGCACATAAAGGGCGCGATGATGCCGGGCTTGTAATACCACGCCTTTGCCTTATCGATCTCTTTCTTCAGACTATCCAGTCCCTGGGCGGTGGTTCCACCGGTCGGCCGGACGACCGCGACAACACTCCAGATAGTCAAGGTATCGTTGGCGGGGAGTGTCCAGCCAACATTTGAGGCACCATTCTTGTAGATCAACATGGAATGCAAATCAGTAATTCGGGACTCGTTGGAGTAACCGGTTGACTGCATGTTGGCCCAGAGTTGTTCCGGCAGAAGTCCTCCGGCTGGATACAGGAAACTATCACTGGCGGCGTTGTATCCTGCATAAATCGCAGTTTCACTTATCCCACTCTTCAAATGCATGCCGATCATCGCCGCGCCGCCATAGCGGCGTGCATTGAAATAGCAATTGTGATTACTTATAGCAGTATCCACTGAAGTAAAGCCGCGCATACCAACCAACCGTCGAGTCGGATCAGTGAACGCGACATTACCGAAATAGAGTGGAGCCGCCGTATCTGTCGGAACATCCCAGTCAAATATCTGCCCGATCGCAAGATTCGGCACCGAAACGCCGGGAGTGAACGGATAGATCTTCATCCTCTGAATCATGAACTTGCAGCTATCGGCGTTGGTGGGGCCGGTAGGTGCCCACCAGGTCACCTGAAGTTTCACTGACGAATCCGCTGAACAGAAGACACCGGA